>NZ_AP014548.1:2556884-2915920 GCF_000831385.1 Nonlabens marinus S1-08 | reverse complement strand
TGTTAAACTTCTACGTAATTTATGGGAAGTATTCTTTCGCGAAAGCGAACTTCTTTACAGGAATAAAATAGGGACATAAAAAAACCCGATACGTTGGTATCGGGCTTGAAGTGGTGGGCGCTATTGTGTGCTTAATCGCTGCTTATTTGGAAAATATAGGATAACCTGCGGTAAATTCTGCGACTTCTTCACCGATTTCCTTGAGCTTTTCTTCATCTTCCTTGTTATTGATTACTGCGTCGATCCAACTTGCAACCTTTTCCATGTCTTGCGTGTCTATACCTCGAGTTGTTATCGCAGCTGTTCCTATGCGGATACCACTGGTTACAAATGGAGATTCGCTATCAAATGGTACCATGTTTTTATTCACAGTAATGTGACTCTTGCCGAGTGCAATTTCTGCATCCTTACCTGTAATATTTTTGTTGCGTAGATCGATAAGCATCATGTGGTTATCAGTTCCACCAGATATGATGTTATAGCCTTTCGCTTTAAGTGAATTGGCTAAGGCTGCTGCATTCTTCTTAGTCTGGACCGTGTAATGTAAAAAATCATCCTGCAATGCCTCTTCAAATGCGACTGCTTTAGCTGCTATGATGTGCATTAATGGACCACCTTGATTTCCTGGGAAAACACCACTGTTCAACAAGCTAGACATCATTTTCAGATTGCCATTCTTGAGCTTGTCTCCAAATGGATTTTCAAAATCAGCTCCCATGATGATGATACCCCCACGTGGTCCTCTTAAGGTCTTGTGAGTGGTACTGGTACAAATATGGGCATGTTCTACTGCATCTTGAAGAAGTCCTTTCGCAATCAATCCCGCTGGATGGGCAATATCTGCTAGTAAAATAGCATTCACAGAGTCTGCTATTTCTCTGAATCTCTTATAATCAATTTCTCTACTATAGGCAGATGCACCCGCAATGATTAATTTAGGTTGTTCCCTCTCCGCATTCTCTTGAATTTTATCGTAATCCAGTAGGCCTGTTTCTTTTTCGACTCCGTAAAATGAAGTTTCATAGAGTTTTCCTGAAAAGTTAACAGGTGAGCCATGTGTCAAATGTCCACCATGGGACAAATCAAAACCTAATATCTTGTCACCTGGTTTTAAGCAGGCATGAAATACAGCAGTGTTTGCTTGGCTACCAGAGTGTGGTTGTACGTTTACATATTCTGCATTGAAAAGTAATTTTGCGCGATCGATCGCTAGATTTTCTATTTCATCAACGACTTCACAGCCTCCATAATACCTTTTACCTGGATAGCCTTCTGCGTATTTATTGGTCAAAATAGAGCCTGCTGCTCGCAGTACATTATCACTCACATAGTTTTCACTTGCTATTAATTCTAGTCCTGAAACTTGTCTTTTTCCCTCTAATTCTATTAAATCAAATATCTGGTTATCCATTGCTGCCATTTGTGAAAAATTTAAATACAAAAGTACGTTACAACCCTTATGTTAGCATGGATGATCAATATATTTGATCAGTACTTTTTAACAACCTAAAACCGACCCATGCCAAAAATCACGAATAACCCAAATCGAACCTCTTGGATAGGTTATAGCCAGGACACACATTTCCCTATTCAGAATATACCCTTCGGAGTTTTTCTTACAAGGGAGAATGTTATCACCATAGGATCCCGTATAGGAGATTATGCTATCGACTTAGGCGCATTGCAGGAGTTAGGTTACTTTGATAGTGTCCCCTTGACTGATGATATGTTTATGCAGGATACCTTGAACGACTTTATATCTGATGGTAAAAAAACCTGGAGGCTGGTGAGAAATAGGATAGGCGATATTTTTGACAAATCAAATGCTGAGCTGAGGGATCATAAGGAGCACCGTGAACGCGTCATTTTTCATATGGACGATGTTGAAATGCAATTGCCTGTACAGATAGGTGATTATACTGATTTTTATAGTAGTAAAGAGCATGCCACAAACGTAGGATCCATGTTTAGGGATCCAGAAAATGCTTTGTTGCCCAATTGGCTGCACATGCCAGTAGCTTATCACGGTCGTTCTAGCTCCATTATTCCCTCAGGAAAAGCCATTCACCGCCCGCAAGGACAGCAGTTACCTAATGGGTCAGATAAACCGATTGTAGCGCCTTCAACTTCATTAGACTTTGAATTGGAAATGGCATTTATCACTACAGATGCTAACAACCTAGGGCAACCTATTCCAGTCGATAAGGCAGAGGATTATATTTTTGGAATGGTTTTATTCAATGACTGGAGTGCAAGAGATATACAGCGCTGGGAATATGTGCCGTTAGGACCGTTTTTAGGTAAAAACTTTGCAAGCTCCGTTAGTCCATGGATAGTTACTATGGATGCTTTAGAGCCTTTTAGATGTGAAGGGCCTGAGCCAGAACAGCCTTTGCTAGATTATTTAAAACAGAAAGGAAAGAAAAGTTTTGATATCCATTTAGAGGTAGATATTACTCCAGAGAATGGAACAGCTACAACCGTCAGTAAATCCAACTTTAAATATATGTACTGGAGTATGTCACAACAATTGGCTCATCATACCATAAATGGTTGTCGAATCAACAGCGGTGATATGATGGGAAGTGGTACCATATCAGGTCCTAGCGCAGATAGTTATGGGTCCATGCTCGAATTGAGTTGGAAAGGAGAAAAACCTGTCCAGTTAAATGATGGATCAGAACGTAGCTTTATTAATGATCACGATACGGTAACGATGAGAGGCTTTTGCAACAACGGCCCTATCCGTATAGGTTTTGGAGAGGTGTCTAATAAGATTCTACCGGTATATCAACCTAAACCAAAATCTAAAACAGCAAAATAGCTGGTTATCAAGTTCGCTTTCGCGAAAGCGAAAAACACCACATTTTATCCCATTTACTCAAGTTTCATGAATTCATCCAAAATTCCATACCAACGTTTGAGGTATTTTTCAAAGCTGATAAAGGATTATTTGGATCAAAAAGATTCCGTACGGGATCTGTACCATCGATTTCCTGATGTGCAAAATTTTGAAGCGCAGATGGAAGAAAAGCGTAATCAGGCAAATCTTCAAATACAGCGTGCTGTGTTAAAGAAAAGTCTACTAATTCAGTACGAAAATAATACTGATGCAGCTAAAACTCTTGAGAATATCAATGCGCTGGATCATCAGGATACGTTTACTGTCACAACAGGACACCAATTAAACCTCTTTACTGGCCCGCTTTATTTCTTGTATAAAATCATAAGTACCATCAACTTATGTAAGCAATTGAAAGAGGCCTATCCAGATAGTCGTTTTGTACCGATATACTGGATGGCGACAGAAGATCATGATTTTGATGAAATTAAATATTTTAACTACGGCGAGCGCAAATTAGTATATGACAGGGAAAGTGCTGGAGCGGTAGGGCGGCTGGATACATCAGGCTTGGAGCAGGTAAAAGAGCAGCTAGAATTACTGATGGGGCCGGCTAGATATGCTGAAGAACTTAGTACCTTATTTGAACATTCTTATTCTGGTGAAAATTTAGCTGTAGCCACTCAACTACTCGCTCACTCGCTTTTCAAAGAGGAAGGCCTGGTTATTTTAGATGCTGATGATGCTGCTTTGAAAGAGTTAGTGATTCCTTATTTTGAAGATGAGCTACTACAGCAAACGTCTTTTAAGAAAGTATCAAAAACGATAAAGGGTTGGAAAGAAGATTACAAAATTCAAGTGAATCCCAGAGAAATAAACCTTTTTTATTTAACTGATTACGGTCGGCATCGCATAATTGAAAAAGAACAACAGTTTTATATTGATGAAACAAAACTGGTGTTTTCAAAGCAAGAAATTTTACAGGAATTATATACTCATCCACAACGTTTTTCTCCAAATGTAATTTTACGGCCGCTGTATCAAGAGGTGATTTTACCTAACTTATGCTACATAGGCGGTGGTGGTGAAATCGCTTACTGGTTAGAACTTAAAAGTTATTTTGATTCGCAAGAAATACCGTTTCCGATTTTGCTTCTGCGTAACTCCGCAGTTTTAGTACCTGGAAAGCAAGTGGGGAAATTGGCTAAAATGAACCTCCAAGTGCAAGACTTATTTCAAAAAGACTTTGAACTAGAGGAACAGATTGTGCGTCAGGTCAGCGAAATCCCAATTGATTTTGAAGACCAAAAAAATCATCTAAAGAAACAATTTGAGGAGTTGTATTCATTAGCTGAAAAAACAGATCCTACTTTTTTAAATGCGGTGGGAGCGCAGGAGCGTAAGCAAATTAAAGGGTTGGAACACCTTGAAAAACGATTGATCAAAGCCCAAAAGCGGAAATGGAACGATCAAATTTCACGAGCTCTTCAATTAAAGCAGGTTTTGTTTCCTAAAGAAAGTTTACAAGAACGTCAAGCTAATTTTTCTTATTTCTATAAAGACTACGGTCCTGAATTGATTAACATTTTAAAGGAATCCTTAGACCCCTTAGATTTTCAATTTACAGTGATTGAGCTCTAGGTTTTTTATGAGTTTAATAATAACTGACGTTAAAGAGTCTATCTTTTTTATTTAATAAAGTAAATTTGCGCATGCAAAACAGTGTCTTAATTTTAGATTTCGGATCCCAGTATACACAGCTTATAGCACGCCGTGTTAGAGAACTCAATATTTACTGTGAGATCCACCCCTTTCATAAAGTTCCACAAGATTTATCTGCCTTTAAGGCGGTTATTTTATCAGGTAGTCCATTTTCTGTACGATCTGACGATGCGCCGCACCCAGATTTATCTCATATAAAAGGGAAGCTACCCTTACTAGGAGTATGCTATGGCGCTCAATATTTAGCTCATTTTCATGGTGGTAAAGTGGCCCCATCGAGCACCAGAGAATATGGACGCGCAAATTTGACAGTAGTTAAAGACGCTGAAACTTTATTCGAAAACATTACTGAAAACTCGCAAGTGTGGATGTCGCACAGCGATACTATTAAAGAGTTACCAGCAAACGCTATAACTCTGGCTAGTACACAAGATGTATTGAATGCTGCGTACCGAGTAGACGGTGAAGAAACATATGGAATTCAATTTCACCCAGAAGTGTACCACAGTACCGATGGGAAACAGTTGTTGCATAACTTTTTAATCGAGATTGCAGGTGTGGTTCCAGACTGGACACCGGGTGCTTTTGTTGATATGACAGTTGCAGAGCTCAAAGAAAAAATAGGAGAGGACAAAGTGGTTCTAGGTTTAAGCGGTGGTGTAGATTCTAGCGTGGCCGCCATTTTGCTTCATAAGGCGATAGGTGAAAACTTGTACTGCATTTTTGTAAACAATGGATTATTGCGCAAAAATGAATTTGATGAAGTGCTTCATCAATACAAGGATATGGGCTTGAACGTAAAAGGTGTAGATGCGACGGCACGATTTATGGATGCGTTGAAAGATATCAGTGATCCTGAGTTGAAACGCAAGGCTATAGGCCGTGCTTTCATTGAGGTTTTTGATGATGAAGCGCATGCCATTGAGGATGTGACTTATCTAGCTCAAGGAACCATTTATCCTGATGTTATTGAAAGTATTTCAGTAAATGGACCTAGTGCAACGATAAAGTCTCACCACAATGTAGGTGGCTTACCAGATTTCATGAAACTCAAAATAGTTGAGCCATTGCGCATGCTATTTAAAGATGAAGTGCGACGTGTAGGGGCTGAGATGGGAATGGCAACGAACCTATTAGGAAGGCATCCATTTCCTGGACCAGGACTTGCTATACGTATTTTGGGAGATGTGGATCTAGAAAAGGTGCGGTTACTACAAGAAGCAGATGCTATTTTTATAGCTAACCTAAAGAAGTGGAAACTATACGATAAAGTATGGCAAGCTGGAGTGATTCTACTTCCTGTGAATTCAGTAGGAGTTATGGGAGATGAACGCACCTATGAAAAGTGTGTGGCATTGCGAGCGGTGGAAAGTACTGATGGAATGACAGCAGACTGGGTGGACTTACCCTACAAATTCCTTCAGGATACCAGCAATGAGATAATAAATAAAGTGAAAGGCGTTAATAGAGTAGTGTATGACATCAGTTCAAAACCGCCTGCAACCATAGAATGGGAATAAAATGATAAAATATATAGCAGTAATAATGATGGTTTGTTTCGCTTTCGCGAAAGCGAACTCCTCCATAGTTCAAGGCTATGAACGCCATGTTGTGGAACAAGGAGATACCGTTTACAAAATCATTAACCAGTATAACATTACTGCAGAGCAACTGATCGAGCTCAACCCAGACCTAAAAATGGGTTTGAAAAAAGGGGCGACTTTGTTAATTCCAAAGTCAAATAAAACGATCACAAAAAGACCCATAGAGCGCTACGAAGAGCATAAAGTCAAACGTAAAGAAACGCTGTACACACTGGCCAAAGAATACAAGGTCACCGTTCTAGACATCAAGGAGGCTAATAAAAAACTGTATTCTGAGTCGCTTCAAAAAGGAGACAGGATTCTTATTCCTGTTTTTAAGAAAGGCGCAGCTGTAGAATCAGTCGCAGTTAGTACGAACGCTGTACCAGAATATGCCGGTCAAGAAGGCTTAGTTCCAGGAAAATACCGTGTTCAAAAATCTGAGGGAAAGTATCGAGTTGCTAAGAAGCATAATATTTCTATTGATATTTTGGATGATTTGAATCCAGGAATTGAAGATTTACAAGAAGGAATGGTATTGAATGTTCCTTATGAGGTTGAGGAAAGCATCCGCCCATTAGTTACTGAAATTTCATCAAGTTCTGTCACTAAGGTCAAAACTGACCGTAAATCGGAGCAGGGCGAAGCAAAAAAAGCCAGTCTTCAATATGTCGAATATCAAGTTCAACCTAAAATGACCATGTACAGTCTAGAAAAAATGACTGGGCTTAAAAAAGATTCTTTGATTGCACTTAATCCTGCCTTGAAAGATGGTGTGAAATCTGGCATGGTGCTGCGAATTCCTTATAAAGGAGTGAAGGAGCGTGGTGCGCCAGCACCCTGGAAAAGCACTGCTACGTATGCTAGGCTTGTAGATAGCATTCGGAACTACAGGAATCAGCGCATCGCAGTCATGTTACCACTTTCAGTAAGAAATGCGTCTGGAGATGAGTTGGTAGGATTGCTTAAATCAGACAAAACCATGAGAATCGCTACAGACTTTTATAGTGGTATGATGATCGCTCGAGACTCTGCAAGAGCTCTAGGAGTGACTGTTGATTTTGATGTATTTGATACTGGTAAAAATGAGTCTACTGCAATAAGTATTGTGAGGAATAATGATTTCAAAAAATACAACAGTGTTATTGGCCCATTGATGGCTAAAAATGTGGTAGCCGTAGCCAAGGAATTGAAGGACGATGATATCCCAGTTGTTTCTCCGCTTACAAATACTGATGTAAAGTTGTACAAGAATTTATTTCAAGCTAGGCCAGACGAAGACTTCTTGATGAACCGGTTGAAAAATTATTTGGTTGGATTTGCCGCGGGTAAAAATGTTATTATAGTCAGCGACAATAAGAAGCCACAATTGAAAAATCAATTTACAGCGCTGTTTCCTAATGCAACCGTGTTGTATCCTGATGACAATAATTACATATCTAGTAACAAGTACACCAGTCCACTAGTAAAGGATCGAGATAATGTAGTTATTCTAGCTGCAGAAGAAGCTAAGATTTTTACAGGTGCGGTATCTGATTATGGTGCAAAGGCACGCTCTTACAACATCACCATGGTTGGGATGGAGGATCTAGATGATAATAGCATTAATAATTTAGGATTGGCTGCCGTTAACTACACGTACCCTCAAATTAACAGAAATACCAGTAGCGAGAATATTTTTGCAAGCCATTATTTCAAGAAGCATGGAATTACACCTAGTGATTATGCCACTAGAGGATTTGATGTTGCAATGGATGTTATTTTGAGACAGGCCAGTGCAGACAATTTGTATGAAAGTGCTATGCGTAACGGCCGCACAGTAATGGTCGAAAATAGCTTTGAATACAACAAGAGGTTTTTGGCAGGTTTTTATAATGAGGCTTGTTACATCTTACGTTATCAACCAGATTTAAGTATTGAAGAAGTACAAGTCTATGAAAGAAACTAGACCTATTACCTCACAGGTCACCTATTTAGGTGATTTGAGGTGCAATTCAAAGCATTTGAAAAGCGGTAGTGAATATCCAACTGATGCTCCAATAGATAATAATGGTAAAGGCGAAGCTTTTTCCCCAACTGATACTGTAGCAGCAGGTCTTGCAAGTTGTATGATGACCGTTATGGGAATCAAAGCGGCAGATTTAAAAGTTGACTTGGCAGGAAGCACCGCACAAGTGACTAAAATCATGGCTGCAGAACCACGACGAATTTCTAAAATTGAGGTGCAGCTATCCATGAAAGGAAATTGTGACAAAAGGGCTCAATTGATTCTAGAGCGCGTAGCTCAAACTTGTCCAGTGATGAATAGCCTTCATCCAGATATTGAAAAGAATATTGAGTTCAGCTGGTCTTAGAGGTTACGATTTGACGATTATGTTCAGTATCAATCAAAAAAGTTCTTAAGCTCATATCGGATTATCTTGATTACGAAATGGGGCGATTTTTCCCTGCGTTTAGATTCTTAATTTCCTCGTAAAATAAGTACTTTTGCAGCTGGTTTTTAAAAAGCTCAGCGAAGGTTCTATGGCACATCCTAAGTATATTTTTGTTACAGGTGGAGTTACTTCCTCATTAGGAAAAGGTATTATTGCCGCTTCACTTGCAAAATTGCTGCAAGCCAGAGGGTTGCGAGTTACCATCCAAAAGCTCGATCCTTATATAAACGTCGATCCTGGAACTTTAAATCCTTATGAGCATGGAGAGTGTTATGTGACAGAAGACGGTGCTGAAACTGATCTTGACTTAGGTCACTATGAGCGTTTTCTCAATGTTAATACATCACAAGCTAACAATGTAACCACTGGTCGTATCTACCAAAGCGTTATTGAAAAAGAGCGCCGAGGTGAATTCTTAGGAAAAACCGTTCAAGTCATTCCTCATATCACAGATGAGATCAAGCATCGCATTCAGATTTTAGGTAAGTCTGGCGATTATGATGTGGTAATAACAGAGATAGGTGGAACTGTAGGTGATATCGAGTCTTTGCCTTATATAGAAAGCGTTCGTCAATTAAGTTGGGAGCTGGGAGAGCGCAACGCTTTAGTGATTCACTTAACTTTAATTCCTTACTTGAGTGCGGCTGGCGAATTGAAAACAAAGCCTACTCAGCACAGCGTTAAAACTTTGATGGAAAGTGGTGTGCAGGCAGATATTTTGGTTTGTCGTACAGAGCATGAGCTTTCAGAAGATATACGATTGAAGCTAGCACGTTTTTGTAACGTGAAGCCAGAAGCTGTGATCCAGTCTATAGATGTTGAAACCATTTATGATGTTCCTAACAAGATGTTAGAACAAGGGCTAGATACAGTTGTAATTAAAAAAATGTTGTTGAGAACTGGTGACACTCCAGACTTAACTAATTGGAATAAATTTTTAAAGCGTCACAAAAACCCTAAGTCGGAAGTAACTATCGGGTTGATAGGGAAGTATGTGGAGCTTCAGGATTCATACAAATCTATATTAGAAGCCTTCATTCACGCAGGTGCGGCTAATGAAGTGAGTGTAAAAATTGAATCCATACATAGCGAGCATTTAGAGCCTACTAAATTGAAGAAACATTTCGCTCATTTGGACGGGATGCTAGTGGCTCCAGGATTTGGTGAGCGTGGCATAGAAGGTAAGATTGCAGCTGTACAATTTGCAAGAGAGAAGGGAATACCGTTTTTCGGAATTTGTTTAGGTATGCAAATGGCCGTTATAGAATACAGCCGCAATGTGTTAGGTCTTAAAGAGGCCAACTCCGTAGAGATGGATGCAAATACTCCAGACCCTGTGATTTCACTTATGGAAGATCAAAAAGATATTCTTGATATGGGTGGAACCATGCGTTTAGGGGCTTGGGACTGTGAACTAAAGTCAGGCAAGATCAAAAAGATTTATGAAAAATCATTGATATCAGAACGTCACAGACACCGTTACGAATTCAACAATGCGTATTTATCACAACTCGATGCTGCCGGATTGAAAAGTACTGGGATCAACCCTAAATCAGGCTTGGTAGAAGTGGTGGAAATTCCTGAGCACCCATGGTTCATAGGAGTTCAATACCACCCGGAATATAAGAGTACCGTGGCAACACCACACCCCTTGTTTGTGTCTTTTGTAAAAGCCGCAGCTCAATTTAAAAAGAATAGAAAGTAGAAAGAAGTTCGCTTTCGCGAAAGCGAGCTGCTAACAATCATATCGCATACAAGTAAAAGCTTTAACGAGCAAATTCACCCGATTCTGGGGATTTTTATGGAAGAGAAGAAAACAGACTGGAAGACCATACTAGGAATGACATTAATTTTTGCCATTCTCATGTACACTTTTGTTTACAATAATGAGCCAGAGCAGCCTGTAGATCAGGAAGCAGAAGTAGCGCAGGTTGAAGAAGAGCCGGTGAAGACTGCAGCTATTGATTCAGTGACTCAAGTTTCAGATTCTACGTTTATACCACAACCTGCTGCGGGTCAAGAAGTGCAACTCTCCAATGATTTGTTGGATTTGAAATTTAATACTAAAGGAGCTTATGTTACTGAGGCATTACTTAAGAAATTTCACACATATGACTCCTTACCAGTATATCTAGCTAAGGAAAATGATCATTCCTTTGATCTGATCTTAACAGCTAAGGACGGTCGTAAAATTCATACCAAGGATCTAGTTTTTACACCTACTCAATCTACTAACGGTGCTAATAAGGTACTTTCAATGAAAGCACCTGTAGGATCCGGTTCTATTGAGTATAGATATGAGATGGAACCAGGTGATTATATGCTGGATTTCACTATTCGAACTCAAGGGGTTTCAAGCGTTGTAAATTCCTCAGAAAATGCTGTTCTCGATTGGCAAATGAAAGCCTACCGCAGGTCAAAGAGCATGACTAACGAGAATCGTTATACGGAGATTAAATTCGAATACGATGGCGGTAGCGACGATTATACCGGTCAAGGAGAGAGTGCAGAAGAGGAAGAAGAGAACATTACTTATGTAGCTTACAAGCAGCACTTCTTCTCCTCTATATTATTGACAGATACACCGTTTGCTAGTGGTGTATTGAAATCAAAGAATATTGAGGAAATAAATGAAGAGCAAGACACATTTACAAAAGAATTTGAGTCAGAACTTCAAATGGAATACAGCGGTGGTGAGTTAGCTTACAATATGAATTGGTACTTCGGTCCGACTGACTTTGATATTTTAAATGGGTATGAACGCAATTTAGATGAAGTAGTTGATTTAGGTTGGGGAATTTTTGGTTGGATCAATCAATATGCCATTCGCCCGTTGTTTTCATTCTTGACGGTTGATCTAGGTATTGCTTTTGGTATTGCGATCATTCTGTTGACTATATGTGTGCGGTTAGTGCTATCTCCCGTCCTGTACAAGAGTTATTTGACCCAGGCAAAAATGAAAATCCTACGTCCAGAAATCAACCGCATTGCGGAGAAGTACAAGGACAATGCGATGAAAAAGCAGCAGGAAACTATGAAGGTGCAGAGCGAGGCGGGCGCGAGTCCTTTGTCGGGTTGCTTGCCAGCATTGCTTCAAATGCCTGTGTTCTTTGCGCTGTTTAAGTTTTTCCCTACCGCATTTGATTTGAGGCAGAAGAGTTTCTTATGGGCAAATGACTTATCCAGTTATGACACGATATACAAGTTTCCAGAAGGTTTTGATATACCATTTTACGGTGATCACGTAAGTTTATTCCCGATTCTGGCTTCTATATCTATATTCTTTTATATGCAAATGACTACAGGTCAAAGCATGCAGACGCCACAACCTGGTATGCCTAACATGAAGTTTATCATGTATTTATCACCATTATTCATGCTAGTTTTCTTTAATAACTATGCGAGTGGATTGTCATTGTATTACTTTGTGTCTAACTTGATTACGATTGGTATCATGTTAGTAATCAAAAACTTTATTATCGACAAGGATCGCGTGTTAGCTAAAATTGAAAAGGCGAAAGCTAAGCCTAAGAAAAAAGGTGGCTTTGCTACTAAGATGCAAAAGATCATGGAGCAAGCTCAAGCACAGCAAGAAGCTCAGAAGAAAGGGAAATAGGCTAGAATCAGCTTTTCAGTTGACGCTTATTTACAGTAAAAACTATGAATGTTCTAGAAAAGTATCTTCCAGTTGTTGCTGTCAGTCCACTGACTGCACTGTTGGAGGAACATCATGTGCATTTGAAAATTGTCAACGAGCGCAGAACTAGGCATGGGGATTACCGTCCACTACCAGATGGCTCTCATAAGATCACGATCAATTCTAATCTCAACCCTTATCGGTTTTTGATTACCCTTGTGCATGAGATTGCCCATTTGGTCGCATTCAAAAAATACGGGTATCGTATCAAGCCGCACGGGATAGAATGGAAGCAAACCTTTCAAAAACTAATGTTGCCTTTTTTGCGACCGGAAGTGTTTCCTATGGATTTACTGCCAGTATTGGCCAGACATTTCAGAAATCCTTACGCTAGTAGTGATACAGACGCAGCTATGAGTGTTGCGTTAAAATCCTATGACCCCCCAACAGATAAAATCTATATATTTGAGATGAATACTGGGGACTACTTCTTGACCAAAGATGGGCGAAGGTTTCAAAGAGGAAAAAAATTACGTAAACGGTATGAATGTATGGAGGTTGATACAGGGAGGATGTATGTTTTTCAGCCTAATGTGCACGTTCAATTATGGAAAAGTCTATGAGTGATAAGTATGCAGTAATTATGGCTGGTGGTGTGGGATCAAGATTTTGGCCAGTGAGCCGTCAATCTTTTCCTAAACAATTTCATGATATGCTGGGAGTAGGCCAATCCTTGCTCCAAACCACATTTGACCGATTGAAGAAACAGGTGCCCACTGAAAATATCTTGATTTTAACTAACACAGATTACATTGATTTGGTTCAACAGCAACTACCAGAAATTCTCGCTGAGAATATTGTAGCAGAACCAGCTATGCGCAACACAGCCCCTTGTATTTTACTTGCAGCCCTGAAAGTTCAAAAGAAAAATCCGGAAGCTAGGATGATAGTAGCTCCCAGCGATAGTTTTATTGAAAACGACAATCAATTCCAAAAAGACTTGACCACGGCCTTTCAATTTTGCGAGGATCATCCAGAAGCACTTATGACGATGGGGGTAGAGCCAGACTCTCCTAACACGGGATTTGGTTATATCGAATTTCAGGAGTCAGAGGGTTCCGTGAAAAAAGTGAAACAGTTTAGGGAGAAACCAGATTTAGCTACTGCTAAGAAATATGTTGCAGAAGGTAATTTTCTATGGAATTCTGGTACTTTTATATGGTCTGTAGACGCGGTAATTTCCGCTTTCGCGAAAGCGGAAACAGAATTATACCAACTCTTTCAAAATGGAATGCAGTTTTATAATGAAGCTGGAGAACAACAATTTTTAGAAGAGAATTATGCCAAAGCCAAAGACATATCCATCGATTACGCTGTTATGGAACGCAGTCCAGACGTGTATGTGTTGCCGGTAGACTTTGGCTGGAACGATGTAGGAACTTGGGGGAGTTTGTACTCAAGGTTGGATAAAACTAAAGATCAAAATGCCATTGTAAATGCCCAAGTGACCTCAAGGGATGCAAGTAGAAACATGATCCGTACCGCTAAAGGTAAAAAAGTGATTGTTCAAGGTCTCAAGGATTATATTATTGTAGACGAAGAGGACGTTTTGATGATTATACCCATCGAGGCAGATCAAGAAATTAAAGAAATAAGAAAAGACGCTATGGATACGTATGGCGACGCAATTGGTTAATGGAACAAGCATCTAAAGAAGAGAATCAACTCGAGGATAATAAAAAATCAATTTTAGGAATTTGGGATAATACCAAATCCTTTCTTCATGGTTTATTAGATATACGTGAGGATTCAGACCGTAATGAAACTATAGAATCGGTCAGGAAGGATATTTCATTTCAAGGACATAACGCCTGGATTCTGGTATTCTCCATATTTGTCGCATCTATAGGACTTAACGTGAGTTCAACGGCTGTGGTCATAGGTGCGATGTTAATCTCGCCACTTATGGGACCCATAGTTGGTATGGGGTTAGGTGTGGCAATCAACGATGACAGGATGCTGCGCAGATCATTAATTAATTTAGGTGTGATGGTAGCCCTGTCACTACTTACCGCTACCTTTTATTTTGCCTTAACTCCGATATCTTTATTCACCCCAGAGTTAGAAGCACGTACTTATCCTACTATTTTGGATGTGCTGGTTGCCATTTTTGGAGGTTTAGCGTTGATTGTAGCTAAAGCTAAAAAGGGCACTATTTCTAATGCTATTGCGGGTGTAGCAATCGCTACTGCTTTAATGCCGCCACTATGTACGGCAGGATATGGAATAGCGGAAGGAAATCTACAATACTTTGGTGGGGCCATGTATCTGTTTTCCATCAATACGGTGTTTATAGGCTTGTCCACTTATGTAGTGTGCAAGATGCTGAAGTTCCCGATGGTAAAATATGCCAATCAAAAACAACGTAGAAAAGTTTCGCGGATTGCAACTGTGGTTGGGCTTCTTGTGTTGGCTCCTTCTGTCTATCTATTTGTTCAATTGTATCAAAACGAGGTTAAAAAGAGCGCCATAGATAGTTACATGAAAGAATATATACAATATGATGGGACTAGAGCAACTAAGGAGTACAATCAGGTAGACAACCAGGTTGATATTGTACTTTTTGGGGCCACCGTGCCTGAAGCCATAATAAACCAGTGGAAAGCTAAATTTAATTCCATTCCAGAATTAGAAAATGTTACCGCTAGATTTTATCAAGGATCATCGCCAACAGTGGATGGTAATTTTGGAGATATAACTGCCATTCAAAATGACCGAATCAACGACATCAAGTTACTCCAAGACCAAAGTCTGAAAATATCCACTTTGGAAACAGAATTATTGAGTTTAAAATCAGCAAATCAAAATTTTCAAGGCATCAGTGAAGAGGCTTACTTGCTATATCCAGAGTTGAAGTCCATATCTTACGCACCTAACGTTACAAAAAAATTTGATTCTCAAAAAATAGATACCGTGGACGTATTTACTACTTCTTTTAAGGATGCAACTCTTGGACCTAAGGATAGGTTGAGTATTAATAAAAGATTGGGTAAATGGTTACGCTACCGCATTCAGTCAGATAGTGTGGTTGTAAAAGCGTCTTAAGCTACTGCGTCTTGAATCTAGAGCCCCTTATTTTGAGCAATCCGCACTTTACGGAATAGTTCTGAGCTGTAAACGAAATCAGTTACAGACTCATTATCTGTTTTAAAGATCTGCTTATTATTTCCTTTCCAAGCAATTTTACCGTCTTTCAAAAAGATAATGGTTTCTCCTATTTCAAGTACAGAATTCATATCATGAGAAATAATAACGGTAGTCATATTTGATTCATGAGTTAACTCCTGAATCAAATTATCGATAATTGTTGCAGTTTTAGGGTCTAGTCCAGAATTTGGCTCATCACAAAACAGGAATTTAGGACGATTTACCACAGCTCTTGCTAGAGCGACCCTTTTTTGCTGTCCACCGGAAATCTCACTTGGCTTTTTCTTATTAAGGTTGATTAGGTTTACGCGCTCTAAAATGTCGTTTGCTCTTTCTTGACGTTCTTTGCGACGCATTTTAGTAAACATGCGTAACGGGAACATGACGTTTTCTTCAACCGTCATGGAATCAAAAAGAGCACTGTGCTGAAATAACATCCCCATTTGCTCACGCAATTCTTTCTGACGGTCTTCATCCATTTCATTTAATCGCTCACCGTCATAAATGATTTCTCCTGCATCTGGTTTAAAAAGGCCCAGCATGTTCTTTAGAAAAACAGATTTTCCAGATCCACTGGATCCAATGATCATATTAGTTTTTCCAGCGATAAATTCTGCATCTATGCCGTTAAGGATGATTTCTTCATTAAAGCTTTTATGTAAATCTTTTATTTCGATCATCAGAGAAGAAGTAAAGTCAATAAGTAGTTAGCAACAATGATGGCAACACAAGTCCAAACAAAAGATGTTGTAGAGGCTTCACCAACCTCGAGCGCACCGCCTTTCATATAGTACCCATGATAACTAGGGATGGTAGCCAGTATTATACCAAATACCATAGTTTTTATGAAAGCATACAGTACCTGATAGGGAACGAATGTATCCTGCAAACCGATTATAAAATCTTGAGCACTAACTAAATCACCAAATACAGCCGCTATGAAACCACCTAGAATTCCCACAAACATAATTATCGCAATCAGTAGTGGGTAAAAAAGCATAGCAATCACTTTAGGAAACACTAGATAATTTAAAGGATTGATTCCCATTACCTTCAATGCATCAATTTGCTCAGTCACATTCATGGTTCCAATACTGGATGTAATATAGGACCCCACTTTACCAGCCATAATGATAGAAATTACCGTAGGAGCAAATTCTAGAATAATAGATTGACGTACAGCAAAACCAATTAATGATTTTGGGATCAATGGATTGGCAAGGTTCAAGGATGTTTGCAGCGCGACAACGGCACCCATAAAAAATGCAATAAAAGCAGTGATGCCTATTGAGCCGATGATTAGATCATCAATTTCTTTCAAGATTAGCTCCTTGAGAACTATTGCTTTTGTAGGTCTACGGAAGACCTCAAAAAGCATGATCATGTATTTTCCTAAATGAGTAAAAATCTTCATTGACGGTAAATATATATATAAAATGCAAGGTGGGATTTAATCCTTTCTTAAACTTCTGAGGATTTGCATACCGTATTTTTGCACAAAACAAAAGGATGAAAATTTCTTATTACCTCGTTGCAATCTGTGCATTAATGTTGACTTCTTGTTCGCTTTCGCGAAAGCTAACTGACCAAGAACCAACGGAACTGGAAAGCACTAATTACAAAGCTATAGAGACCCCACCAGAAGGGCCGAGATTAGTAGTTGGTATCGTAGTAGATCAAATGAGGTATGATTACTTGACACGCTTCTACAGTAGGTATGGTAACGGTGGATTTAAACGATTAATGAATGAAGGCTTTAACGTCACTAACAATCATTATAATTATGTTCCTACCTATACAGCTCCTGGTCATGCCTCTATTTATACAGGGACCGTTCCTGCTGATCATGGTATCATAGGCAATAATTGGTACGACAAGTTTATTGATCGTACAATTTACAATGCAGATGATGAATCGGCCAGTCCTGTAGGCACTACTAGCGATGAGGGAAAGATGTCGCCCTCACGCATGTTGAGTTCAACGGTCACTGATGAACTCAAGCTCTTTACACAAGGTCGCTCTAAAGTCATAGGGATTTCCATAAAAGACCGTGGGGCTATTTTACCGGCGGGACACGCAGCAGATGCGGCTTACTGGTTTAGAGGAGGCGACGAAGGAACTTTTATCACCAGTTCTTTTTACAGGAATCAATTGCCAGATTGGGTAGCATCATTTAATGCATCTCAACCAGCAGAGAAATACTTAACCACATGGCAGACCTTATATCCATTAGAGTCGTATACCGCAAGCGGGCCAGATTTGAATCCGTATGAAGGAAGTCCTAGGGGAAAAGAAACTGCAACCTTTCCATACGATTTAAAGTCATTAGCTTCTAAAAATGGAGGTTATAACCTCATTAAAGCGACGCCTTACGGTAATTCTATAGTAGCTGATTTTGCTATTGAAGCAATAGACAAAGAAAACATGGGTACGGATTCAATTCCAGACTTTCTTGCCATTAGCTTTTCAAGTACCGATTATGTAGGCCATCAGTATGGCGTCAATTCTGTAGAGATTGAGGATACCTATTTGAGATTAGATCAAGATATAGCTCGAGTTTTAAAGGCGCTGGATGATAAAGTAGGAGAGGGAAATTATACGGTATTTCTAACAGCAGATCATGGAGCCGTTAATGTTCCTGCATATTTGCAAGAGCAAAAATTTAGTGCTGGTTATTTTGATGAGCGCAATTTTGTAAAAAAGATGGATAGTTTATTGGTCTCGCAATTTGAGATCAATGGTCTTATCAAAAATGTGAGCAACGACCAGGTCTTCTTTGATCAAGAGTTGATTCGCTCTAATAAATTAAATTCTGGTGAACTTCAAGATTTTTTAGCGGCAGAGATGCGCAACTATCCTGGGGTTGATAAAGCATTTACTAGAGATGCTATGGTATCAGGATCATTCACTACTGGAATGGCTGCTATGATTCAAAATGGTTTTCACCACCAGCGCAGCGGTGATGTGATTTTCATTTTAGATCCAGGTGTGATCGTTTATTCTAGAACAGGTTCAACCCACGGCAGCGCTCAAAGCTACGATACACATGTACCCTTACTTTTCTACGGGAATGGGATTAAAAAGGGAGAATCGGCAGAGCGTACCTCTATAACAGATATTGCACCAACCATCTCTACTTTACTAAAAATCAGTTTTCCCAATAGTGCTACTGGGAACCCTATTACCAAAGTTTTAAAATAATTCGAATGTATTACTAGTATATTTGACTCTTAAAACAGCTATTATGAAAAAGCTATTATTTGCAACAGCATTTTTAATTACATCTTTATCGATGGGGCAAGCCTTTACAGGTAAGGGTGATCAAAAATTTCAAGTAGGATTGAACTTGCAGGACAACGCCACTGGAATACAGGCTACCTACGATTATGGGGTAGGCGAGAACATCTCGTTTGGTGTGGCTACTGTTTATGCAATGGCTATAGATGATGCTTTGGATGCCGATTTTGGTCAACGAGCAGACTTGCGCTTGCGTTTCAACGCAAACATAGGAAGTGTCTTAAACGTTGATGAAATGTTTGACTTTTATCCAGGTCTGAGTTTTGGAACAAAAAACTTTGGTGGTCATTTAGGAGCACGTTATTTTTTCTCTGACGGCTTCGGGTTGTATACAGAAGCTCAAGTGCCTTTTGCAAAGTATGATTCTGATGAGTTGACTCCTGAAGAGGAACTGAACAACCAATTCAATTTTAATTTTGGCATGTCCTTTAATTTCTAGAAACCTATTTTAGATTTAATACCTTTCCAGCGGTAAGATCTCAAAAAGCGGCCTTGATCCTTAGTCATTAAAGGATCAAGGTCGCTTTTTTGTGCGTTGAAATATCCCTGTAAGTAGTCACCAATCAATCTCCAATTATTGTTTTTAAACGCCATCTTAATTGCGGTGATCATGGTTAGCGGTAATCCGTATCGCATTTTATAAAATGCTTCCCCTTGTAATCGCAGGGATTTCGGTTTGTAAGAAACACCAGTAGGTTTGAGATGCTTGACATGCAAACCCTCTATAGTTACCACCTTCCAACCGTTGTACCGCGCCAGCATTTCATCCATAGTGTCCCATCCTATGCTGGTTTTTAGACCTCCAATTGCATCAAAGCAATTGATGCGATAAGCTTTTAAAGCACCTCTTATGTGATCTGGGTTATTTTGGTTTTCTAGTACCCAACTCCCGTTTTTCTCAATAGTACAATGACCTGCCACCATGCCGATGGTATCGCTTTCGCGAAAGCGAACTACAATTTGCTCCAGATAATCAGTTGGAAAAATGAGATCAGCATCAAACTTACAGATCACATCATATTTAGAAAGATCCAACAAGGAGAGGCCTTTTTTAAAAGCTTGAATCACCTTGGCGCCTGGAATATTTTCTGCGCTTGAAGAATTACGAATGACTTGTAGCGGTAATCGAGTGATAAATGATGCAGCAATGTCGTAGGTATGGTCTGTAGAATTATCGTCTACGACTACTATTTGAGCAGCGGGATGAGTTTGATCGCAGAGGCTTTCTAGCGTCTGGGCGATCAGTGCTTCTTCATTAAAAGCTGGTATGACGATAGCGATGTGCAATTTCTAGTTTTTAGTGCGCTCGCAATATACAAGATAGTAGCGGTCTGTAAAGTGACGCAAGAGCGGTCTTAGACCTAGTTTAGAAGTAGGGTTTGTAAACTTGATGGAATCTTTGATCTCCCAACCCGCTTTGTTTAAGACATAATCCAATTGCCAATCTTCAAACTCATGATAATGTTGGTCTCTAAGGTCATTAGGATTACGATAAGCGCTCGCAAACCAAAGCTTCAAGGGTACGCTTACCAGTAATTTATCGCAAGGTATGGCCTTCAAAACACCATAAGGATTCACTAAATGTTCAAAAATCTCAAAGGCGGTAATCACACTACCCGTGAAAGATTGAATGGTACTTAAATTGTCGTCTAAATCTTCACCACCGGTATTCTCAACTTGAAAACCATTTTCCTTCAGGATCACAGAGAATGGATTCTCTACACCTAGATCCAGAATCTTCTCTGAAGGCTCAACATGCAATTGAAGAAATTCAAAAGTGTTTTTAAATCGTTTGGTAGGAAAGCTGTTCTCGTACAAGGTATTTGTTTCTATTTATATCAGGCTTTACCCTCTATGATATTGTAAATATTAAAGGCTAAAAGTAAAACTAAAGTGACTATAGCAAGCAAGGTAGGCAATGGAATGTTGTTGACGTTAAGCGGTATCCTAAAAAGATCCTCATCCGTATCTTTTTCCTTTCTGATCTTGACTCGGTAAGAGATCAAGGCGATATTGACCATCACAAAGACTATAAATACAAATACGTTGCTGATGGAGGCGACCATTTTCAAATTGCCAATTAGGCCAAAACACAATGTAATTATGGATATAGCTATGATGGCGTAGTTTGGCGTATTGCCAATTCCGCTAATTGTGGTAAACTTTTTGAGCCATGAAATTTCACTGTCTCTGGCCACGTCAAATAATAGACGAGAGGTGCCTAGAATATTACTTAAAATGGTCTTACTCGTGGCAAATAGCGCAACTACCACTAGTATGATAGAGCCTATAGCCCCTAGCTTTGATTCTATCACCGCTGCTAGCGGCCCATTGCTACTGCTTAACTGATCTATATCCATGACACTCACGCTTACCATAGCGATTAGCACATAGACGACCAAAACAATCAGACCACTTAATAATATGGCTTTTGGCATGTTCTTGCGCGGCTGCTTTGTTTCCTCAGCCATTTTGACGAGGTCTTCAAATCCTACATAACTAAAAAAAATCAAGGCAGATCCAGCAAGTATCCCTGTCCATCCCATTTCATTCATTTCAAATAATGAGGTATTACCTAAATCTGGGATACAAACTGCAATCACAAGTATCAAACCTGCTAGGGTTATTATAGTCGCAAGGCCATTGTAGTAGGAGCTATATTTGGAACCTATGATATTGAAAAAGGCCATCAACACAATGATACTAACGACACTTAGGGTGTTGGGAATATCGAAAAGTCGACTCACATAATCTGCAAAGCTTATAGAAATGGCGGCTGCAGCAACTATTCCAGTAAGAGTTATGAAAACAGACATGGCAATGGCTGTCTTTTCTCCTAGGCCTTGCTTTAAATATTCAAAACTACCTCCGGCATCAGGGAATCGGCTAACAAACTCTGCATATGATAATCCAGTCAGCAAAGCAACTATTGCAGCGACAGCAAAACTAAGCCATAACATATTGCCGCTTAAGCCTGCGGCCTGTCCTATAATGGCATAAATTCCAGCACCAACAATATTGCCTACACCAAATAGTAGGACGTCCCAAAAACCTAAATCTCTTTTTAGTTTCTTGTCAGCCATGAATTTGTATGGAAAACGTCTATTGTCACTGTATGGTCTCAGCTTTTGTCGTCTGGCCTATCCGCGACGGCGCTCTAAGAGTATCATCATCATCAAACCTAGCATCACTCTTTCTTTATCATCTTCTTCAATATCTACGATTTTGTTGAGCTCAAACTCTTTCCCAAAGAAGGATCCTTTTTTCTTTAATTTGACAACAATGTCACCGTTTCTATCTGTGACATTATAGGTGGGGTTAAATAGGTAACCTGTAAAAAAACCGACTACAGGGATTTCGCCAACTAGTGAGTCTGCAAGACGCGTCATCGCGCTGGCTTCTTGAACTTTATATTGTTGCTTGTCGTTTTGATCTATAATGTTATACTCTGCTTTCCACATGGATTTCCATCCTTTTCGAGCAATCTTACCTAACACTTTTCCTTGAGCGTCGTATATGCTGTAAGCGGCACTCCAGTCTAGCCATCGGTCTGCTTTAATAGTAAACAGAACCTCAGATTTACTGGTATTATTGTAAACAGTGATCGCCTCCTTAAGCTTGAACATTTTTTGCCTAACATAGGCAATGGTTTGACCGGTGGCATCCTTGGCCGTAAAATCGTTGCTTAAAGTTGTTATTCTAAAGGAGAAACGTACGGGATACTGAATATTTTGCATTCCTAGGTATGATGGTTATTGTAAATGTATGGGATAATTTCTCTTTCAAGAAATGCAGCTTAAAGAAGTTACAATCTAGCACCGTAGGCTAAGATTTAATATCTATAATCCGTTAGACATTTTCTTATCCTGTGATTTGAAATTTAAAATGGGTTTTATGTCTTATTCTACCAATTCCAATTTCGCAAACCTCAAGAGAAGCTTCTTCAATCCACCTACTTGAAATCGTATCTCCGCTTTTTTCTCACCGCCTACACCTTCAATATTTACTACCTCTCCACGTCCAAATCTGGCATGTTCCACCATCATTCCTGGTTGAAGGTCACCTTCAAATCCAGCTGGTGTGGAATTTGTCGCGGTGCTCACTGGTCTCATTTTCCTCAGCTTCCTGATTTGTTCTTCGCTGGGTTTATTCACGCTAGGGGGAGTCCCATTTCTAGGCTTAGACTGGCGTAGTTTGGATTTATCGGGTTCGTCCCACAAGTCTGCATCGAGCAGTGGCTTGTATTTGTAATCATCCATGGGAGTGGTATACTCTACATACTGATCATCAATTTCATTGATAAAGCGACTAGGTTCTGCATCTACTAATTTTCCCCAGCGGTATCGACTTAAGGTATAGGTTAGGTAAGCCTGATGTTCTGCTCTAGTAAGTGCCACATAAAACAGTCGACGCTCTTCTTCCAACTCCTCTCTAGTATTCATGCTCATCCCACTAGGGAATAAGTCTTCTTCCATTCCAACGATATATAGGTATGGAAACTCCAAACCTTTAGAAAGGTGAATAGTCATTAATGAAACGCGATCTGTATCACCTGTGTCATTGTCTAAATCTGTTGCAAGCGCTACATCTTCTAAAAATTCAGAAAGCGATCCCCTAGCATCTGCCACTTCTTTTTGCCCTTCGACAAAGTCACGCATACCATTGAGTAACTCTTCAATGTTTTCAATTCTTGAAATTCCTTCTTGGGTTCCGTCCTTTTTTAATTCCGTTAATAAGGCACTTTTTTTGATAACATATTCCGTTAACTCAAATACGTTTTGAGTTTCTTCCAGCGCTTGGAAGCTCTTAATCATCGTTACGAAATTGCGCAATTTTGTTTTTGTAGCGCCATTGATGTTGATGTCTACACGATCGATATTCTCAATAACTTCAAAAATGCTGCGGTCGTATTGTTTGGCTCCTACAATGAGTTTGTCCATGGTCGTTTGACCTATACCACGTGCTGGATAGTTGATCACCCTTTTGAGCGCTTCCTCATCTTTCGGGTTGACTACTAATCGCAAATAGGAGAGTACGTCTTTTACCTCTTTACGCTGGTAGAAACTGAGGCCGCCATAAATACGGTAGGGAATATCACGCTTTCTAAGCGCGTCTTCCATGGCTCTGGATTGCGCGTTAGTTCTATAAAGTATAGCAAACTGATCATTGCCCAGCTGGTGATTCATTTTATTTTCCCAAATACTACTCGCTACATAACGACCTTCTTCGGCATCGCTCATTAATCTATGTACAATGATTTTGGGGCCATCATTGTTAGCGGTCCAAACCACTTTATCCAACTTGGTTTTATTGTGCTCAATAATAGAATTGGCCGCCTCTACAATATTCTTGGTAGAGCGGTAATTTTGTTCCAGTCGGTAGGCCTTTACATCATCATAATCCCGCTGGAAGTTTAAGATGTTATTGATATTAGCTCCTCTAAAGGCATAAATAGATTGGGCATCATCGCCAACTACACATATATTCTGAAATTTATCTGATAGCGCCTTTACGATCAAATATTGGGAATGATTCGTATCCTGATACTCATCTACCAGAATGTATTGAAAACGGTTCTGGTATTTTGCAAGAACGTCTGGGAATCGATTTAGCAATTCATTGGTTTTCAATAATAGATCATCAAAATCCATCGCGCCAGCTTTAAAACAGCGCTCTACATACTCTTTATAAATATCACCAAACCGTGGCCTACGCGCCATCGCATCTGCTTCCTGGAGATCTGCATCAGCAAAATAAGCACGTACTGTAATCAAGCTGTTTTTGAGAGACGAGATCCTAGAGAAAATCTGTTTGTACTTATAAACATCCTTATCCAGTCCCATTTCCTTGATGATCGCACTCGTCAATCGTTGAGAATCTTGAGAATCGTAAATCGTAAAGTTAGAAGGGTAGCCTAATTTATCAGCTTCCATGCGCAGCAAACGAGCAAAAACGGAGTGGAAAGTTCCCATCCACAAGTTCTTGGATTCGCTTACCCCTACAATATCTGCAATACGTTTTTTCATCTCCCGCGCCGCCTTATTAGTAAAGGTCAGCGATAGTATATTGAATGGATCGACGCCTTGTTGCATGAGATAGGCAATGCGCAAGGTTAGTACTCTGGTTTTACCTGAACCAGCGCCTGCGATAACGATCATTGGGCCTTCTTTTTGCAGCACGGGAAGGCGCTGCGCTTCATTTAATTGGGATAAATAATCTTCCAAAATCTACTTCATTTTCTAGTCTTTAAAGATACGGTTTGAGGGTTGTTCGCTTTCGCGAAAGCGAACTAAATACCAGCATTTTTTCAACATTGAGATTCAAAATAGGATTGAAATTTTGAGGCGCACTTGAGTGTCATAACGTATTTTAGCAACACATTGAATTTTTTACAGAACGAATGAATCAGTCTACAACCCAAATTCTCATCGCATTCCTACCGGCTCTCATTGTTGGATTAATAGCTTACCTGCTGATTAAGGCCTTTTTAGACAATGAGGAAAAACGCCGCATCTTTCTTGCTTCAAAATCGTTGAAGCCCAAAACTTTACCCATGCGCATGGCAGCCTACGAGCGGTTGACCTTATTTCTAGAGCGCATGAAACCTAATAGTCTATTAGTAAGAACAAATACGGGTAGTTTAAGTAAATCAGCATATGAATCTATGCTGGTCGCCACGATCGAGCAGGAGTTTGAGCATAATGTAGCCCAACAGATTTACTTCACAGAAGAATGCTGGAATGTCATACGGGCTGCAAAAAACACGACCATTCAAAAAATACGTCAGGTAGGAATGAGCAACAAATCAACAACTGCTGAAGAACTGCGGGCTCAAATTATCAATGAGTTTATGGAAAGCCTGGCGCCTAGTGAGACGGCCTTGAGTTATGTGCGCAAAGAAGTTAGGGAGTTGTTTTAGGTTTTAGGCATGAGGCATGAGGACTAGGATATTTGGGAGGCGCTTGCTCAAGCGAAGTCGTGAGTTATCTCATATTAAAACCCAACAATGAATCTCTCTAAATAAGTTTTGACTTCTAGTTAAGAGCTGTGCCTATACTCAATTTTATTGCTATCTCTCATCCTTTTAAACCACCATCGATAACCGATTTTATTCTTTTAATTCGAAGATCCAAACTGTCTTTGTTTAAGGACTCTTCAATTGAAAAAGTGGTGTCAACCACTTTTCCTAAACTATCTTTTTCATACTTAGGGTAATATCTCTGATCAAAAATCATTCGGCTATTTTCTGGGTCTATGGCTGAATATTTAATCTTATACCAGTTTCCAATTTCAATGTTCTGTGAATGGTAACCTACACTAGTTCCTGTATAGTTATTCCCATTGATTTGGAAATAATAATGATAATTTCTTTTGCTATGTTGCTTATGTATAGAGTTGAAACGAGTAACCACTCCGTAAGCATAAGCTTGATTGTAATCAAAGTCTTGCTCTTCTTTAAGATGAAAAAAAAGTCCCCAAATAAAGAACGGAATTATCAGTACCCAATAAAATTTGGATATCAGCTCTTTAATTTTAGAACCTATCTTAGGTAACATTACTTAAATTATAATTTCTGAACACAAAATTGTATTCAAGTTCAACCTCTACAAATCTGTCACCAACTTCAATTTCTCCTGCTCCGCAGGAGTGAGTAATTCAACCACTTCATCCATAAGCGCTCTGCGCTTTTCTTGAGCATACTGCTCATTGACTAATTTACGGGCATACTCATAAAACCTATAATTATGATGCAGTGCAGCTTGATATAAATCCAGATAGTTTTGATCGTCCAGATAATCTAAAGCGACCAAATAATCAAAAGCCACTTGCCTGGTCTCTGTTGAGAACGATGGTCTAGTATATTCTTGAAGTTCTTGTAGAAACTTCTTGCGCTCTGTTTTAGTGTAACCTTCTGTGTTGATGGCTAATGCGAGCCATGCGAGATCGAAGCTCTCGTTAGTTTGTTTCCAAGCCTTTTTTGCCGTTTCTAACAATCGCTTTTTATCTCCCGCAGCATTCCATAGTAAAACCAAGCTTTGCTCTCTGGTGACATAGGAATTGTCAGTCAAAAAGCTACTGATCATGGATTTGTTATTGTCATTTACCTCGGTAGTGGTCAAAGCAATCAACTGGCGTATTTCAAGATTATTCAAGGCAGCGGCTTGTTCTAAAAGCTTATATTTTCTTGCGTCATCGTGAAGGCTCAATTGCCCTACCATTTCTAGAACTGCTTCTTTTTGTACCGGTTGTTTCAAGGTTTCTTTATAGCTGTTGTAAGCTTCATCAAATGTTGAGATGCGTCTTGCTAATAACTGCAGATACGCCTCCATAAACAAATCCTTGCGCAACAACCTCAATGCTTCTTCACTAGGGAATTGTTTGTTGGTAAGCCATAAGGCTTTATAATCGGTCAGGTCTTTTCCAGATTGATCAGCAACTATTTTTAGTAAATCATCTGTTGTTGCATTTTCAAAGGCATACTTTTTTAAAAAGACTTTAATGCTATTTTTAAATACGACATCACCTACTAAATCTCTCAAGGCATGAATAGCCCAAGCGCCATGCTGGTAGAAAGTCAGCGAGCTAGCATTAGGATCCATCAGGGCAGTGGTGTTTCCCGACTGATTTTGATCATTCAGCAATTCCGCTTGTTCATAGAGGTTCACATAATAATGCACATCGCCATAAAGTGCGCGTTCGGCTAGAAGCGCATAATAGGTCGCAAAACCTTCCTGCAGCCAGTGGTGTGTTCCAGACTCCTCAGTCACTAGATCGCCAAACCATTGGTGTGCCAGTTCATGCGCATTCACGTTCACATAGCTGCGATCCAAAGCACCTATCTCGTCCTGTACAAACTGATCACTAAATATCGTTGCGCTCGTATTTTCCATTCCAGCATACAAAAAGTCTTTCACCGGAATCTGCTTATAAACCTCCCATGGATACCCGATGCCGATTTCCTTCTCCAAAAAATCAAAAATCTGTCGAGAATGCTGGTATGTGCTCGCTACCTTAGAACTGTCTTGCGGGTAGTAATAAAAATCTAGTGGAATTCCTGTACTAGAAACTTGGCTAGAAACCTGATAATCGCCTACCACAACTGCCACTAAATAGCTGGACATAGGCTGGGACATGTCAAAATTCCATTGGATTCCACTGCTTTCCGTTGATTTTGATATTAATTTTCCATTTGATATCACAGTAAATTCGGCAGGAGCAGTAATACTGATATCCCATTCCATCTTTTCATTCATATCGTCAATACTGGGCAGCCAGTTGCTGGTATATTTCCCTTGACCTTGCGTCCAGGCTTGATCCCATCGCTTATCCGCATCTGTATCTATAAAATAAAGAGCCTTGTTCGGTTGACTTTTGAATGTAATGGTAACGGTGGCTTTTTCGCTTTCGCGAAAGCGAGCTCTCAACAACAACCCTGCATCATCAGTTGTACCCTTAATATCAGGGTGACTTGTGGAGCTTACGGAATATTCCAACAGATTATTAGCATCGATATGAACTTGATCTGTAGCTTTTAAAATGTCAATCTCAAAACTAATGCTCCCCACAACTAGTTCACTGGAAGGGTCAAAACTCACGTCCACCGCAGCTCGCTTAAAATCAACGCTGGGTTGATCGATTCCTTGAGCACTGGAAATGAGTGCGGATAAAAAAGTAAGATAGATAAAAAAGAGTCGAGTCATAGGCCTGCCAAAATACAAAATCAGTATGCAATCTGTGACTAGGATCGTGCCATAAAGTTTAGTCCTTGACAATTGGCTGCGGCAATGCTACCTTTGAGCACTAACTGCTCACATGTGCCGGTAAACTTTTTAACTACACCTATAGACTACCTTTCAGGAGTTGGGCCTTCTCGTGCGGAATTGTTGCGAAAGGAATTGGGTATTATGACGTACGGTGATTTGGCAAATTTTTTCCCAAATCGATACGTCGACCGCACGCAATTTCACAAAATCAATCAGCTCGTTCCCGAAACCGCACAAGTACAGATTGTAGGAAAATTAATGAGCATTTCTACGGCAGGAGCAGGAAAGGCCACCCGATTAGTAGCCACTCTGGCCGACGATACAGGTAGGATGGAACTGGTCTGGTTCAAAGGGCAAAAGTATTTCAAGGAAAGTCTAAAAGTGAATGAGGTCTATGTAGTGTATGGGAAAGTCTCGCGCTATGGAGCCATGTACAGCATTGCCCATCCTGATGTAGAGCTGTTAAAAGAATATCGAGGTCGCCAGCAAAACTCCATGACGCCCATTTATCCGTCCACGGAAATGCTGACAAAGCGACATTTAACTAACAAATATTTTGTCCGATTGATGCGGCAACTGTTCTCTGAAATCAAAGCCGCATTTGTAGAAACGCTTCCTGACGATGTGATGCGCGATCAGCAATTGATTACCAAAAATGCGGCGATGCAGGAAATTCATTTCCCGTCCAGCACTAATGGGTTGCAAGCTGCCTTAAAGCGATTGAAGTTTGAAGAATTGTTTTTCATACAGCTCGAATTATTATTACAAAACCGAATCAGGAAAACTCAGATCAAAAGTTTTGCTTTTGAAATTGTGGGCGATCATTTTAATAATTTCTACAATTTTAATTTGCCGTTTGAATTGACTGGCGCTCAAAAACGAGTAGTCAAGGAAATTAGGGCAGACATGGCTAACGGTGCCCATATGAACCGGTTATTGCAAGGCGATGTAGGTTCAGGAAAAACTATCGTTGCTGTATTGACTTGTTTACTAGCTATTGATAATGGTTTTCAAGCCTGCATCATGGCGCCAACCGAGATCCTTGCACAACAACACATGGCTGGCGTTTCAGAATTACTGGCGCCTACGGGTTTAAGGGTGGCACTATTAACAGGATCAGTAAAAACAAAAGCACGCCGAATCATTCACGAGGCACTGGAAGATGGAAGTCTGGATATCTTGATAGGAACGCATGCGTTGATTGAAGACAAGGTGAAGTTTTTGAATCTTGGAGTAGCGATTGTAGACGAGCAACACCGTTTTGGCGTTGCACAACGTGCCAAGCTTTGGAAGAAAAACAAACTACCACCACATGTGTTGGTCATGACTGCAACGCCCATCCCACGGACCTTAGCGATGAGTTTGTACGGAGATTTGGATATCTCTGTGATTGATGAATTACCGCCTGGTCGCAAAGAGATCAAGACCGTGCATCGCTATGACAAGAATAGGCTGGGGGTTTTCTCCTTCATCAAAGAAGAAATTCAAAAAGGCCGGCAGATTTATATTGTGTATCCGTTGATCCAGGAATCGGAAACGCTGGACTACAAAGATTTAATGGACGGTTATGAAAGCATCGTTCGTGAATTTCCAATGCCTCAATATCAAGTCAGCATTGTTCACGGCCAGATGAAGTCAGAAGACAAGGATTATGAGATGCAACGCTTTGTAGAAGGAAAGACGCAAATTATGGTAGCGACTACCGTAATTGAGGTAGGCGTGAATGTTCCTAATGCTAGTGTGATGATTATTGAGAGTGCAGAGCGTTTTGGCTTGTCACAACTCCACCAGCTGCGAGGTAGGGTAGGTCGTGGCGCAGATCAAAGTTTTTGCATTTTAATGACCGGTCACAAATTAAGTGCAGAAGCCAAGACGAGACTAGAAACCATGGTAGAAACCACAGACGGATTCAAAATCGCTGAGGTAGACCTCAAACTGCGCGGTCCAGGCGACATCATGGGAACCCGACAAAGCGGTGTTATGGAATTGCGCATTGCAGACATTGTAAAGGACAATGAGTTACTCGCAGTTGCCAGAAACGCCGCCATCAACTTCTTGCAGGAAGATCCAGCTATAGGAATGGAAAAGAACATCAACGTGCGCCGAGTCATGGCACACTTGCAAAGCAGGAAAGGCTTGTGGAAATACATCAGTTGACATCGTCAATTCTCGATTTGCTTTCGTAAATATTATTGCCGATTGCGAATTCAAGTAGAGCCACATTTCGAGAGCCTCAATGCTCGTTTTCTTGTACAATTTGAGGGCTGAGGCACTCGAATCCAGGGTTGCCATTTCAATCTCAAACAAACCCAGCCGCTTCAAAAACCTCAAACTACTGTCATGCTGGATTCATTTCAGCATCTATCGTCATGATTGTCAGCTTTTGAGCATACCATTGAAAATGTAATAATACTGGTAGGCTATATTATTATACTGACAGAGTCGGTAAGATCCTGAAATGAATGCAGGTTTATAGGGGAAACCCGATTTTAATGTTCGCCAGAGATCAATTATATTAAAATTGGTTGTAGTTTAAACTACTGAAATACTTTAAGTTATAAGCTTATTAACGTTTTTTTAACCAATGATAAACTTCTTAAAAAAAATCCGTAAAGGCTTTCTTACAACTGGTAGAACAACCAAGTATTTGACCTATGCCATAGGTGAAATCATTCTCGTGGTTATTGGGATTTTGATTGCTTTGGCGATAAATAATGCCAGTGAAACTCGCAAAGAGCAAAAGCTAGAACAACAACTCATCACCAGACTACATAAAGAGTATCAAGAGAATAAAGACTTGTTGACAAAAAGAGTAATCGTGCTTATTCAAAGCGAGGATGCGTCCTTAAGAATCATGAACTTAATGAATAAGGACATCTCTCAAGTTGAAACAAATACAATTGATAGTCTTTTGTTTCACACGATTGAATATTCTGCTTATAATCCGTTAAGTACCACATTGACAGAGGTTACACAGACGGGAAAATTAGACCTTATTTCTAACCAAAAACTAAAGGATCTCCTAGGTCAATGGAGCATTCAATACAACCACCACCAAGGAACTTTTAGGGTATTCGAAAAATGGGTGGAAGACGGGATTTTACCCTATTTAACTAAAAATATTGCATCGAAAAATGTGGGCCGTTTTGGTCAACTTCAGTGGAAAGAAATTTCTGAATTTGAAAGTGATTACAACGTCATTCTAAAAGATCGGGAGTTTGAAAATATTATGGATAATCACCTGTACCATAATGGTTTACTTATTAGTGAATATCAAAACCTCGATAACATCATTGACCAGATTTTAATATTGACAAAAGAAGATTCTCCAGCCGATCAGTAAACAGATTTTTTTTACAATAAAACCAATGATAAAATTCTTTAGAAAATTACGATGGAGTTCGCTTTCGCGAAAGCGAATACCCAAATACTTACTCTATGCTACGGGAGAAATCCTGCTGGTTGTGATAGGAATTCTTATTGCTCTTCAGGTGAATGACTGGAATGAAAACCTGAAAAACGATAACAAAGAGCAGCTCATACTCAAAGACCTTCATCTGGAGTTTCAAAAAAATAAAGAAAAACTACAATCTGTTATACAGCATCATCAGGAAATTGTTGATGCCACCACTCAGGTTTTAAATCTGGTTGGTCAGCCTGAAGCTGCTATTTTACAGCATAACATTGATAGCTTGCTATATATTACCATAGATCACTATGATTTCAGCCCAAATGAATCGGCAATATCGGAGTTGATTTCATCGGGAAAACTAAACTTAATAACCTCAGACAACTTACGCTTGCTGATTTTTGAATGGGTGAGTGCCGTGGAAGAAAAAACAGAGGGTTATGAAACCATGGACGAAATGAGTCAAACCCTAACCCTTCCTTATATTACTAAAAATGGATCTATGAAAGATATTGACCAGTTTGGGATTGTAAAAATTGGGCACTCAAAATTCGAAGCTGTCAATTATAAACTTTTTAAGGAAAGAGAATTTGAAAACCATATGGATAACCAGGTCTGGGGAGTTACCAATTACCTATTGAAACTGAAACGTCTGGAAATAATCATTAACGATATTGTCAGGTTTACCAATACAGAAACTCCGACTCAAAAATGATAAAATTCTTCCGCACCATCCGTAAAAACCTCATAGAGCAATCCAAAGTTCGCAACTACTTTTTTTATGCCATCGGCGAAATCTTTCTGGTGGTTATAGGTATTTTAATTGCGCTGCAAATCAACAACTGGAATGAAGAAAAAAAGAGTTCAAAGTTTGAAAGTGAAATTTTAAAGTTGATCAGTCAGAATCTTGAAAGGGATTCGGTAATGATAAGCATTGAACTGAAAAAGGCTCTAACTGCCACGGCACTTACCGACCGGGTCTTAAAAGCGGCAAAAGAAAAAACCTATAGTGATAGTATTCCATTCTGGCTCGGGAAGATAATAACCTTCGAACGGTTTCAGTCCCAGTCAAGTGGCTACGAAGTTCTAAAATCAAAGGGTTTTGATGTTATAAAGAACAAAAATCTTCAAACAGATCTCATTTCGTATTACGATTCTGACCTGTTTAATATGTCTCAAGGTCTTAATGATGTATTGGGCGCTTTTAATACAGACTGGATTCCGATTTTAAAATCTGAGTTTTCAGATTTCCGCTGGATGGAATATGCAGAACCAAGAGATTATAAATTGTTTTTTAATAACCAAACTCACCTGATGCAGTTTAAACTTTATCAGGATAACCGCGAAGGATCAATAGATAAAATGGTTCTGGCACTGGACAAGATTGCAATCATAAAATCACAAATAGATCTGGCTAATGATTAAATTCTTTAGAAAAATCCGTAAAAACCTTTTGAATGAAGGGAAGACTACCAAGTATTTTAAATATGCTATTGGTGAGATTGTGTTAGTAGTTATAGGTATTCTTATAGCCCTTCAAATCAACAACTGGAACCAGGAATACCAAGAGAGAAATGCAGAAAAAAAGGTTATAGCAGACTTAAAAGCTAGTCTCATTAATACAGAAAGCCAACTGGGAGATTTAATCTTAATTTATAAAAGTAATCTTGAAAGGATGAACTATGTGGTAGATCAGCTAAACTCTAGGCGCCCACTGGATGATGAACTTAAAATGAGTTTTCATCACATAGAATCTTATCCTGAACCTTTGTTTGAGATAGGGGTTTATGATAATTTCAAAATTAACTCACTACAACTCATTAAAAATGATCGTCTCAAAACGGCTATCATCCAATTTTATGAGGCACAGCTACCCTCTATAGGCCACAAACTGAGCAATAATATGGAGTCAGTTGTAATAACTTCGCTTATGCCGCTTAATGTTCAAAACTTTTCATACGGTGATAATGCCATGATGACGCCTAACGATTATGAGCGTTTATTAAATAACCAGCAGTATTTCAATGCGATCAGTTACATGAGCGCAATTAAAGAATTTGCTTTAAGCGAAATTCAGCGAGTCCTGGAAACAGTTAAATTTCTTATTGACGATGTAGTGACCTATCAAAATCAAATTGAATGATAAAATTCTTCCGCAACATCCGTAAAAACCTTCTTAAGGAAGGTAAAACCACTAGGTATTTCAAATATGCCATTGGTGAGATTGTGCTTGTGGTTATTGGGATATTGATTGCATTGAGCATTAATAATTGGAATGAGGAACGTAAAGCACGTGCTATAGAGCAAAAAATATTAGTGGAGCTTCAAATCCAGTTTAAGGATAATCTTGTTCAATTAGAAAATAAGATATACCAACGCAAAATCATTATTAAAAATTCAAACAGAGCGCTTGAATTGATGGATAATAAAACGATAGTAGCTATGGATACGCTCACGACAATTTTAAGCCCACTTATACTCTGCCCTACTTTTGATCCCGTCGATAACGAAATAATGACTGCAGAAAACCTACAATTGATTCAAAACGATTCGTTACGGTATTATCTCACCACATTTTCATCGGGTATTGTTGATTTTAAAGATCAAGAATCAGAATGGGTGGATATATACCGAAACATCATCATAGAGCATTTTATTGATTTAGGAATTACCCGGAATATAAACGTCAGTTTTTTCTTAAGACCTGAGAATCTTTCTTACGTAGTTGATAAGACTTTAATAGAAGATATTCAAATGACAGGTTCTAAAAACTTACCCGCGGTGGAGGAGATATTGGCTGATAAAAAGCTAAAGGGAATTTTGGCTAATGCGGTAGGGCTCAATATTAGTCTTAATTGGGATTCTGAAGGGTACAGAAAAAATATCATTACCATTTTAGAATTAATTGAAAATGAAATTGAATAAAATTATTATCAATGATCAAACTCTTTAGAAACATCCGCAAAAACCTTCTCAACGATGGTGAAACAACCAAATATTTCAAATATGCGGTTGGCGAGATCGTCCTTGTAGTCATAGGAATATTAATTGCGTTGCAGATTAATAATTGGAATGAGGATAGAAAGGATAAAGCGATTGTACAAGATGTATTGAAAAATATACGTTACGATCTGGTGGCAGACACGGTTGCTTACGCGGGAATGCTTAAACAAATTCCTATAGCTATGGATCCTTCTAGAGAATTATTGAATGGCACCTTCCAGGATACGATAAGTGCAAATGCCTTATTCGAAAAACTACCTTATTATTCTTTTGCACATGTGGTTAAAAATCAAAGCTATGAAAAGGTCATTAATGCCGGTATCACAGACTTCTTTGAATTCAATTCGCTTTTTGATGATATCAATACTTACTATACAACTGATTCAAATCGGTATAATCAAGTGATCAAGTGGGACGATGAGGACACCTCTAAGGATGGCGTACGCTGGCTTGATATGAATTATGAAGTTGATGTTTATCAGGACACGTTTTATACTGAAAACGAGATCAAAATGGAACAGTCAGAAGAGGATCGTAAGATTGCCTTTTTAGAGCAATTAAAGCAACCTGCTATAAGAAATTCTATTAAGATGAATATCTATCGCAAAATGAGATTAAAAGAAGATTTTCAGAAAATGAAACAAAAGGCAACAAGCATCATTCAGAAAATTGATGAAGAATTAAAGGAATAAATCAATCGTATAAAATCATAACCAACTAATTATCGATGATTAAAATTTTCAGAAAATTACGATGGAGTTGGCTTTCGCGAAAGCGATTACAAGAATTTTTAGTAATTCCTTAGGCTGGTCAAATATCTAGTTTCCCAACTACAGTCATCTTCAGATTTATGAAGGCTTTAGGAGCTCATAGCTCCATCACCTTTTAACTTTGGTTTCTCTTTGATCAGCAAGCGTATAGCGCTATTGGTATATAGAGCAAAGGCCTTTTAGAATTCAACCTATGACCACATTTATTAAAAATATCTTTGTATCGCTATTATTGGTGACCTTTCTGAATTCCTGTAAGGAAAACACGTCTGCCACAATACCACTAGAAAATTCTCAACCAGCAGATTCACTTTCACAACCGGTTACTCAAGTAGCGAGCTTCACAGGACAACAAGTCACGGGAGTTACAGTGAGTGATGACGGCCGCATATTTGTCAATTTTCCTAGATGGCGTAAGGGTGTGGAAAACTCTGTAATTGAAATTAAGGCAGATCAGTCCTTGAAAAGTTATCCTAATGATTCATGGAATGCTTGGGAAATAGGACAACCTACACAACAAGATCAATTTGTAGGGGTACAATCTGTGATAGCTTTTGAGAATGAATTATACATTATCGATACTAGAAGCGTCCTTTTTCAAGAAGTTCTGGATGCACCTCGTATCTATGTTTTTGATCTTGAGACAGACAACTTGAAGAAAACCTACACCTTAGGTACTTCCAGTTATTTTCCAGATTCATACATCAACGATTTACGGGTGGATCCCATTAAGAACCTGATTTACCTTACGGATTCTGGCCACGCAGGATTGATCGTTTTAGATCGTGAGACCGGAGCTTCTAGAAGAATTTTAAACGAGCATCAATCCACCAAGGCAGAGCAGTCTTATCTCACCTTTGATAATCAAAAATGGAAAGGCACTATTCATTCAGACGGTATTGCACTGGATGCAATCAATAATCGTTTGTATTATCATGCACTCACAGCTTACAGTCTTTATTCTATATCAACAGATGATTTGCTGACTAAAAGTGAAAAGGCTATCGAGCAAAGTGTGGTTTATGAAGGTAAAACTGCAGCGCCAGATGGAATGATTTTGGACAGTAATGGAAATCTATATTTTGCAGATTTAGAGAACAATAAAATTCAATATAGAAAACCAGACGGCACCATCCATACATTAGTAGAAGGCGATCAGGTAAGCTGGGCAGATACATTCAGTATCTACAACAATGAATTATACTACACCAACTCAAGGATCAATGAGGCCACTGGCGATATTTCAGATATGACCTTTACCCTCAATAAAACCCCATTGCCAGGTAATTAGAAGCTTGATTAAATCATTTATTTATATAAAAGTCAAAATCAGATATGAGTCATCTTAAAAATAAAAAAGCCATCATTACAGGTGGTAGTAGAGGATTAGGTAAAGCAACGGCTATCGCTTTCGCGAAAGAAGGGATCGATGTAGCCGTAACAGGAAGAGATGAAGCTGCACTACAAGAAACTGTCAAGCAACTGGAGCAGCTAGGTGTTAAAGCCTACTATGCAGCATTTGATTTGAGTAATTATGAAGAGGTGCAAAGCAGTGTAAGTGATATTATCAGTAAGCTTGGGTCAGTAGATATTTTAGTCAACAATGCAGGAATCGCAGCATTTGGTTCCTTTCAAGATATGGAAGTAGCCCAGTGGTCGCAAATCATACAGACGAACGTTATGGGGATATATTACATGACAAAAGAGGTGCTGCCTCATCTTATTAAAAAAAACGAAGGCGATATCATCAATGTTAGTTCCACCGCAGGACTGTCTGGTAATGCCAATACATCAGCTTACTCCGCGTCAAAATTTGCGGTTATTGGAATGTCAGAATCCCTGATGAAAGAAGTGCGTAAAGACAACATTCGTGTATGCACGCTTACTCCCAGTACTATTGTTACAGACATGACGGTAGAATTAGGAATAGCCGACAAAGACTCAGAGGATAGTGTTCTACAACCAGAGGATTTTGCACAACTTATAGTTGCTGGATTAAAGTTGCCACGCCGTGCCATGATGAAGAGCGCTGCCTTGTGGTCTACAAATCCATAGCAGTATGAGAATTTTGAACTGTGATTTTAAATCAATAGGTTTTTTCAATTGCTTATTGATACCATCGTTTAGGAATGAAATGGATGACGTTTGATCATGAGATCAAACTTCCATCTTCTTCAATTCCTGATAATTCCTTTTCAGCTTTCTTAAAAGTATCCCGTAAATCAAGCTATACACACCGTAAAGCAATCCGCAGAAGACCGCAAAGAAAAGAACCATAATCGTGATGTATTTAGCCATAAAACTCACCTTATGCTCTTGAAATTCTACCGACTCTAACATAGGCGTCATAGACGGATCGTTGAATAGCACAAGAATAGCCGCTAGAGTTCCAAAAACCATTACATATATTAGGTTGAACCATATATAATACCTCATGGTACGCCTGGTCTTGAGAATATTTTTCATCAACATTCGGGCCGGCTGGTCTGCAGAAATGTTCTTGTAATTCATCCAGAACTTGTAGATAAAGAACAAGATGACCACATAGCTCAATAAATACGAGCCTATGTACAAGTTACCACCTAAAATCTGAATGTATTTATCGTGTTGATCGCTATCCATCATCAGTATGTTGACCAGGGTCAAGAGAACAAACTCCGCAATACCTATATAAAAAATCCACTTAACAATGCTGCTGGATTTCTTAGCGATCAAGCCTGTGAGCTGATCTTTGGAATACTGCGGGAAATCGCTTTTTTGCGACTGCCATTTTGCTTTTAAAATATCTAATTGATCCATGTTTATGGATTTATAATGTTCGTTAACTTCGTCTTGATCCTGTTCATCTTTACTCGTGCATTCACCTCGCTGATCCCCAGCGTTTCTGCTATTTCTCTGTAATTTTTATCCTCTAGATAGAGAAAAACAAGCGCCTTTTCAATATCATTCAATTGCTTGACTGCCCCATAGAGAAGCGTCAATTGCTCCATAGTTTCATCATCTTCTGTCGTGTCTTCAATTTTAAATTCAACAGTCTCGTAGCGTTGAGTCTGCACCCTGCGTTTAGACTTACGATACAAAGTGATCGCTGTATTTAAAGCAACACGATACATCCATGTAGAAAACTTTGAATCACCCCTAAATTTTGGGTAAGCCTTCCATAGCTGGATCGTCACTTCTTGAAACAGATCGTTATGCGCATCTTGATTATCCGTGTAGAGTCTACAAATTTTATGGACAATGTTTTGATTTGCTTCTAACTGTTCAACAAATTCTTTTTCTTGATCAGTACTCACTAGTTTGGTTTGGTTAAAAGATTAGTATCTGGATCTAGCGATCTGTTACAAGGTTATGAAAAGATTGTTAAGCGGCAGTGCTTATTGGTGTTCATGCTTTAATTTTATGCAAAAACCAACATGCAAATTCCCACCAGTCCACACCCTCGTATCGTCATAGTAGGAGGAGGTTTTGGCGGTGTTACGCTTTCGCGAAAGCTTACAGAACACAAATTTCAAGTAGTATTACTAGATCGGCACAACTACCACACCTTTCAACCACTATTGTATCAAGTGGCCACCAGCGGCTTAGAACCTGACTCTATCGCGTTTCCTTTGCGAAGTATTGTAGATGAAAATCAGGATTATTTATTCCGCTTGACGGAAGTGGAGCAGGTGAACATAAAAGAAAATTATGTAACCACCAGCATCGGCGATATCTCTTACGATCATTTGATTATTGCTACCGGGACTAAAACGAATTTCTTCGGGAATGATCAGATTGAAAAAAATGCCCTGTCCATGAAGTCTGTTCCAGAATCACTGGACATACGTAGCTTGATGCTTCAAAACCTAGAAAAAGCCACCATTACAGATGACCCTAAGGAGCAGCAAAAGCTCATGCGCATCATTATGTCTGGTGCTGGCCCTACAGGCGTAGAATTATCTGGAGCTTTTGCCGAGTTCAAAAATGGAGTTCTTGAAAATGATTACCCAGATCTTAATCCAGATTTCATGGAAATCCATCTGTTGGATGGTGAAGATCGAGTGTTGTCTGCTTTCAGTAAAAAAGCTTCCGCGAAAGCGGAAAAATACCTGAAAGAATTGGGAGTACAAATCCATTTGAATGAATTAGTGACGGATTATAACGATGACATTGTGAGCACTAAAAGCGGGATGGAGTTGGAAACCGCCACCTTTATATGGAGTGCTGGCGTTACAGGTGCTCACCCAAAGGGGTTTTCAGAAACCGCAATATCAGAAAAGGGCAATCGTCTGATAGTGGATCGTTTCAATAAAGTGAAAGGCACTGATAATGTGTATGCTGTAGGTGATATTGCTCAAATGAAGACAGATGATTTCCCTCACGGGCATCCTCAAGTAGCACAACCTGCCATACAGCAAGGGAAAAACCTAGCAAAGAATCTCATAAGGATGTCTGAGGGCAAAGAAATGAAGCCGTTCTCTTATTTTGACAAAGGATCGATGGCTACCGTGGGTCGTAATCGAGCGGTAGCAGATATAGGTAAGTTCACTTTGGGAGGATTCATGGCTTGGTTCGCTTGGTTGGGAGTGCATTTGTACTTTCTGGTAGGAGTTCGCAACCGGATTGTGGTGTTCTTGAATTGGACTTATAACTATTTCAATTTTGATAGAGCAGCACGTTTGATCATTAGACCCTATAAAAAGAGCAATCAAGAGCCTAAACCGGTAAGCGAAATTGCCGATTCATAGAGGTCATCTAGCTCTCCTTTGCTATCTTTGCAATCCTTTTTAACACATAGAAAATAGATTTATGAGTACATACGATGTTGCAGTAATTGGTTCAGGACCTGGTGGCTATGTAGCCGCAATACGCTGTGCACAATTAGGCATGAAAACCGCCATTATAGAGAAATACGATACCCTAGGGGGAACTTGTCTTAATGTAGGTTGCATTCCTTCCAAAGCATTGTTGGATTCTTCTCATCACTATGAAGATGCGACGAAACATTTTGAAGGACACGGTATTGAAATCCCTGGAGATATCAAAATCAATTTTGAAAAAATGATTGCTCGCAAAGCAAGTGTGGTTTCACAAACTTGCGATGGGGTGGCTTATTTGATGAAGAAAAATGAGATCGATGTGTTCACAGGGATGGGGTCTTTTGTAGATGCCACTCATATCAAGATCGATGGAGAGAAGGAACAAACCATAGAAGCTAAAAACATCATAGTAGCCACCGGTTCAAAGCCTGCAAGCCTACCCTTCATAACATTAGACAAAGAACGTGTTATCACATCTACCGAAGCCTTGAAACTTAAGGAAATACCTAAGCACATGATCGTGATAGGTGGTGGAGTAATAGGTCTAGAACTAGGTCAAGTGTACCGCCGTCTAGGTGCTGAGGTTACTGTAATTGAATACCTAGACCGCATTGCGCCAGCTATGGACAGCTCACTTTCTAAGGAATTGATGAAAGTCATGAAAAAGCAAGGTGTGAAATTCCAGCTTTCTCATGCGGTGAATAAGGTAGAGCGCAACGGTGATGAGGTTACTGTAACAGCTAAGAATAAAAAGGGTGAAGAAGTTGAATTTAAAGGAGATTACGTACTTGTTTCTGTAGGTCGTCGTCCTTATACAGATAAGTTAAATGCTACCGCTGCTGGAATCAAGATCAACGAGCGTGGTCAAGTGGAAGTGGATGAGCACATGAGAACTAACGTTGACAACATTTACGCTATAGGTGATGTGGTTCGTGGCATTATGCTAGCTCACAAAGCTGAGGAAGAAGGTGTTTTTGTAGCAGAAACTATTGCTGGTCAAAAGCCTCACGTAAACTATAACCTCATTCCTAATGTGATATACACTTGGCCAGAGGTGGCCAGTGTTGGTAAAACTGAGGAAGAATTGAAAGAAGCTGGTGTGGAGTACAAATCAGGACAATTCCCTATGAGAGCGCTAGGTCGATCTAGAGCTTCAGGAGATACAGACGGATTGATCAAAATTCTTGCCGATAAGGAAACGGACGAAGTCCTAGGAGTTCACATGGTAGGAGCACGAGTAGCAGACTTGATTGCTGAAGCAGTTACTGCCATGGAATTTAGAGCAAGCTCTGAAGATATCGCAAGAATGTCCCACGCACACCCAACTTATGCAGAGGCGGTTAAAGAAGCAGCCCTAGCAGCAACTGGTGATCGCGCAATTCACATCTAACGCGCAGCATAGAATTAAGAAAAGCCGACTGAAAAGTCGGCTTTTTTGTTTTTAAGACCAGGCCAGTAGTTCATTTAATATTTTCTTAACCTACAATAGCAAACTGTAATGGGTTTTTCTATCGTAATTAGATCAGTCCATCAATCAAATATTCATGACAATTCTCTTTTATAAAAAAGCTTGTTCGCAGCTTTTATTCTTCTCGCTATTCATTTTAAGTACTCAGGTTTTATTTGCCCATACCATTACCGGTTATGTGGTGGATGAAAATAACAAGCCATTAAAGGATGTTTATGTGATGCACCTGAAATCAGGAACCCACACCCATACGAATAGTAAAGGCTTTTTTACCATTGATCAGGTAGAGGAAGGTGATGAATTGAGGTTCTCAAAGTTGGGTTATGCCGCTTTCGCGAAAGCGATAACAGAAGAGTCTGAAGTGCTTCAAATTGTATTATTGGAAGCATCCATTGACTTGCAAGCTGTTACCATCACTAACGAGTTAGACGTCCTCAATACCATCACTCAAGCCGATCTGGAAGTGAACCCAGTAACCTCTACTCAAGAAGTGCTGCGCACAGTGCCTGGACTATTTATAGGTCAACATGCGGGTGGCGGTAAAGCCGAACAATTATTTTTAAGAGGTTTTGACATCGATCACGGGACTGATGTGGCGATAAGTGTGGATGGAATGCCTGTCAATATGGTATCGCATGCGCATGGTCAAGGATATGCAGATCTACATTTTGTCATTCCAGAAACTATTGAGAATATCTCTTATGGGAAAGGAAGCTATGATAAATCCATTGGTAATTTTGCCACTGCAGGTCATGTAGATTTTCGCACAAGAGATGTTATTCGTGAAAATGTCATAAATGCTGAAATTGGGGACTTTAATTACCAGCGATATGTAGGGCTAGTGCAAGTACTGGACAACGCAAACACCAGCGCTTACATAGCAACAGAGTACTTGACATTTGATGGTCCGTTTGACAGTCCGCAAAATTTTGATAGGGTAAACTTATTCGGGAAGCTGAATTATATATCAGATGCTGGGAATGAATTGGGTGTGAGTATTTCTCATTTTGATAGTGAGTGGGATGCTAGCGGCCAAATCCCGCAGCGTGCCGTGGATAGAGGCTTGATCGGGAGATTTGGAGCAATTGATGATACGGAAGGTGGCGAGACCTCAAGAACCAGCGTGAACATCAATTACGATATGGCTTTGAGCGATAACGAGCAGTTCAGTACACATTTGTATTATTCTAAGTATGATTTCCTGCTATTCTCTAACTTTACCTTTTTCCTCGAAGATCCGGTAAATGGCGATCAAATCAAGCAACAAGAATCTCGTGATTTAGCTGGTTTTGACGCGGCGTACACGTATAGGACTAGCTTGTCAGATTACAAGCTCGACCTGACTGCTGGACTCAGATTGCGTAATGATCGTACTGAGGGCAGTGAGCTATCCAGAACTTTGAACAGGAGAACCACACTTGAAAACATTCAGCTAGGGGATATTAATGAAACGAATACGTCTGGGTTTGTAGGAGCCACCTGGTATGTAAACGACTTCTTGATTGATGCAGGATTGAGGTTAGAGCACTTCAAGTTTACCTATAAGGACGCCCTTAGTACCTTGTACGACACGCAAGCTCAATCAGAAACGGCACTGTTACCTAAGTTGAATTTTAATTACAGAGTCTCAGAAAACTTCCAGTTGTATTTCAAAAATGGAGTGGGCTTTCACAGTAATGACACTCGGGTGGTCTTACAGCAAACAGCAGACGATATCTTACCCAAATCATATGGCTCAGATTTAGGTTTTGTATGGAAGCCTACCAACCGCATGATTGTAAACACAGCACTTTGGTACTTATTTCTGGAGCAAGAATTTGTGTATGTTGGAGATGCTGGAATTGTAGAACCTAGCGGTGAAACAGAGCGTTTTGGATTTGATGTGAGCTTACGCTACCAGCTTTCCAAACACTTGTTTTTAGATACAGATGTAAACTACGCACACGCTAGAGCAATTAACGAGCCCGATGGCCAAGACTTAATACCATTAGCACCTAAGTTTACATCTACAGGAGGTTTGAGCTTGAAAGACTGGAACCGTTTCAATGCAGGAATCAGATACCGATACATTGGAGACCGCCCAGCAAATGAAGACAACAGCATTGTTGCAGAAGGATATTTTGTTTCAGACCTCAATGTCAATTATGATGTCACAGATCATTTGCGAGCAGGATTTGCTGTTCAAAACCTATTTGATGTAGAATGGAATGAAACCCAGTTTGCCACTGAATCTAGATTGCAAAATGAAACAGCGTCAGTAGAAGAAATTCATTTCACTCCAGGAACTCCTTTTTTTATTAGAGGAATCCTGCAGTATAGATTTTAATTTGAAGTAGCCTTCAAAAAAGCCTGATGCAAATTAATTTGTCATCAGGTTTTTTATGCACTTTTAAGTTGGGTTGTATTAATCCCTAGTACCTTTGTACCGTGAATCAGCAACGCTACACCCACAGTTTTAGCCTCTTGAATTCTAATGAGTTCAAGAAAAAATTAATATCGTTTTACGAGCAGGAAACCTACTTTGTTTTTCTAGATAGTAATGATTTTGATCAGTCTGAATACACCTGCTTGTGTGGGGTAGGAGCGATCGATGTGTTGACATGTGTCGCGGGAAATGCATTTCATCAACTGGAACGATTTCAATACGAGCATCAGGATTGGATGTTTGGTTATTTGGGTTACGATCTAAAAAATGAATTGGAGCCTTTGTCTAGCCACAATAGAGATATACTGTGTTTTCCCGATCTGCAATTTTTTGTTCCAGAAATAGTGATGGAAATAAATGAAAAATCAATCACCATTCATAGTTACGAAGAAGAAAGATCTGCACTAAAATCAGTACTAGAAGAAATAAACAATCAAATGCTATCCAAGGAAGAAGAGGTAGCAAAAAATGGTCATTTAGAAGCCATAGACTCTAAAGAAGCGTATCTAGAAAAAGCACAGAAGTTTTTGAACCACATTCATAGAGGAGATATCTATGAAGCAAATTTGTGCACTGAGTTTCACGCCTTAGAAGTCGAGTTAGACTCTGTTAAAGCGTTTGCACATTTGAACAAAAGCAGCGCACCGCCTTTTGCTGCATATGCCAGATTTGCGGAGTGTCACATCATCAGTGCGAGTCCTGAGCGTTACCTGAAGAAAATGGGTAAACAATTGCTTTCACAACCTATCAAGGGAACAGCACCGCGTGCTGAAGATAGCTTAAAGGATGAAGAGGCTAAACAAGAATTGCTAGCCAACCAAAAAGAGCGATCAGAAAATGTCATGATCGTGGATCTTGTTCGCAATGATTTGTCCAAAGTAGCCCAAAAAGGGAGTGTCAAAGTTTCAGAACTTTTTGGGCTGTACACGTTCCCACAGGTACATCACATGATCAGTAGTATTACGGCAACTTTAGATCAGAAGAATAAAGGCATTGACGCGGTCAAAGCCACCTTTCCTATGGGCAGCATGACAGGCGCACCTAAGATCAGTGCCATGAAAATCATTGAACAAACAGAATCTTTTAAACGTGGTGTCTACAGCGGTGCTGTAGGATATTTCACTCCATCAGGAGATTTTGACTTCAACGTGGTCATTCGCACCATTTTATACAATGACACTAGAAAGGTCGTTTCCTTGAGTGTAGGTAGTGCCATTACAGCAGCTGCTATTCCAGAAGCAGAGTATCAAGAATGTTTCGTCAAAGCGGCTGCATTAATGAAGGTTCTAGAGCTTCAAGGGATTCACTTTTCTTAAATTTGGGGGCATGCAACAAGCCTTTCAACTACACCTACAGGATCAATTTCCTCAACTTTTGAAGCAGGATGTTTTGCTAGCGATCAGCGGTGGACTGGACAGTGTGGTATTGGCTCATCTACTTAAGTCCAGCGAGATCAGCTTTCAAATGGCTCATGTCAATTTTCATTTACGAGGGGAAGAAAGTGATGCCGATGAACTTTTTGTAAGGAATCTGGCGCAACAATTATCGGTAGATCTTCATGTGCAGCATTTTAAGACAAAGAAAGTGGTGGAGAAGTTGGGCATCTCTACCCAAATGGCGGCTAGGAAATTGCGCTATGAGTGGTTTGACCAATTACTAAAAGCAAACGATTTAGCTGCAGTGTTGACAGCGCACCACCTGGATGATCAATTAGAGACTTTTTTGATCAATTTAAACCGTGGGACTGGACTCGCCGGTTTGACAGGAATACCAGAGCAAAGTCCTGGATTACTCAGACCGCTTTTAAAATTTTCAAGAAATGACATTCTCGAATTTGCCCAGCAAAATCAGATCACATGGAGGGAAGATTCCAGCAATCAAAGAAACGATTATCAAAGAAATAAACTGCGAAACCAAGCATTGCCCGTCTTGCATGACGCCTTACCTCAATTGAGAGGACATTTTTCACAGACGTTAAACTATTTACAAGACATAGATTTGATCTTGAAAGATGCGGTAGCCCGCTTTCGCGAAAGCGTAACTACCATCAGCACCACGGGAATTGATTTACATCTGGATGAGGTTAGGAAGTATCCTAATTTCAAGGCATATCTATTCTATCTTCTAGAAGAATACGGGTTTAATCAAACAGACGAAGTAGTGGCACTTATGGGTGCGGAAACTGGGAAATATTTGTCTAACGCTACTTTTATTTTGCTTAAAGACAGGGACTTATTGCGCTTAGAAAAAATAACAGAACCGCTTACCAAAAAATGGTATTTGTTACCAGAAACTACATCCATAGACCTACAGAATTCTAGCTTGACTTTAGAAACCATCAGAATGGATGATCCTGTTGGCTTTATAAAAACTCAATCGGCTAAAAATGTGCTGTGGTTGGATAAGGAACGATTGCATTATCCGTTAACTTTACGAGCCTGGCATAAAGGTGACCGTTTAGAACCATTTGGCATGAAGGGTTCCCAACTCGTAAGTGATATTCTAACGAACAAAAAACTGTCTAGAACTGAGAAAAAAAGAGTCTTGATGTTATGCACACCACAAGATGTGCTTTGGGTGGTAGGCGTTCGATCGAGCAGGCACGCTACAGTAAGCGACAAAACAAACGAAATATTGAAAATTACATGGAAAAAATGAGAAAGCTACTTATAGCTTTTACCATCCTATTTGCTGGTATAACGATTCAGGCACAAGTGTTTGATCCAACTTCTTGGGAAACAGCTGTACAAGATCTGGGAGACGATCAATATGAGTTGGTGACTACAGCAATTCTAGAGCCTGGCTGGCATATATACTCTCAGGTCGCCATCGATGCAGAAATAGGTCCTACACCTACCCAATTGAGATTCTATGAAAGCGATGGAAATTTCCAACTTCTAGGCTCAAATGAAGAAATTGGAACCTATGCAGAATATACAGAAGTATGGGGAGCAGATGTGTTGCAGTTTAAAAATCAGGCTGTATTTAAGCAAAAAATAAAGGTTCAAAATAGAGACCTGAGCTACATCATCGCTGAGGCCGTTTTTATGGTTTGTGACGATGAGCGCTGTATTCAGGGTACTCCAGAGGTTTTGATCTATAAATTAAACCCTGACGCTGTTATAGGCGATGAGGTCACCACGATTATCGATACCTACTATGAGAATGATCAAGAACCTTTAACGGCAACCGCTCCGGATTTATCTAATCTGTCTAGCTCTACCCCAACTAGTAACAAATCAATAGATGTTGAAACAACAGGCTTTACTGAGGAAGATTCGAACGATTTAAGCACCATTTTTATTTTGTGTTTGCTAGCAGGGTTCAGTGCATTACTCACTCCTTGCGTGTATCCCATGATCCCAATGACAGTATCATTCTTTACCAAGCAAAGTGAGAATAAAACCAAAGGAAAATTTCAAGGTTTGCTTTACGGGTTCTTCATCTTGCTCATCTACGTATTGTGTAGTTTGCCTTTTCACTTATTTCAATCAGTATCCCCAGATATATTCAATGAATTCAGTACCAACCCGTATTTGAATATTTTCTTCTTTGTGATATTTGTAGTTTTTGCGATTAGCTTCTTTGGAGCATTTGAAATAACTATGCCCAATTCTTTGATTAACAAAGTAGATAAAGCCTCTACGGTTGGTGGGGTAGTAGGCGTTTTTTTTATGGCGCTCACCTTAGTTTTGGTCTCTTTTTCCTGTACGGGTCCTGTAATAGGCGGTGTTTTAGGAAGCGTACTTTCATCTGATGGTGGTGCTACCGCTTTGAGTGTTGGACTGGCTGGTTTCGGTTTTGGATTGGGAATACCATTTGCCTTATTTGCTATTTTCCCTAGCTGGATGAACAATTTACCTAAATCTGGTGGATGGTTAAATACAGTAAAGGTCTTTCTAGGATTCTTGGAATTGGCATTTGCCTTTAAGTTTTTATCTAATGCAGACCTTGTATGGCAAGCCGGTTGGATACAGCGGGAGTTGTTCATTGCAATTTGGATTGCCATTTTTGGTGCCATGACGATCTACTTATTTGGTAAACTGCGACTGCCTCACGATGATAAAGATCAATCGATTTCAGTGGGACGATTGCTGCTCGCTATTTTGACCTTCTGCTTTACCCTTTATTTGATTCCAGGATTGTGGGGCGCACCTTTAAAATTGATTAGCGGTTTCCCACCACCCATGACGTACAGTGAGTCTCCTAATGGATTTGCGGGTACCGCTAGTGCAGACACTATTGATTTACCTGAAGGAGCGCATCTCGCCGTTCATGATATTGTTGCTTTTGATAATTATGAAGCAGGATTAGAATATGCTCAGGAGGTAGGGAAGCCAGCCTTAATCGACTTTACAGGCTGGGCATGTGTCAATTGTCGTAAAATGGAAGAACGCGTTTGGGGAGAGCCAGAAGTTTTGGATCTTTTGAAAAACGAAATAGTGCTCATCTCTTTATATGTTGATGAACGCGAAGATTTACCTACTGGAGAGCAGTATATATCTAATGTGACTGGAAAAAAGATAAGAACTATAGGTAATAAATGGAGCGATCTCCAGATTGAAAAATATCAGGTGAATGCCCAACCTTTTTATGCCTTGGTCGATGCAGATGGGAATGATTTGGTAGCGCCTATAGGTTACACACCCGATGTTTCAGAATATGCCAATTGGCTCAAATCAGCACTTAACAACTAATTGCTATGATGAAAAAAACAATATTTATCAGCCTGCTAATGATTCTAGGTTCTTGCAAGGAGAAGAATGATAGTTCCGCTTTCGCGAAAGCGGAAAAACAACAAATAGCCCAACAATTCAATGATTGGTTGGAAGTTCAATTTCAGCAAGATTTATCCCGCGATCCCGAAATGCAAACCAGTATGGGAATCAAAACGGATTATGGAAAATGGACGGATATATCCTCAGAGCGGGAGTTAGAGGATAGAAAACTGGCAGAATCTAGATTGGCGTACCTGAAAGATACGATCAAGTCGGCGGCGTTAGAGGGGCAAGATTTGCTGAGCTATAAACTGTATAAGAATCTGCAGGAGCAGGCTATTGAAGATTATGAGTACCGATTGTATACCTATCCCGTTAACCAAATGCACGGGATGCACGCAGAAGTACCAGCCTTTTTGATCAATATGCATCTTATTGATAACGAAGAAGATGCAGAGGCTTATATCTCTAGATTAGAAGGGATAGAACCTCTTTTTAGCGACCTTGTTGAAGGCTTGCAATTAAGGGAGAGCAATGGTATTTTATTACCAAGATTTGTATACGAAAAGGTATTGAAAGATTCTCGCAATTTACTGATGGGCGAACCCTTTGAAAATTCGAATCAAAAAAGCACACTGCTAGCTGATTTTGAAGACAAAATTGCAAAGATCAAATTGAGTAAAAGTAAAAAAGCTGAATTGATGAAGTCGGCTAAAATGGCTCTTGTGCAGCATGTAAAACCTGCCTACGAGAATTTAATTCTAGCCTTAGAAGATCAGCAACAAAGAGCCACGATAGAAGATGGGGTTTGGAAATTTCCAAAAGGTAAAGAATTCTATGAGTATGCTTTAAAGCGTACAACCACAACAGACCTGAGTGCTGATGCGATTCATGAATTTGGACTTAGCGAAGTGGCGCGTATTCATGAGGAAATGAAGGGAATCATGAAACAAGTGAAATTTGAAGGGTCTCTTCAAGATTTCTTTGCGTTCATGAGAGACGATGATCAGTTTTACTACGAGAATACAGAAGCCGGAAAAGCTAAGTACTTAAAAGAAGCTACAGCGCATATCCAAACAATGAAGGCAAAGCTTCCCGAATTGTTCAACACATTACCAGAAGCCGACATAGTTGTGAAAGCAGTTGAGCCCTTCAGAGAGGCGAGTGCTGGAAAAGCATTTTATCAACAACCTGCAAGTGATGGCAGTAGGCCAGGAACTTATTATGCGAATCTTTATGATATGAAAGCGATGCCTACCTATCAAATGGATGCTCTAGCATATCATGAAGGGATTCCTGGACACCATATGCAAATAGCAATCGCTCAAGAGTTGGACAGTTTGCCAGAATTCCGTAAGCATTTATTTCACACCGCTTACGTCGAGGGGTGGGGTTTGTATTCTGAATTGATTCCTAAGGAAATTGGGTTTTACAAAGATCCTTATAGCGATTTTGGAAGGCTCGCAATGGAATTGTGGCGTGCCTGCCGTCTTGTGGTAGATACAGGAATTCATTCGAGAAAATGGACAAGAGAAGAAGGTATCAAGTATTACACAGAAAACACTCCTAATGCAGAAAGCGACGCGGTTAAAATGGTGGAACGACATATTGTGATGCCTTCACAAGCCACTGCGTATAAAATAGGGATGAATAAAATTCTAGAATTGCGCAACAAAGCAAAAACCGAATTGGGTGAAAAATTTGATATAAGAGTGTTTCATGATGTAGTATTGACCAATGGTTCTTTACCGTTGAGTTTGTTGGAGGGATTGGTCGATGAATATATCGAATCCAAGAATTAGGCATTGTACCTCGATCACTAAGGACAAAAACTGCCTACGTCAAAACTCAAATGCACAAACCCATAGGATAGATTCGGTCTTGCTGAATTCGTTTCAGCATCTTTTGTATCAGAACGAGAAAGCCCGTATAGACTAAAGCACTTTAGGATTTCTGTGTGGCGCATTACTAGTAGGACTAGGAACGATATCTATAATCGAGTCCAGTCAATTTAGTCTCATTTGCGCTTTTGCTTCATAGACTACCCATCTAGTGAAACACCATGAAGTTTTACTAACTTTTAATGTGTTACCGTATTTCGTTTTTATAAGCCTAGGATGGCATTGAATTAAACTTCACGAATTGGAATGGAATCTCTACACTTTAGATAGAGAGACTGCATCTAGTCATACGATATTGAGTCAAGCAAAAGATTAAATCTTGCTTTTGATGGGGCTTACAGAAGCATGGAGTAAGTGAGAAAGAATATGAAGAAAAGGCTAAAAGGATTAGTATCCAGCTAAGCTCTAAATGACGAAACAATATGTTATTGTCATTGATTTGGAAGTGTTTTTTGTTAAGATTTTTTTCTAAAAGCTCATATTAATTCTTTCAATCGCAGACATAAAAAAAGGGCTGCCAATTGGCAACCCTTTTCTCAGTTTTATTTAAAGTGAATTAGTTCACAGTGAACTTCACTCTTCTTACTAATTGTCTTGCAGGTTCACTAGATTTTTTAACAGAATCATCTTCACCAGCACCTTCAGTAGTCAATCTTCCAGCATCAATTCCAGTAGCAACTAAAATATCTTTAACCATATTAGCTCTCCGCTCAGAAAGATCCTTGTTGTATTCAGGAGTACCTAACTCATCAGCATAACCTGTAAGGTTCGCATTTACACTTGGATTATCATTCAAGTAAGTAGCTAGGAAGTTAATAGAAGATAAAGAATATTGAGTTGGCTTAGTACTATTGAACTCAAAATATACGTTTACGTATCCGTCATTGATCAATTGCTTAATAAGTGCATCAGCATCCATACCATTGCCTCCATTAGTAGCTTCACCTTTCATGGCGTATCTGCTATCTAATGTATTCTGGTCAAGGTATCCAGGAAGTGTATAATCATCTCCATCTGTACCATCAACCTCTAAGGCTGTAACTCTTTCATCTAATTTGTTCAATTTTGAATCTACGCTACCATTGTACCAGTCAGCATGTACGTCATTTCCACCTAGGTAGAAAGAAGCACCAACGGAGGCGTTCACTAGAAATCCATTAAAACCTCTAGTTCCTGTTGGACGTGTACCATCAAAAGAACGATCTTGTCTCACGTGACCAAATATAGATAAGTCAGCAAATAATGCTACACGATCTGACACTCTTAATTGTGGAGTCGCTCCTACTGTAAAATTCAACATTTGATCTCCATCTTCTATATCACGAGGTTCTTGATATTTTAGAGTAGTGACACCGGCACCACCATGAAGCAATAAACCAAAACGATCAGTCCACTCTCTGAAACCTAAAAAAGTACCTGCATTAACAACACCTTCTAATGAAACGCGGTATGCTTGAGATTTAAAAGGAAGACTTTCATCATCCCCTTCAAAACGATTGTATCCAAGATCAAGATTTAAACCAAATTTATCATTAATCATGTAACGAACTCCAAGATCAGCCTGACCTATGGAAGGTGTATTTGTAAAGTAACCTTCAGCTACTGGACGTACTGGTTTATGAACACCTAATCCAAGATCAACAGACCATTGGTTATAAGGAATAGTCTCACGATCACGTGGAGCATCGTCCATCATCGTATCCTGTGCCATTAAGGCTGTACCACTTAATAAAAGTACTGAGAAAAGTATTTTTTTCATTGTAAAGTTTTTTTGCTTTCAGTTGACAAATATATAATTGTTATCATTACAACTGTGTATTTTTAATTTTAATTTCAGTCTTTAACTAATTTTTAGGGGTAGAATAGTGTCTAATTGGGATACTTTTAAGGAATACCCACCGTTTAACTTGAATGTCTTCACTTGAATCCCAAAAGTCTCTTTTTTTGAAAAATGTATTGGTTACCGGCGCTGCTGGCTTTATAGGCAGCAACCTTTGCAAAGCACTTTGTCTTCAAGGTTACCAAGTACTTGGTATGGACAATTTGGCTACTGGTTTTGAATCTAATCTTTCTGAATTGAGAGGGATTTCAAATTTTAAATTTGTGAATGCTGATATTCGAGATTTAAATAGTTGTAAGGAAGTAGTAGCAGATCAACATATAGTTTTTCATCAAGCGGCTTTGGGAAGCGTGCCTAGATCCGTAGCAGATCCCGTAACTACAAATGAAGTGAATGTTTCTGGTTTTTTAAACTTGTTGAAGTCCTGTGCCGACAATGATGTAGATCGATTTATATATGCAGCAAGCTCTTCTACATATGGGGATTCACCATCTTTGCCTAAAGTGGAGTCAGTTATTGGTAAACCATTATCACCCTATGCTATTACAAAATACGTCAATGAATTGTACGCTGATGTTTTCCACAAAACTTATGGTATTGATACTATAGGACTGCGTTATTTTAATGTTTTCGGACCTTACCAGGACCCTGGTGGAGCTTATGCAGCGGTAATTCCCGCTTTTGTCAAAGCATTCATGAATCTTGAGCCTGTTTATATTAATGGCGATGGTACCTATTCTAGGGACTTTACTTTTGTTGATAACGTTGTACAAGCCAATATACGCGCAATGGAAGCTAAAAACCCCCAATCCTTAAATCAAGTATATAATGTTGCCTTTGGACAGCGCACAACCATTTTAGAATTAGCAGAAGCAATTAAAACTCGATTAATTGTCAAGGATGCACGTATTGCAGATGTCCCTATCCTCCATCGCAAGGCACGAGCTGGGGACGTTCCACACTCTCTAGCCTCGATAGAAAAAGCACGATCTTTACTTAATTATGACCCTAAATTCGACATTTTACAAGGATTGGATCGTTCAATTCAATGGTATTGGGAAAATCTTTGATAATTTCGCTTTCGCGAAAGCGAACTCATTATCAAAAAATGAAAATTAAGATAGGAATCATAGGCTTAGGATATGTGGGGCTGCCATTAGCACGGTTATTTTCGACCAAATATGATGTAGTAGGCTATGATATTGATGATTCTCGTGTTTCAGCATTGAAACAAGGTCAGGACGCTACCTTAGAAGTATCGGAAGAGCAACTAGGCGCCGTTTTGAAAAAAGAAACCAATTCTGGTTTAGGTCTTTTTTGTACATCAGATGAAAATCTGCTTGCAGATTGTACCACGTATATAATAACGGTCCCTACTCCGGTAGATGAAAAAAATGCACCAGACATGGAGGCTTTACGTTCAGCTAGTGAAACTGTAGCTCGATTTCTCACTTCTTCCAATATAGTGGTATATGAATCTACAGTCTACCCGGGTGCAACTCAAGAGTTTTGCATACCTATCCTAGAAGCCATCAGTGGACTGGAATGCAATAAGGATTTCTACGTAGGTTATTCCCCTGAGCGTATCAATCCTGGAGATAAATTACATACAATAGATAAAATACTTAAAGTAACTTCTGGAAGTACTAAAGAAAGTGCAGTAGAAATAGATAAATTATATAAAAGAGTCATTACTGCCGGAACCTATATGGCGCCTTCTATCAAGGTGGCAGAAGCTGCTAAGGTCATAGAGAATTCTCAAAGAGATATTAATATCGCCTTTGTGAATGAACTTGCTAAAATTTTCAATTTACTGGATATCGATACTCATGAAGTGTTGAAAGCTGCAGGAACAAAATGGAATTTTTTACCATTTACTCCCGGATTAGTAGGTGGACATTGTATAGGTGTTGATCCTTATTACTTAGCTCAAAAAGCTCAGGAGGTAGGTTATCATCCTGAAATTATACTCGCTGGTAGACGTGTAAATGATGGAATGGGGAATTATGTCGCTGGAGAAGTAGTTAAACTCATGCTTCAAAAGGGAATTGAAATAAAATATTCTAAAGCTCTAGTATTAGGGGTAACTTTCAAAGAAAATTGTCCGGACGTTCGAAACTCCAAAGTATTAGACTTGATACATAGCCTTAAGGAATATGGAATCAAGGTAGATGTCTGGGATCCTTTAGCAGATAAACAACAAGTTTACAAAACTCATGGGATATCAATAGTTAATCAATTGCCCACGACTTTATATTCTTCCATTGTGCTAGCTGTTGGACACAAACAATTTTCAAATATAGATTTTAACAAATTAAAAGAATTAAAAGCCATAGTCTACGATATAAAAGGATTTTTAGGAGATAAGGCTGACAAACGACTATAATATGAAAGTGAAAAATATATGCTGTATTGGTGCTGGTTATGTGGGTGGTCCTACTATGGCTGTAATCGCAGCAAAGTGTCCTGATATTGATGTCCACGTGGTTGATCTAAACGAGCAACGCATTGCCGCTTGGAATGATGTAAATCTAGATAACTTACCTATATACGAGCCTGGATTATCAGATATAGTGGCTCAAGCTAGAGGTCGCAACCTGATTTTTAGTACCAATGTCGATCAGGCAATACAGGAAGCAGATATGATTTTTATATCGGTAAATACGCCTACCAAAACTTATGGAATCGGTAAAGGAATGGCGGCAGACTTGAAGTATATAGAACTTTGTGCTAGACAGATCGCAAGAGTAGCAACTTCAAACAAAATCATAGTAGAAAAATCTACCTTACCGGTAAGAACTGCCGAAGCCTTGAAGTCTATCCTTTCCAGCAGTGGTAATGGAGTGAAATTTCAGGTTCTATCTAATCCAGAGTTCTTGGCAGAAGGTACTGCAATACAAGACCTGCTCCAACCAGACCGTGTTTTAATAGGTGGTGAACGGACTCTAGAAGGTGAAGAGGCCATACAAGCGCTACATGATGTTTATAATAATTGGATCACAACAGAACGTATTTTATTGACCAATGTTTGGTCTTCTGAGCTTTCTAAATTGACGGCTAATGCATTCCTTGCACAACGGGTATCTAGTATCAATAGTTTGAGCGCTCTATGTGAGGCTACCGAGGCAGATGTGGATGAAGTGGCTAGAGCTATAGGACAGGATTCAAGAATAGGCCCTAAATTCCTAAAGTCAAGTGTAGGTTTTGGAGGTTCTTGTTTTCAAAAAGATATTCTTAATCTCGTCTATTTGTGTCAGACTTATGGATTGAATGAAGTAGCAGACTATTGGCATCAGGTCATCAAGATGAATGATTATCAAAAACGCCGATTCGCACAAAAAATCATCAGTACCTTATATAACACCGTCAATGGTAAGAAAATAGTTCTATTAGGTTGGGCTTTTAAAAAAGATACCAATGATACTCGAGAATCCGCCGCTATTTATGTAGCAGACTATTTATTGAGTGAGCAGGCAGAGATAGTAGTTTATGACCCCAAAGTCACCCAAGAGCAGGTTTATGCAGACCTTGACTATCTAAACACAAGAAGTGAAGAAAGAAACAGAAGCCTGGTAACAGTTGCAAAGAATTATGAAGATTTATTTAAGGATGCTCATGCCGTCGCTGTAATGACAGAATGGGATGAGTTCAAAACCATCGATTGGTCAAAGGTTTATATCGACATGCTCAAACCGGCCTTTATTTTTGATGGTCGTGCTATTTTAGATATGCAAGCTCTTGAGGGTATTGGATTCACAGGCTTTGCTATAGGTAAAGGATAATTTCGCTTTCTGTCCGCAGGACAGAAGTTAATGCCGCACTTGTTGTGGTACGAAAGCGAACTATTGAGATAGATAATGCAACAAGAAATAACCAAACATGTACTAATTACAGGCGGTGCTGGCTTTATAGGAAGTCATGTAGTGCGTTTATTTATTCAAAAGTACCCTGATTATAAGATCATCAACCTAGATGCATTGACTTATGCGGGCAATTTAGAAAACCTGAGTGATGTCGAGCAACAGCTAAACTATACATTCATTCACGGAGATATTACAGATTCTCAGCTTTTGGAAGAACTGTTTTCTAAGCATGCAATATCTCATATCATCCACCTTGCTGCAGAATCGCATGTAGACCGCTCCATTGCTGATCCTTTGCAGTTTGTGAGAACAAATGTTATGGGAACGGTAGAATTATTAGAAGTTTGCCGCAAACACTGGACTCTTGGTGCTGATCATTTATTTTACCATGTGAGTACTGATGAAGTCTATGGCAGTCTTGGTGAAAGAGGATTGTTTACTGAGCAAACTTGCTACGACCCTAATTCGCCTTATAGTGCATCAAAGGCCAGCAGTGATCATTTTGTGAGAGCTTATGGAGAAACCTATAAAATTCCATATATCATCTCCAATTGTTCCAATAATTACGGGCCGTACCATTTCCCAGAAAAATTGATTCCGTTGTTTATTAAGAATATTTTAGAAGGGAAACCACTTCCGGTTTATGGTGATGGAAACTATACTAGAGACTGGCTATACGTTGCAGATCACACACGGGCTATTGATCTCGCGTTCCATAATGGCAGGGTTGGTGAAACTTATAATATAGGTGGCCATAACGAGTGGAAGAATATAGATTTGATTCATCTACTTTGTGATTTGATGGACAAAAAATCACATAAGCCTTCTGGCACATCCAGAAAATTAATAAAGTTTGTAAATGATCGTCCAGGTCACGATTTTAGATATGCCATTGATGCCAGTAAAATTCAGCGAGAACTAGGATGGAAACCTAGCGTCGATTTTGAAGAAGGTATAGAAAAGACCCTAGATTGGTTTTTGGATAATAGAGACTATTTAGGAAGTTAGCGTCATGCATGTTGAATGAGTAAAATGCTTTTGGTATTTTCGCTTTCGCGAAAGCGGAACAAATCACAAGTTTTATGAAAGGTATCATACTAGCAGGTGGGTCAGGAACCAGGTTGCATCCGTTGACTGCTGTGGTTTCCAAGCAACTCTTGCCGGTGTATGATAAGCCCATGGTTTATTATCCGCTATCCACGTTGATGTCTGCTGGAGTACAGGAATTTCTAATAATTACAACTCCCAAAGACGCGGTGTTATTTCGAGAGTTACTAGGCGACGGAACAAAATACGGCTGCACTTTCGAATATACTCAACAGCAAGACCCCAACGGTCTTGCAGAAGCATTTATTATAGGAGAAAAGTTTATTGGTAACGATAAAGTAGCTCTAATTCTGGGAGATAATATTTTTTACGGTTCAGGTCTGGCCGAATTACTACAGAAAAACACAGATCCCGATGGTGGAATCGTGTTTGCCTATCACGTCCAGGATCCCGAACGTTACGGTGTGGTAGAGTTTGATGTAAATGGCACCGCAATATCCATTGAAGAAAAACCTGAAAAGCCTAAATCTTCTTTTGCAATTCCTGGTATTTATTTTTATGATAACACAGTGGTTGAAATTGCTAAGAATCTAAAACCCAGTAAACGTGGTGAACTTGAAATTACTGATGTAAATAAAATTTATTTGAAACAGGCAAAATTACAGGTTCAGATTATGGATAAGGGAACAGCGTGGCTGGATACAGGGACTTTTGACTCCTTGATGCAAGCCTCTCAATTTGTTGAGGTCATCGAGCAGCGACAAGGTCTAAAAATAGGCTCTATCGAGGCTACTGCCCTAGAGATGGGCTTTATCTCCCGAAAGGAATTTGAAGAATTAATTGCTCCGCTTTTAAAAAGTGGTTACGGCACCAACCTCAAGGATCTGCTGAAATGAAGGTGACTGAGACCTATTTAAAAGGATGTTTCATTATTGAACCGCAAATTCATGAGGATTCACGTGGTTATTTTATGGAAAGTTTCAATAAACAAAAATTTGAAACGGCTATTGGTAGAGAAATCTCCTTTGTACAGGATAATGAGGCCCTTTCTTCTTATGGGGTCATCCGTGGTTTACATTTCCAGAAAGAGCCTTATGCGCAAGCAAAGTTGGTTCGAGTGATGGAAGGGAAAGTCCTGGATGTAGCGGTAGATTTAAGAAAGGACTCCGCCACCTATGGAAAGCACTTCTCCATAGAGCTTTCAGCTTCCAACAAAAAACAGCTTTTCGTACCTCGAGGTTTCGCACATGGATATTCCGTGCTTTCCAAAACAGCTCTGTTTTTTTATAAATGTGATCAGGTGTATCACCCACAAAGTGATTGTGGAATAGCATATAATGATCCTTGTTTAGGAATAGACTGGAAGATTGGAGAAGAACATCAGGTATTATCTATTAAAGATCAAAAACAGCAACCGCTTGCTTCATTATTAGGGTAACACTTTCAAGTATAACTCACTTTTCAACTTGTTTTAAATCAGTCTTTGTCAATTTGATAACTTCATTTGAATTAAAGAATGAAATTATTAGCCAAAATCAGTTCATGCGAAGAATTTCACAGATTTGTTAATATAAGAGCATGACGAAAATAATTTGGCTTTAATTTCAAAGCTCCTCTTTCATTCAAAGCTTTATCTTTGCCCTTCAATTTTTAATACATTTAATCTTATTTTAATAATTGGATTAGATACATTCTACATAAATAGAATTTGATGGATGAATCCAAAAGACCTTGGGGACAGTATTTCATACTTGACGAGGGAGAAAATTTCAAAGTGAAAAGAATAGAGGTGAAACCAGGAGGGCGGTTGTCTTACCAATACCATCATAAACGATCGGAAGTTTGGACTGTGGTCTGTGGAGTGGCTAGAATCACTCTAGATGATGCTACTAAAGATTATTCAATTGGTGAAGTGGTAGAAATCCCTCAAGGTGTAAAGCATCGGGTTGAAAATGCTGAACGTGAACTTTTGACTTTTATAGAGGTACAATATGGTACCTATTTTGGAGAAGACGATATCGTACGAATAGAAGACGATTATCAGAGGAGTTAGCTTTCCTAGCTCACAAATCAATATTATAAATCACTATCATATTTACAATTTAAAATGAAAGTAGCGTTAATTACAGGAGTAACTGGTCAAGATGGGGCGTATTTGAGTGAATTTCTTTTAAAGAAAGGGTACACTGTACATGGTCTTAAAAGGCGTTCGTCGCTTTTAAATACAGATCGCATTGATCATCTGTATGAAGATCCACATGTTGAAAATCAACGTTTCATATTGCATTATGGGGATATGACGGACAGTACGAATCTTACTCGTTTGATCCAAGAAATTATGCCAGATGAGATTTACAATCTGGCGGCAATGAGCCATGTCCAGGTTTCTTTTGAAATGCCAGAATATACAGGTAATGCAGACGGACTAGGGACACTACGAATACTGGAAGCCGTTCGCCTGTTAGGACTTGAAAAGAAAACCCGAATTTATCAAGCATCGACTTCTGAGTTGTACGGGAAAGTACAAGAGGTTCCTCAATCTGAAACCACTCCATTCTACCCCAGGTCTCCTTATGCTGTAGCAAAAATGTACGCGTACTGGATTACCGTAAACTACAGAGAAGCTTATGGAATATATGCATGTAATGGAATCTTATTCAATCATGAATCGCCTATTCGTGGGGAAACTTTCGTAACCAGGAAAATTACAAGGGCTGCTGCTCGTATTGCTTTAGGTCTTCAGGATAAATTTTATCTAGGAAACCTTGATGCTAAGCGTGATTGGGGACATGCCAAAGATTACGTAAGAATGATGTGGATGATTCTTCAGACAGAAGATGCTGAGGATTGGGTTATTGCAACTGGGACAACAACTCCAGTAAGGGATTTTGTACGTATGGCGTTTGAAGAGGTAGGAATTATGCTGGAATTTAAAGGCGAAGGAGTTGAAGAAAAGGCTTTTGTAGTATCCTGTTCGCACCCGCAGTTCCAATTGGAAATAGGGAAAGAAGTACTTTCCGTAGACCCTAAATATTTTAGACCTACTGAGGTAGACCTTCTTATTGGAGATGCCACAAAAGCAAAAACTAAATTAGGATGGGAATGTCAATATGACCTTCAAGATCTAGTTAAAGATATGATGAAAAGTGACGTTAAGTTGATGCAAAAAGATCAATACTTGAAGGATGGTGGGTATGATACGCTCAATTATTTCGAATAGTTCGCTTTCAAGGAGTGAAACGACGAAGAAGTTTATGCTGAGCGTAGTCGAATTGCGAAAGTGGAATTAATTTAATCATTTGTAAATGAATAAAGATTCAAAAATATATGTAGCCGGTCATCGAGGCATGGTGGGCTCTGCCATATGGAGAGCATTGACAGCAAAAGGCTATACCAACTTGATAGGTAGAACCAGTGCAGAGTTAGACCTCAAGAATCAGCAAGCGGTTAAAGATTTTTTTAATAATGAAAAACCAGAAGTCGTTTTTGATGCAGCAGCTAGAGTGGGTGGAATATTGGCAAACTCTGAATATCCTTATCAGTTTTTAATGGAAAATTTGCAGATACAGAATAATCTTATCGATACTGCTCATATTGCTGAAGTCAAAAAATTTATCTTTCTAGGAAGCTCTTGTATTTATCCTAAACTAGCACCTCAACCATTAAGGGAAGAGTATTTGCTAACGGGAAGTCTAGAACCAACTAATGAGTGGTATGCTTTAGCAAAAATCTCTGGGGTGAAGGCTTGTGAAGCCATAAGAAAACAATTTGGAAAGGATTTTGTCAGCTTGATGCCCACTAATTTGTATGGTAGTCATGATAATTTTGATCTAAAGACCTCGCATGTGCTTCCAGCAATGATCCGTAAATTTCATGAAGCAAAGCTAAATGATAATGAGTCTGTTGAATTATGGGGGAGTGGAACACCGTTACGGGAATTTTTACATGTTGAGGATATGGCTGATGCGGCTGTATTTGCTTTGGAAAATAAGATGCCTGAAAACCTTTACAATATTGGAACAGGAAAAGATCTGACTATAAAAAAACTCGCTGAGTTGATACAAAAAGTTGTTGGTCATAAAGGCGATATAATTTGGGACGTTTCGAAACCCGATGGCACTCCGAGAAAACTGATGAATATAGATAAGATGAAAAATGCTGGCTGGGAATCTTCAATAGAACTTGAAGAAGGGATTAAATTAACTTATCATTGGTTTTTAGAGAGTACAAACGATTATAAGCAAGTTAAATATTAATTTGAACGTTGCTAATAATGAATATACTCTTTATCAATACATATTTCCAAACTAATATCAAATGAACATTTTATCTTTAATTGGCAGGAATACTGAATTATTGACTGATGATATTTCCCAACACGAGAATAAGATTCGCTCTATAGTAAATTCCTCTTCATTTTTAGTTTTAGGAGGGGCTGGTTCGATAGGTCAGGCAGTTACTAAAGAGATTTTCAAAAGAAATCCAAATAAATTGCATGTTGTCGACATTAGTGAAAACAACATGGTTGAATTAGTTAGGGATGTAAGAAGTTCTCACGGATACATTGATGGGGATTTCAAAACCTTCGCTTTAGATATTGGATCACTAGAATATGATGCATTTATAAAAGCCGATGGAAAATATGATTATGTTCTAAACCTTTCTGCTTTGAAACATGTACGCAGCGAAAAGGATCCTTATACGTTGATGCGAATGATTAACGTAAATATCTTTAACACAGACAAGACAATTCAACAATCCATAGATAGTGGAGTAAAAAAATATTTTTGTGTTTCCACAGATAAAGCTGCAAATCCAGTAAATATGATGGGTGCCTCAAAGCGGATTATGGAAATGTTTTTAATGCGAAGAAGTAAGGAAATTAATATATCAACAGCCCGTTTTGCTAATGTGGCATTTTCGGACGGTTCGTTATTGCATGGATTCAATGAACGAATTCAAAAAAAACAACCTATAGTAGCACCTAAAGATGTGAAGAGATATTTCGTTACACCGCAGGAATCCGGAGAACTTTGTTTGCTGTCATGCATCTTTGGTGAAAACCGGGATATTTATTTTCCTAAATTAAGCGAGGGTCTGCATTTGATATCCTTTGCAGATATCGCTGTAAAATACTTAGAGCAATTGGGATACCAACCTTTTCTTTGCGAATCTGAAAATGAAGCCAGGGAATTAGTGAAAACCTTACCTCAGGAAAAAAAATGGCCTTGTCTATTTACCAATAGTGATACTACTGGTGAAAAAGATTTTGAGGAGTTTTTCACTGCAAATGAGGAATTAGATCTGGAAAGTTTTAATAACCTAGGGGTTATTAAGAATGAACTAAAAATTGAACAAGATAAACTACATTTATTTGAGAAATCTATCTCAGAATTAATTAGTTCGGGAATATGGTCAAAAACTGAAATTCTGGTTTTGTTTAACAAAATGATTCCAGATTTTGGTCATAAAGAGACCGGTAAATATTTAGATTCAAAAATGTAATGTCAGAAATAAAGAATACAATTTCATTTATAAGAGAACAGTACCAATCTCACGATTTTATTCCACTTCACGAACCTCGATTTGTGGGAAATGAGAAGAAGTATGTTCTTGACACCATTGACTCTACGTTTGTTTCTTCAGTAGGTGCATATGTGGATAGATTTGAAGAAATGATGCAAGCGATCACCCATACTAAAAAAGCGATAGCGGTAGTTAATGGGACTTCTGGAATTCAGGTAGCCCTGCGTCTAGTCGGAGTTAAAGGTGGCGATGAAGTTATAACACAGGCGCTCACATTTGTAGCTACAGCCAATGCTATCGCTTATAATGGAGCCAAGCCGGTTTTTCTTGATGTTGACCTAGACACAATGGGATTATCTCCCGATTCCGTTAGAAGTTTCCTAGAAGAATATGGGGATCTTCGCGAAGATGGATGTTACAATAAGAAGACGGGCAATCGTATAAGTGCGTGTTTACCTATGCATACTTTTGGTTTCCCAGTCCGTATTGAAGAAATCATTGGAATATGTGATAATTGGAAAATTCCCGTAGTAGAGGACGCTGCAGAATCTTTAGGTAGTGAATACAACGGGCAACCGACAGGAGGTTTTGGGGCTGTAGGTGTCTTTTCTTTTAACGGGAACAAAATAGTAACCAGTGGAGGTGGAGGAGCTATTGTTACCAATAATACTGCTTTAGGAATTAAGGCCAAATATTTAACCACAACAGCAAAGCAACCTCACGCCTATGAATATATTCACGATGAGTTGGGATATAATTTTAGAATGCCTAATATAAATGCAGCTTTGGCTTGTGCACAACTTGAAAATCTCAATTGGTTTCTCATGAAAAAGAGAGAGCTTGCAAAAAAATATGAAGAGTTTTTTACAGAAGGAGATATTAAATTGAGGACAGAACTGTCGCAAACGAAAGCTAATTACTGGTTAATGTGTGTAGAACTGGAAAACAGAAATGCTAGAGATTCATTTTTAAAAGAAACCAATGCAGCCAACGTAATGACTAGACCAATCTGGCAACTTATGTATAAATTACCGATGTATATAGATTGTTTTAAAGACGACCAGGTGAATGCTAATTTTTTAGTGGATAGAATAGTTAATATTCCTAGTAGTGTTATCACCGCCAAAGCATAAAAATAAAATACTAATTGCTATAGCCTAAAAACAAAGGGGCTTAATAATCAAAATGAGATGGAAGAAAAATTAATTTCAATATTCAATACTGTAAGAGAAGGGTCAGGGCTTGGAGACCTAACCACTATTAATGATCAAATGGACCTTCGGAAAGATATTGGATTCGACTCCTTTAATCTTGCTGAACTTACCGTTCATGTAGAAGAAGAATTTGGAGTTGACATTTTTGAGGATGGTATTGTAAATACGGTTGGTGAAATTAAGGCAAAGCTAAACTCTTAAGCATGAGTTTAATTCACAATATGTTTTTAATAGATGTGGAAGCAGGATTGGAGTTCTCCTACCCTCAATTATTGAATGAAGTAACTTCTGCAAAATATTTTACACCCTACCTTAAGTACACATCTTTACCCCAATTCTACACCAATTTACTTATTGGGTTAGCTAGTGGAAACCGACTGATTTTACTCGATCCTGATTTTTCAATGTCTGAGATTGAAAAGCTTTTGGGATCTGTCGATTTAATGAATGAAAGGATTCCTGTTCAAATAAACGCTGGAAGCATAGAGGAATTGCTTAATAACATAGAAAAAAATAAAGGGAGTCTAAGTCTTTTTACCTCTGGTACAACAGGACATCCCAAAATAATAACTCATACTGTTGGGAATTTTATAAGAGGTGTAAGAAGATCAAATGACCATGGTGACAATATATGGGCTCTTGCTTACAATCCAACGCACATGGCGGGATTGCAGGTTTTTTTTCAGGCCCTGTATAACCTTAACCCTATGGTAAATATCTTTGGTAAATCAAGGGCTACTATTTTCGATAACATTGAAGGTGCCGGTATTACACACCTTTCCGCCACTCCAACCTTTTTTAGAATGTTGATGCCGGCAGATGCAACTTTTAGCAACGTAAACCGAATCACCTTTGGTGGAGAGAGGTCTGATAAAAATCTTCATGATAAAATTAGCGCTCTTTTTCCTAGAGCCCGACTTAACAATATTTACGCAACTACTGAGTCAGGTGCTATACTGACTGCTCGAAATGATGAATTTGAAATTAAGAAGGAGGTAATTGGTAAGGTAGTAATCCGTGACAACGAGATACTAGTACACCAAACCCTTTTAGGCGATAGTTCAGATTTTAAAATGGATGGAGAATGGTATCATACGAATGATATAGTGGAAATAACATCTAGCGACCCATTGCGGTTTAAGATCGCTTCTCGTGGTAACGAGCTAATTAATGTCGGTGGTTATAAGGTTAATCCCAATGAGGTGGAAGAAAGTATGCAGATGATAGATGGCATAATAGACTGCCGTGTTTTCGGTAAGCCAAATTCTGTACTGGGTTCGATACTCTGTGCCGAGTATATTCCTCAAAATGGAGTTGATATAACAGCCAACGATATTAAGAAACATTTAGCTGCCCAACTACAGGACTTTAAGATCCCAAGGATTTTGAAGAGAGTGGAAAAGTTGAAACTTACCAGAACCGGAAAATTAAAAAGATGAGGAAGAATATATTGGTGACAGGGGCTTCTCGTGGCTTGGGCTTTGAGATTGTAAAACTGTTATTGGAATCAAATTACAATGTATATGCTGTAAGCCGGAGTATGCCTAAAGAGCTTACTCAACTGTTAGAGATATACCCTAAAAGCCTTTTTCATAAGGCTCTTGATCTTGGCAGTGCGGCTACTGTGCGCGAAGATTTATTTAAGGACTTTGTTCCCAACAAAACTCCATTGCATGGTTTTGTAAATAATGCAGCTATGGCTTATGATGATATTATTACCAACCTTAATGTGGATAGGGTCAAAGAAATGTATGAAGTAAATGTATTTACACCTTTTAACATTACAAAGTATGCAATCCGCAACATGATTTTTAATAGGGTACATGGAAGTATAGTTCATGTATCGTCTATTAGTGCACATACTGGTTATAAAGGTTTATCTATGTATGCTGGATCAAAAGCAGCGCTGGAAGGTTTTTCAAAAAACACAGCCCGAGAGTGGGGTGAGCGTGGAGTGCGTTCCAATTGTTTGGTAGCGGGATTTATGGAAACAGCAATGTCTGCCACTTTGGACACTAGCCAAAAGGATCGTATTTACAAAAGGACATCTCTCAAAGTGCCTACTAGCATGCAAAGTGTGGCTCTTATGATTGAATTTCTTCTTTCCGATAAAGCAATTTCAGTAACCGGGCAAAATATTCATGTAGATTCTGGAACTATATAAACAATGAATAAGGAACTACTCATCATAGGTGGCAGCAGTACAGCTCTTGAAATTAATGAGGCTGTACAATTAGGTTATATGGACGTCTATTGTGCAGTAACTTTTGTGATAGGTGACAATGAAAAGGCTGACGCCAGCCTGAATACAATTAGGGATAGCGAGGTAAGCGAGTATGTGAGTGGTAAAGAAGTTTCATATATCATTTCTTTGACCAATCATTCGTTGCGATTGAAGATAGTGGAAGCTATGCAAAGGGAAGGTTTAAAGGCTGTGAATATTATTCACCCAGTCGCATTGGTTTCACCTACCGTAAAAATGGGTTTGGGAAACTACATAGCTGCTGGAGCTATAGTTTCAGTCAATGCAAAGGTTGCAAACCATTGCATTATAAATTTTGATACCATCGTAGGCCATGATGCGATACTGGAAGATCATGTAATGATAAATCCGGGAGCACGCATAAGCGGTCATGCCCATATTGGTGGTAGAACACTCATAGGTACTAATTCCATAATTTATCAGGGAATAAAGGTTGGAAATGACGTACTGATTGATGCTATGACCTATATAAATAGAGATATTGGAAGCAACATGATATGTTCTAGTACCAGGCAGCTTAAGGTGCTTAAGCGTTTAAAGTGGAACTAAACAAAATTTGAAATAAAATTTTCAAAATGAAACATAAAACTATAATTATTGCCGAGGCAGGCGTTAACCATAATGGGAGCTTAGAAAATGCCAAAAAACTGGTTGAGATTGCAGCAGGGGCCGGTGCGGATTTTGTTAAATTTCAAACTTTTAAAACGGAGTTGAACATTACTAAAAACGCTAAAAAAGCCGAATATCAGGAGTTAAGCACAGGAATTGGTGAATCTCAGTTTGAGATGGTCAAAAAACTGGAACTTTCATTTGATGATTTTACCATAGTTAAGGATTACTGTGACTCTTGTGGGATTGGGTTTTTATCAACAGGATTTGATACCCCTAGTCTTGATTTTTTGGAAACCTTGAATCCTAAATTTTATAAAATACCTTCAGGGGAAATCACCAATTTACCTTATTTAAAAAAAATCGCCAGTTTTGGTCGTGATGTAGTCATGTCTACTGGTATGGCGAGTATGGAAGAGGTTAGGAATGCTTTTAACATATTAAAAAAAGCAGGGTTGGAAAAAGGTCAAATTTCAATTGTTCATTGTAACACAGAGTATCCAACTCCCATGGAAGATGTGAACCTTAAAGCAATGTTACACATAAAGAACGAGTTGGATGTTGAAATCGGGTATTCAGATCATACCTTAGGTATTGAAGTTCCTACAGCGGCGGTAGCTTTAGGCGCGACGATTATAGAAAAACATTTCACTATTGATAGAAATATGACAGGACCAGATCATAGTGCGTCCTTAGAAGCTAATGAGCTTAAAAGTATGGTAAATGCCATCAGGAATATTGAAAAGGCTATTGGAGGATCTGGTATTAAAGAACCTTCGCTTTCCGAATCCAAAAATAAAAGCATAGTACGTAAAAGTATAGTAGCAGCCACCGATATTAAGAAAGGCGAGACTTTCAGCGAAATTAATTTATCTGTTAAACGTCCAGGAACTGGAATAGATCCTATGACCTGGTATGATGTTTTAGGCACTAAGGCAAGCAAAGACTATAAACAAGACGATCCGATCTAGAATGAACAAAAAAATCTGCATAGTAACTGGAACAAGAGCGGAATATGGAATCATGTATTGGCTTATTAAATTTCTTCAAGAAGATTTAGATATTGATTTGCAGTTGATCGTAACAGGAATGCATTTATCTCCTGAATTTGGTTCAACCTATAAGGAAATAGAAGGGGTAGGCTTTAAAATCGATAAAAAAATTGAAATGCTACTATCTTCAGATTCCGAGGTGGGAATCTCAAAATCAATGGGCTTGGCACAGATTAGCTTCTCTGAAGCTTTTCAGGATTTAGCTCCAGATGTGATATTGGTATTGGGAGATAGATTTGAAATATTCTCTGCTGTAGCTGCGGCAATGATCGCTAGAATACCAGTTGCTCATTTGCATGGAGGTGAAGCCACTCAAGGACTGATTGATGAACCAATAAGGCATTCCATCACAAAAATGTCTCAACTACATTTTACAGCTACTGAAGTTTATCGCAAGAGAGTTATACAGATGGGGGAAAATCCATCTAGAGTTTTCAATGTTGGATCACCTGGTTTAGATAACATTCATAGATTAACTCTTCTAGATAAGAGGCAGTTTGAAAAATCAATAGATTTTAAATTAAATCAGAAAAATATCCTGATTACTTTCCATCCTGTGACTTTGGAAAAAAACACTTCAAAAAAACAATTTAAGGCGTTATTACACTCAATTTCTAATTTAGAAGACACCAGTTTTATTTTTACTAAGCCTAATTCTGATACGGATGGTCGAATAATTATTCAACTGATAGACGAATATGTTTCAAAAAATCCGAAAACATCTTGTGCTTTTAAATCATTAGGTCAATTGAGGTACCTCTCTGCTCTTAAATACGTGGATGTGGTATTGGGTAATTCTTCGAGTGGTCTTGCCGAAGCACCAAGCTTCAAAGTTGCTACGATAGATATTGGTGATCGACAAAAAGGAAGAATAAAAGCGGATAGCGTGATTAGTTGTGATCCCACGGAAGAATCGATCAGTCAGGCTCTCCAGTTGGCATTTTCTAAGCATTTTCAAGAAAGCTTAAAGAATGTTAAAAACCCCTATGGAGAAGGGGGAGCTTCTGAGAAAATCGTCAAAATATTAAAAGATTTTGATTATTCTGATATTCTGAAGAAGAAATTTTACGATATAAATTATTCCATTTAGTTATGAAGATATTTTTTATTGGATCCGTTTCATTTTCTGAAAAAGCTTTATTAAAAATTATAGATTTAAATGCACATATAGTTGGTGTAGCAACTAAATCAAAGTCCAATTTTAATGCTGATCATGCAGACTTATCTTTAATTTCTGAAAAAAATAAAATACCCTGGAAATACGTTAAGGATATTAATGCTCCACATATCATCGAATGGATACGTAGTTTAAATCCTGATGCTATTTTTTGCTTCGGATGGTCCAGTTTAATTAAACAAGAGCTTCTCTTTATGACTAGAATAGGTGTAGTTGGATTTCACCCGACAGCTTTGCCTTTCAATAGAGGAAGACATCCTTTGATTTGGACATTAGTTCTTGGGCTAGAAAATAGCGCGACTACATTTTTCTTTATGGAAGAAGGTGCGGATGATGGGGATATATTATCGCAAAAACCGTTTTGCATTACTTATGAAGATGATGCTTCAACGGTCTATACTAAAATAGAAGAAAATGCCCTTATTCAAATTGAAGCATTTCTTCCTAAGTTACAGGGAGGGAATTATTCACGAAGAAAACAAGATCTGACTTTGGGTAATTTATGGCGGAAGAGAGGTATTAAAGACGGCAAAATAGATTTTAGAATGACCTCAACAGCTATATATAATTTAGTAAGGGCGCTCACTAAGCCTTACATTGGTGCCCATATTGATTATTATGGTAAGGAAGTTAAAATTTGGAAAGTAAAGGAAGAAAAGTATTCTTTAAATAATATAGAACCAGGGAAAGTCCTAGAAATAAAACAGAGGGAAGTGCTTGTTAAAACCTATGACGGTGCTATTCGGTTGATGCAACATGAATTTGTGACACTTCCCTCTGTAAATGAGTATTTATGAAAAAAATAATAGTTATCTCTGCACATCCTGATGATGAAATTCTTGGTGCTGGCGGAACTTTACTCAAGCATATAGCGAACGGTGATGAAGTTTATTGGTTAATAACAACAAACATTTTTGAGGCACAAGGCTTCAGCAAACAAAGGGTTGATTCAAGGCAGCAGGAAATAAGAAAAGTGGAAAAGACGCTAGGTATTAAGGAGACTTTTCTTCTAAATTATCATACAATGCAGTTATCGTATAGCTCTATCTTGGATATGGTTCCTAGAATATCTAAGATCTTTAATAAAGTCAAACCAGAGGTGATATATTGTCTCAATCGGTCTGATGCACATTCAGATCATCGGGTCACCTTTGATGCAGTAATGGCTTGTACTAAATCATTTAGATATCCATTCATTAAACAAGTGCTGTTATATGAATGTATTTCTGAAACGGAATTTGCACCCGCCCTTCCCGAGAAAGTGTTCCTTCCCAATTTCTTTGTGGATGTTTCCAAACATTTTGATCAAAAGCTAGAAATAATGAAGATTTACGAGTCAGAATTAGAAGAGCATCCATTTCCAAGATCGTTGAGAAATATAGAAGCTCTGGCAGTTTTCCGAGGCGCTAGTGTTGGAGTAGAGTATGCCGAGGCCTTTCAATTAATAAAATATATAGATAAATAAGTATGGACTTGAATCATATCTTAATCAGTAAGGATAAGACAATATTGGATGCTCTAAGAAAACTTAACGTTATTAAAGATGTTAGCAGACTTATATTATTCGTACAAGATGATGACAATTCCATTATTGGATCATTAACTGATGGAGACATAAGGCGATCATTAGCTCAAGACAAAGATGTAGAGAAGCATGTAGGCGATGTTTGCTTTAAAGGTTTTGTATTTGAGCAAGAAAGTAAGAAGTTCTTAAATTTAAAATCTTATAGAAAGAAGGACATTAAAATTCTCCCCATTCTAGATTCTAAAAATAGATTGATTCGAATAATTGATTTGGAGAAAACTAAATCCGAATTACCATTGGAATGTATGATTATGGCTGGGGGGCGTGGTAAACGATTAAGTCCATTAACTGATTCTATTCCAAAGCCCATGTTGCCTTTAGGTGATAAACCTATAATTGAGTATAATATTGATCGACTAATAGCTTTTGGAATAAAAAAAATATATATATCGGTAAAATATTTGGGCGAGCAAATCGAAGATTATTTTGGAGATGGTAGCAGTAAAGGAATTAGCATTGAATATATCTGGGAAAAGGAATTTTTAGGTACTGCTGGAGCTTTGTCCCTGGTAAAAGAATTTAAATCTGAACAGGTAATCTTAATGAACAGTGATCTGTTTACTAACGTAAATTTTGAGGATATGTATCTTGACTTGATTAAAACAGGTGCAGATATGACAGTTGCTTCTACTGAGTACAAAGTTGATGTGCCATTTGCCGTATTTGAAACCGAGGATAATCGAGTTATCAACTTCAAAGAAAAGCCTTCATACGTGTACCATTCCAATGCAGGAATATATCTATTGAACCGATCACTGATTCAAAAAATACCAAAGAACCAGTTTTATGATATCACAGACTTAATGGAGAAACTGGTAAACGAAGGTGGAAAACTGATCCACAATCCCATAGTTGGTTACTGGATTGATATTGGTAGCCCGACAGATTATAAGCAGGCTAAGGAATTTGTTAAACATTTGAGCTAATGTTAATAGTAATCCCAGCAAGAGGAGGCTCTAAAGGTGTGCCTGGAAAAAATATTAAGTTATTAAATGGAACACCTTTAATTCATTATACAATTAAAGCAGCTCAGTGCGTCTTTGACAATAAACATATATACGTTAGTACGGACTCTCCAGCTATTAAATCCATAGCAGAGCAGACAGGAGTCGACATCCCAAAGCTAAGGCCTAGCTATTTAGCAACAGATAAGAGCAATTCTAGAGATGTTATTTTACACGCTATGGATCAATTTAAGCTGTCAAACAACAACGAAGATCCAGATCTGATCATTTTGCTGCAACCAACTTCACCTTATAGAAATCATACTCATATAAGGGAAGCACTAAAATTATATAATGATGATATAGATATGGTGGTCTCTGTCAAAGAAACAGATTCAAACCCGTACTATGTTTTGTTTGAGGAAGACGAAAACAATTTTTTGAGAAGATCTAAAGAAAGTAATTTCACAAGACGACAGGACTGTCCAAAAGTTTGGGAATTTAATGGTGCTATTTATATAATTAATCCTAAATCAATAAGAGCTCAGCCCATTGGACATTTTCAGAAAATAATTAAGTATGAAATGGATGAAAAGTCGTCAATTGATATTGACACACCTTTGGATTGGAAATTTGCCGAGTTCCTCGGAAAGTAAACATTTCAAGAATAAAATCAAGACTTACTGTTTTAATCCTTGAGATTCATTTTGCTTAATTTTTATGACTAGAACTTTTAAATCACTGAACCTATAACGATAGCCAATTGTTTTGACCCTTAAGAAGTTTTTACAGTCTTCACTATTAATTAATAAATAGGCAAATACAGTAGATAATAGAGGTTTGAAATAATGAATTTAGGATGGTTGCAGTTTGCAAAAGAAAACAGGATCAAGTTCACACTACTATTGATAGAACCTAGACATATTAAAGATGCGCGTGGTTTTCTTTGATTTTTAAACCTTTTAAGAAAGATAGTATTCAAAATAATTTCAAAGCCTTACATTAAAATGAATTTTAAATTATTAGAGATACTTAAATCCATGTCCTCATATGGTATTGCTATAATATTTATGAGGTTAACTCCTTTTTTCTCCATCCCTCTGATATTGAAAAACATATCTATTAAAGAATATGGAGAACTAGGTTATGTTCAAGCTATTGTTATGACTATAGTTTCTGTAGCAACATTAAATATAGCAAGTTCTAATTTCCGTTTTTTAAAATATACAGATAATCAGTATGTGAGGCAATATAACAAGCATCTCATCGCTTCCTCAAACTCCATTGTAATCTTAGGCGCTGTTTTTTTTAGTTTATGTTCGCTTTTCTTTTTGGAAACTCCATATAAATTACCTGGTGTTTTACTCATTTTAACACAAGCTATCTACAGCTACTTTATTTCGTTAATTAGGGCACAAAACAAGTCTAGGGTATACAGTGCTGTAGAGATAGGTAAAAACCTAACCTATTTTGGTATTTTACTATTGATAATTTCCTATTCCAGCCTCACTATAATTTCTATTCTCTACACACTATGCTTATGTAACTTTTTGTATTTAACGTTACTTTATTTCTTTTTAAATAAAAAATCATGGACTAGATTAGGTTATTCTAAGATTCTTTTTAGAAGGACTTTGTTTTACTCATTACCAACTTTAGTGGCATACCTTATACAAACGTTTCTTCAACAAAGTCCATTAATGATGATAGATACAACAGACGAAAATCTTGGACGTATCAATTATGCTAATAAAATTTCCCTAGTAATTTTTGCATTACAGTCAATTGTTTTTTTAGCATGGCCTTATTTTGCTTATAAATATCAAGAACAAAAACTTCATCAGACAGTTTTTAAGAGCCTTTCTGTATTATTGATAAGCTTGTCTTGGGTTATTTATTTCGCTTTTGATTGGTTGACGCTTTTGATTTCCAATAAGACCTTTCTTTCTTCAAAACATATTGCAATAGGATTTATTGGCGTCTACGTGATTTCCGTTTTGGGGAATATGATTGATACTGCTGCGAGTATAGCTAATAAAACGTATTTAATAAGCGTAGTTTTTATATGTGGATTTGTTGTAGGCATGATTTCTTACATAGCAATACCCAATTCAACTTTAAATGAATACCCTTTCATACCTTTAATGCTAGCATTTTCTACAATGGTTATTTTGAGAGTCATAGTCTATACAAAAAACGGATTCTTTAAATCTTGGGACAATTATACCTTATCATTTGTTTTTGTTAACGTAATTTTGATGCTCTATATATCTTAGATAATGAAAGTAACCTTCTTCCTTCCTTCCTCCTTAGATAAAAATAAAACAGGGCCAATTCTAGAACATATACAATATGCATTAGATAATAATGACGAGGTTACAGTTCTTATCTGCGGTAAAGCGATCAAAACATGCAGTGTAAATCCAATAGGTAATCCTTTAATATGTTTTGCCTGCTTGAATAATTTCGATAGGTTAATTGAGAAATTTGAATTGTTGCAAAAGGTTACTGTTTTGAAACTTGATTCTTTTTGTGAAGACAGTTATCAATTAAACGATTGCAACTTTAATACATTAGAGGATTTTCAAAATGCGTACTGGGACGACAAAAAGCTAGATGTCGGATGGTCAATTGTTTCAACTTTTGTATCAGCAACGAGAGATATCTCTAATAAATTGAATACAAAAAATATTAAAAGATTAAATCAAAATTATCTAGATTGTATTAAGGTCTACGAAAAAATAAAGTCTTTTTTAAAAGCGCATCATCCAGATAGAGTGATGATATTCAATGGGAGACTGTTTGAAACGAGAGCAGTATTGAGGGGCTGTCAGACATTGAACGTACATTGTGATGTTCTTGAAATAGCTGCTTTTGAAGGTAGAAATTGGAATATATATCCAAATGCACTCCCACATGATTTAAACGTTTATTCTCAAAAATTAATAGATACCTGGAAGGGGGAGCTGGATGAATTGAAAAGACAAAAAGTCGGTGCTCGTTTTTATGAGTTGAGAAAATCCGGAGCTAAAACAAATGATAAAAGTCATGTGGGTGGTCAAAATCGAGATTTGCTGCCCGAAAATTTTGATGTCACAAAAAAAAACATAGTCGTATTTAACAGCTCTGAAGATGAGATCTTTTCAATTGGCCCAGAATGGAGGAAAGAATTTACTTCTCAAGAGGCAGGGGTAATTGCAATTAGCGAATTATTAGAAGGAAATAGTGATTATCACCTATACCTTAGAATCCATCCAAATTTGATTGGAGTGAAGTCTCAATTTTTATTTGATTTATTGGAACTGGATCGTAAGTCAAATATCACGATCATCCCTCCAGAATCACCGATATCCTCCTATAAGCTTTTGGAGAATGCTTCTAAAGTTGTAACATTTGGTTCCACAATTGGTGTTGAGGCAACTTATTGGGGAAAACCGTCAATGACTCTTAGCGACTGTTTTTACTCAAAAATTGGAGCAGCATATACCATTTTTGATTACAACTTGAGAGACTTCTTATTTAAGAATCTAATTTCTAAAGATACGGATGTAGCGTTAAAGTATGGGTTTTATCAAATGGCAGCGGGTGAAAAGTTTAAATATTGGAAAGGAGATCATTTTAGAAAAACTAAGATTCCCAACCCAAATTTATTTGAAAAACTAGCTTATCATACTTATCGAATACTTAATGGATAAAAAGAAGATTTTAGATAACATCCTGCTCGTTATTATAGCCTTATTTTCTATTGAATATGTCTCCTTTGGTGAGGTGTTTAGTGTATTTAGGGTTTTAATCTTTCCTTTGAGTTTTCTGGGACTAATTATAATCAATCCATCAGTTGGGAAAGGACAAAGTGGCTTCTATATTATTGTAGTTTTAGGGCTATTGGCTAATCTCTTATCTGCAGCGAATAGTGATGATTTTCAGATTGGATTTTTGAATGCTGTTGGGATTTTTATGTTCATCTTCTTTCTTTTAAATTACTTCACTAAATATGGTTTTTCAAAGAAAATATTAAAAACGCTAGCCTTATTTTCTATTCCTCAATACATCGCCTTTCTTCTTTGGATTTTTCTTGATTTTGATAACTTTGCTAATCAAAATGGTAGGTTTCACGGATTACATATCGATCCGAACTTTATGTGTATGTATATTAATGCAGCTCTTGTTGCAAAATTAAATTACATAAAATTATTTAAGCCAAGACAGACATATATTTACATATTATTTATCGTTTTGGATTTGGCTCTAATTACGTTTTCTCAGTCAAGACTAGGTATATTGAGCGCAGTGCTTTGCTTGATAACTTATTGTTTTTTTTTTCAAAGAAAGAAGTTTTATATTTTATTAGGATCAGCGGTTTTCCTATTTACTTATCTCAAGAATAGGATGGACAACCTTGGTTTTAGTAGAAACTTCAATATTTTGGATGCTGTTCTTTATAGATTTAAGGATGAAGATCCAAGTGGTAACTCAATAGAAAACGCAAGATTAACTCATTTACAAAACTTTTTAGATTTGGTGGATAAGGGACAATCTAATATAGTAGGATTTTCTCTTGAAAACTATCTTAATCTTCATGGTCAATACCCACATAACCTGGTTGTTGACATATTTTTGGAGCAAGGTTTGGTTGTTGGATCGATTTTCGTTATTTATATTATCGTTTTAATTATTTCTGGATTATTAAACTCCCTTAAAAACAAAATACAATCTGTGTTTTTTCAGATAGCTTTAATCTCGTTATCCAGTTCGTTACTTTTGACATCTTACAAGCAAAAGTTTTTTTGGTTTGTATTGGTACTATTATTTTTATCCACTAAAAAAATTAGGTTTCATGCACGATAATCTTCGCCCTTTGGTGTCATGTCTTATATTGAATTGGAATAGAAAAATCGAAACTGCACGATGCATTGATTCTGTAAAAAGACAGACGTATAACAATTTAGAAATTATTATCGTTGACAATGGATCTGATGACGGATCGGTTCAATTTCTTAAGGATAAATATCCAAATATTCCTTTAATTGAATTGGCTCAAAATTTTGGTTGTCCAGGTGGCAGAAACAGGGGACTAGAATATTGCAATGGAGAATATATTTTTCATGTTGATAATGACGGAGTACTGCATGAAAAAGCTATTGAGAATGCAATAAGACTTATAACTCGGGATGATGATATTGCTATTTTGACTGGATTAGTCATGGATTTTGACGATCCCGAACAGATCGTTTCAAATTTAATAATTGATGACCCAAAACAATCTATAACCAATTTATTTCAAGGTGGAATTTCAATGCATAGAAAATCAATTTATGACTTAGTTAGCAAGTATCCTGATGATTACATGTACGGAGGTGAAGAAACATTTTTATCATTGAAGCTTCTTGATTTTGGTTTTAAAATTATGAAATCTAACCAAGTAATATTATGGCATAAGAAATCAGAATTTGCGCGGCATAATGGGATTGAAACGATACGAAAATGGTCAAATAGCTTAGTCAATGCTTATCAATTATATCCTAGTTTAAAATTTTTACAATTTTTTGTTTATTATCATTGCGTATATCCATTTTACGCATTGAGAGCAGGCTATTTTAAGCTGTTTTTTAAGAATTTATTTGAGACTTATAGTAGGTTGAGAAATTATAGCAGAGATCCTATCAAAACAGCCACCTATTATAAATTCAAATGCTTGGAGCCTTAATTCGTAAGATATGAAAAAGAGCGTTTTAATTTTAAGTTCTATATATCCCGCGGAGGATGTTGACAAAGAATTTACACCAGTTGTACATTATTTTGTAAGAGAGTGGGTGAAGCAAGAACACAATGTTATAGTTATTCATAATCAAGCATTTTATCATGAAATATTTCACCTCGCAGCAAATCTTTTTAGTAAGATAATTGCAACCTTCACAGGTACTAACATTCCATCAAAACGTCTACACAAGCCTAAAAATTTTAATTTAGAAGATGTAAGGGTGTTTAGGATTCCAATATTCAAAAAAATTCCAAGATCAAGGTTTAGTAGTTTCAATATTGATCAGCAAATTCTTAAGATTTCAAAACTTCTGGAATCTACGAACTTCAAACCTGATATAATTCTAGGGCATTGGTTGAACCCTCAGTTGGAACTCATAGCTAAATTGAAATCAATCTATCCTCAGGCGGCAACTTGTTTGACTTTACATTCAAATGGGGGTGATATTCTTAGGCTTTATCCAGACAATTATGCCTTCTTAATGACAAAAATAGACAAATGGGGTTTCAGATCACGTAGCTTGAAGGTTGAATTTGAATCTTGTTTTGGTCAGATTAGAAACACTTTCATTTGTCCATCTGGAATACCAAGGGACTTCATAAACTTAGAGTTTGAAAAGTCTTTTGAAAAAAAATTAAGATCATTTATTTTTATTGGATCTCTTATTAAACGGAAATATCCGGTGATTTTAATAGAAGCATTGATGCAAGTATATCCGAAAATAGATTTTAGTTTGGAATATGTTGGGGAAGGTAGAGAAGCTAAAAAGATTGATGATTTTATCAAATCAAGAAATTTAGAGAACAATATTACTCGTCATGGATATGTTAAAAGATCTTTAGCACGGCGTCTATTGTTAGACTCACACTGTTTCATAATGATTAGTAAAAACGAGGCATATGGTCTTGTATATCTCGAGGCTATGTCATCTGGTTGTATAACTATTGCTGCAAAAAATGAAGGTTTTGATGGTGTAATTGAGCATGGTGTTAACGGGTTTTTGTGTAACGCAGGGGATTTGGATGAGTTAACTAGTTTAATACAAGAAATAAATTTGATGTCCATTGAGCAAAAGAAATTGATCTCAAGAAACGCGATGGCTACTGCTTCAAAATTGACTGATGAAAATGTTGCACTTAATTACTTAAACACAATTTCTCAGTAAGATGAAAATCTCAATTATCACAGTTTGTTATAACAGCTCAGCCACAGTACGTGAGACTTTTGAATCGGTAAAGGCACAGGTTTATGATGATATAGAATATATTGTAATTGATGGTGCCTCGAACGATGGAACTCAACAAATTATCGAAGAGTATGATCACATAATAACTAAGTGGGTTTCTGAATCAGATAACGGATTGTATCACGCTATGAACAAAGGAATACAATTGTCGACTGGTGATGTCATCGCGATTTTAAATTCAGATGACATATTTAGAGATAAGCATACAATTTCAATTGTTGCTGAAACATTCGCTGAAAATCCTACGGCAGATTCTATATTTGCTGATATCTATTATGTAAGTCAAAATAATACGGACAAAATAGTTAGGAACTGGAAATCAGGTAAGCAAAAGCCGTTTAGTAACGGCTGGCATCCTGCGCATCCGACATTTTACGTGAAAAGCAGTTTTTATTCACGGTACGGATTATTTAATTTAGATCTAAAACTAGCTGCTGATTTTGAAATCATGTTAAGGTTTCTAGAGAGAGAGAATCTATCAACAGTTTATCTAAATCAACCCCTAGTTAAAATGAGATTGGGAGGAGCTACGAATCAAAGTTTGAGTAATATTTACCATCAAAATTTAGAATGTCTAAAAGCTTTTGAAATTAATGATATTAGGGTGAATAAATTATTGTATTTATTTTATCGACTGTTGCCCAAGTTAAGGCAATTTTTTTTTGACAAGAAATCCCTAAATGAATAAAATATTAATCACGGGAGCTTCAGGTTTTTTGGGTAGAGATCTATGTAAAGAGTTCTCTAGCTATCAAGTTCATACGCTAGGTAGAAAAATTGAGAACGATATTGTTTGTGATCTTTCAAATAAGATCCCTGCGTTGAAGGAATGCTATGACTTAGTTATACACGCAGCGGGTAAGGCCCATTCAGTTCCAATTAATGAAGTTGAAAACGATTTATTCCTTCAGGGAAATCATCAGTCAACAATAAACTTATTAAAGGCTCTATCTACGAACTTGCCGAAAATGATAGTTTTTATCAGTAGTGTTGCTGTTTATGGTGTTGAGGAAGGAATAAATATAAATGAGGAATTCAAGTTGAAAGGTAATAGTCCATATGCTTTAAGTAAAATTCTTGCAGAAAAAGAGCTTGTAGCATTTGGCAAGAACTTTAATGTAGCTGTAGTATGCTTGAGGCTGCCGTTGATTTGCGGTGTTAATCCGCCTGGGAATTTAGGCTCTCTCATTAATGCTATAAAAAACGGGAAGTATGTTCGCTTTGGTAAGGCTCAAGCAAAAAAATCAATGATTGCGATTTCTGATGTGAGCTCTTTTATAAAGGCTATGCCTAAAGGTTCTAATGGAGTGTTTAATTTGACAGACGGTATAGATCATCAATTTTATGAGGTTGAAGATCATATAAAGGACGACCTTGGTAAGAATTATATCTTTAAACTTCCGTATTTTTTTGGTTTGTTAATAGCTAAGCTTGGTGATACTCTGAAAATACTGCCTATAAATTCCTCTAAGTTCAAAAAGATGAATTCTGATTTAACGTTTTCTAATGAAAAAGCACTTTCTGTTCCAGATTGGAAGCCTACTAATGCATTAAATTCCCTAAAACATAAATTATAGGCTACTTTAACTCTCTAAACTTGCTTGGTGTTAGGTGCGCTGATCATTCGTGGTTTATAACTGATATTAATATGAAACGTGAAAATACGGTAACAACTAAAAATTTATGATCTGTTAGGGCCTATTTGAAAATTATCTATTCTTTGAGAACTTTATTTAAAATATGAAAATATCGATTATAACCGTTTGTTATAATAGTATCTCCACGATCAATGAAACCATCGTGTCGGTAAGAAATCAATCCTTTGAAAATGTGGAATACATTATCGTGGATGGAAACTCCAATGATGGAACCCTTAAAATTATTCAGGATCATCCAGATACCATAAACACATATGTTTCAGAACCTGACAAAGGCCTATATGACGCTATGAACAAAGGAATATCCATGGCGACTGGTGATTTGATAGGGATCCTTAATGCAGACGACACCTTTCATCACGATACTGTATTAGAAGAGGTAGCTGCTTTTCACCATAACAACTCAATTGAAGCAAGTGTAGGAAACATCATACAGCATGATAAAACTGGTAAAGTAAAACGCGTTTACAGTGCAAAAAACTGGAATCCAGAAAAATTGAAAGTCGGATTTATGCCTGCGCATCCAGCTATATTTTTTAAGCGAGAGCTTTTTGAAAAATTTGGAAACTACCACCTCGATTTTACGATTGGGGCAGACTATGAGTTGATTACTAGATTCTTTTTGAAGAATGGTATAAGTTGGCAATACTCGGGAATCACAACCACATCAATGCTAGTAGGAGGTTTAAGCAGTTCTGGTATCTCTAGTTATAAGCTGATTTCTACTGAAATTGCCAAAGCTCTTTCGAGAAACGGGATCAAGTTTAGCAAGTTAAGAATCAATAACCGCTGGGTCTGGAAGCTTGTAGGGTTTATCAATAAAAAATAAATGTTGAATCACGATCAAATAATAATATCAGGTGCATCGGGTTTTGTGGGTCGACACATCCTTCCGTATTTAGTTGATAAAAATCTCAAAGTAATTTCACTTTCACGAAAGCGAACTAAAGAAAATACCCTCACTTACAACGATATACAAGAAAAAGACTGGAACAAAGCATCCGCATTCATTCACCTAGCGGGCAAGGCACATGATGTCAAAAATACCGCAGATCCTGAAGAGTATTTTAAAGTAAATAGGGATCTTACCATCGACCTATTTGATCAATTCCTAGCCAGCGATTGCAAGACTTTTATATTTCTGAGTTCAGTAAAAGCAGCAGCAGATCAAGTGGAAGGTATACTTACTGAAGAACACATCCCTAAACCCAAAACAGCTTACGGCCTATCAAAGCAAGAGGCAGAACAGTATTTGCTCAAGCATATACACCGCACCGATAAGAAGGTCATCATCCTAAGGCCTTGCATGATTCACGGCCCTGGAAATAAAGGGAACCTGAACCTTCTTTATAGTTTAGTGAAGAAAAATGTTCCCTACCCACTAGGGGGTTATCACAATCAACGTTCTTTCCTCTCTATTACAAGTCTTAAACAGGTAATTCTAGAATGTATTACACAACCACCAGCTTCCGGAATCTATAACGTGGCAGATGATGTGCCTTTATCAACCCTAGCACTAGTCCGTGTAATAGGCAAAGTGCTAAATAAAAAACCGCTTATACTTAAAGTGCCAGCATTCATTATGAACACGGTAGCGCGTGGTGGTACGCTTTTGAACCTTCCATTTAATAGCAATTCTCTGCAAAAGCTTACAGAGAATTATGTGGTTAGCAATTATAAGTTAAAAAAGGCACTTAATATTGCAGACCCATGGGACACCGCTCACGGTCTCGAGAAAACTATTGAATCCTTTGAATCAAAAGAATGACCTACCTTCTTGTTTTTTTACTTCTAGTCACTATTTCTTACGTGTATTATCGCATTGCAGATCGTTTCGATATAGTCGATAAGCCCAATCATCGCAGTTCCCATACGCTGACTACCATACGTGGTGGTGGGATTTTATTTTATGCTTCAATCTTTATTTATTTTATTTGGAGCGGTTTTCAATTGCCTTATTTGTTTTTGGGAGTTACGCTTATCGCAGTAGTTAGCTTTATTGATGATTTGCAACCATTACCTCCCATGCTGCGGTTGCCAGTGCAGTTTTTATCCATTGCATTAGTTTTAATAGAACTGGATTTAGGATACCCTTGGTTTGCCTTAGCAGCTTTGATCATTTGCGGAGTTGGATTTATCAATTTCTACAATTTTATGGATGGCATCAATGGTTTGACCGCTTTGTATTCATTGGTGGTAGTTGGTTCTTTTGTTTACTTCCATCAATGGGTACAACCATTGGTGGATTTTGACCTGCTGGTTTTTTTGGTTTTATCCATCCTTGTTTTTGCTTTTTACAATGTGAGGGGAAAAGCACTTTTCTTTTCTGGGGATGTGGGAAGCATCAGTATGGCGGTAATTCTTTTCTACTTGCTTTTCAAGCTTTATGCGTTGATTGAAGCACCAGCAATCGTATTGATTATTGGCGTTTACGGGATTGATGCGTGCATTACGATATTAAAAAGATTCAAGCTCAAGGAATCTATTCATGAGGCCCACAGACATCACATGTATCAGATTCTTGTGGATAAAGCAGGGCTTTCCCATTTGAGCGTTGCTATCATATATTGCGGCTTACAGATCGTTCTGTTTTTAATTTTTCTTGGGATTTATCAGATGAGTATTTTAGAGCAAGTCATCATTTCTTTCGTTACTTTGTTTGCCATGACGCTGGTTTATTTAAAATTGAACTATAAATTCATCCCAGAAACCTTGGGACTGAAAAATGCCTAAGCCTAAACAGATATACCTTTCCGCACTTAACTACGCTGCATTGAACACCCAATCGCAAGCAGGTAGGGAAGTGGGGTGCAAAGAGGTTTATCAAGATATAGAAGAGTTTGAAAAACGGTGTCAGCAAACTTTAAAAACAGACCGACCAGTCCTTGCGGTCAATAGCGGCACTGCCGCCATTCATTTGGGATTGTTGCTCGCGGGAATCACCGCTGGTGACCATGTCATTTGCCAATCCATGACCTTTGTTGCCAGTGTAAACCCGGTGTTGTACATAGGTGCAATTCCTGTTTTTGTAGATAGTGAGCGACAAACCTGGAATATGGATCCCGAGCGACTAGAGGAGGCTTTCCTTGATCTAGTCCGCAATGACAAGCGACCTAAAGCGATTATTCTTACGAGTATTTATGGAATGCCATATGATTATGGGAGAATTTTCGCTTTCGCGAAAGCGAACAACCTAACCATCATAGACGATAGTGCAGAGGCCTTGGGAAGCTCTTATAAAGATCTAAGCAATGGTACTTTAGGTGATTTTGGCATAATTTCTTTTAATAACAACAAGATCATCTCGACAACAGGAGGTGGTTTACTCATTTGCCCAGATGCAGCAAGTTATGAAAGAGGGAAATTCTTGGCCACGCAGGCTAAGGAAAACGAGCCTTTTTATCAGCACAAAGAAATAGGTTTCAACTACAGGATGGGTCACTTGAACGCTATGATGGGGCTGTCGCAAATTCCCCTATTGAGCGAAAGAATTACCATGCGTAAGCAGATGCATAATTTTTATCAAGATTCATTTCAACCTATTTCAGGAATCAGCGTCCATACAGCACCTGATGATGATTTTAAGTCCAACTACTGGCTAAGTGCCATCCTGGTCGATCCGTCAGAAGCGGGTGGAGTCACCAAAGAGGACTTGAGATTAGCACTTGAAGCTGAGGACATAGAATCCCGCCCCATATGGAAGCCTATGCACTTACAGCCGCTCTATTCAACCTATGCTTATTATGGAGGAACCGTATGTGAGGAATTATTTGAAAAAGGTTTGTGCCTCCCTTCTGGCTCCAATGTAACAGCTATCGATAGAAAGCGTATCGAATTAGCCATAAAAAATGTTTTAAAATATTAGTCGTATTGATATGCTTTGTATAAGTTATCTAATATATTTACTTTTAAATTTTGTTATAAAGCTGTCCATACGATAAGTAAAATAAATCAAACCATCACATGCTTATGAAACTTCAAAGAAACATAATATGCTTTGCAGCAATATTATTCAGTGCAACTCTATCAGCGCAGCCTCCTTTCGATGAGGGAGTTGATGATGTTCCAGCTGCTGCAATACCAGGTATAGCTTTAGTAATAGCAGTAGGATTAGCATTTGGTTTCAAAGCGGTGCGTACCAATAAAGACTGATTAATTACTTGATAATAACAAAGAGGCAGTGCTTCAACAGCATTGCCTTTTTGCGTATATTACATCGATTAAAATGATCTTAGGTGAAGTGGAGGTATTTTAGAGTTCGTAGCAAACAAATACTTTGGAATGAAGATAATCGGGTGAAGTTAAGAAACTTCAACTATCTTCCTAGATGGCTTGTTATCGCTATTGACTTAGCTATAGTTATTTTTTCTTTTTTCTTGTCATTTCTTGTGGTTTCAAATCTCAACGTGTCGTTTTATGATGTGCTGACGAGACCTCAAGAGTGTGTTTTCATATCCTTAGTTTATTTTGCCTCTTTTTTTATATTTTCTACCTATGCTGGTCTTATACGCCATAGTACCTTCGTAGATATTTTTAAGATCGCGATATCCTGTGGAGCTAGTGCTTTGTTTTTAAGTATCATTAGTTATTCTTACTACGGAATTTTTGAGAAAAAGATTTTTCTTTTTCCGTTTCTTTTAATTAATTCCGTATTGACGTTTGCTGGGATGTTGATGCTGCGACTTACAGTTAAATCCTTGTACTCTTTTATAATGAATATGGGTAGGAAGCGTCATAGGGTTCTGATATTAGGTGTCAATGATGATAGTATAGCCGTAGGTGAGGCATTGTCTATTGCAGACCATAAGAATTTTGTACTTGTAGGTTTTGTAAGTTTTAACAAGCGTTACAAAAAACTCAAAATCTTAGGAGTTCCCATTTTTAAATTTGATAATCTTTTTTTTGGATCGATCTTACCATTAAAGGTAAATGGATTAATTCTTGTCGGAAATCAATTGGACACTAGCGAAAAGAATAATATTGTCGATAAAGCCTTAGAGCAAAACCTTAGAATTTATCATGCTCCCTCAATTACCCAATGGGAAAATGATGCCGATGTCACAAGCAACATCAAAGAAATTCAAATAGAAGATCTTTTGGAGCGCCATCCTATAAAGCTTGATGATACACAAATCAATAGCTATTTGAACGATAAAACTATTTTAGTCACAGGTGGCGCTGGATCTATAGGTAGTGAAATAGTACGGCAAGTGAGCCGGTACAAACCGAAGCAACTACTCATTCTTGATCAAGCAGAGTCGCCTTTGCATACACTCGAGTTAGAGCTTCGACAACAATTCCCTGAGGTTTCTTATGAATTCATCCTCGCCGATGTTAGAAAAAAGAATAGACTGGAGAAGGTTTTTGAAGCCTACGAAGTTTCAGTTGTTTTTCATGCAGCTGCCTATAAGCATGTTCCGTTGATCGAACGAAACCCTACGGAAGCTATTCAGGTAAACATCATAGGCACCGTTACTTTAGCAGATTTGTCTGCACAATACGGTATTGATCGATTTGTAATGGTAAGCACGGACAAAGCGGTAAACCCTACCAATGTGATGGGTGCTACGAAGAGGGCCGCAGAGATGTATGTACAAGCATTGATGCAAGAACGCCAGTCAAACACAAAATTTATTACTACGCGATTTGGCAACGTACTAGGTTCTAATGGGTCTGTTATTCCACATTTTAAAGAACAAATCAAAAACGGCGGTCCAGTCACAGTGACTCATGAAAATATCATACGCTACTTTATGACCATTCCAGAGGCGTGTCAATTGGTGCTTCAAGCAGGGACCATGGGGCAAGGAGGAGAAGTATTTGTGTTTGATATGGGTAAGCCTGTGAAAATCATGGATTTGGCCAAAAAAATGATTAAATTATCTGGATTGATACCTGGAGAGGATATTGAAATATCTGTGATTGGTTTAAGGCCTGGTGAAAAGTTGTATGAAGAATTACTAAGCGATCAATCCACTACGTTACCAACACATCATGAAAAAATCATGAGGGCTAAGGACGATACGATGTTCTTAGAAGACGTTATGAATCTTATCATAGAAATAGCTGCGGCCGCTGAGCAATCTGATGATTTAGGTATGATTGGCAAACTGAAGGTTCTTGTTCCAGAATTCAAAAGCGAGAATAGCGTATACGAACTACTAGATTTACCATCTTGTTCTGATGAATGATTTCTTACATTTGCAAATTCAAATTTTAAAGATGTTCCATTTTCGTTTTTTACTAGTATACCTCTTAGCATTCTTTTTTTTATCTAGTTGTACCACTAAAAAGAAGATATTGTATTTTCAAGATATAGAGTCTAAAGGGAGTTATGAACCAGAAATTTATAAATCGATTATAAAGAATAATGATAGGTTGTCGATTATCGTAAGCAGTTCTGATATGACTACGGTTAGTCCATACAATAGACTTGTTCCTGGAGTTAATGACGCAAATGATTTTAGAGTAAATGGTCAACCTTTGCTCCAAGACTATCTTGTAGATAACAATGGATATGTAGACTTACCAAAACTGGGAAGAAGAAAAGTAGCTGGGAAGTCTCGTTTTGAGCTTGAAGAAGAGTTATCTAATGATTATCGAAAGTTTATTAAGGACGTCATTGTTAACATTAGAATCACAAATTTTAAAGTAACTGTTTTAGGAGAAGTTCAGCGTCCTGGAACCTACACCATTCCTGATGAGCGTGTAACACTTCCCCAAGCACTAGGTCTTGCTGGAGATTTGACGCTTTATGGTAAGAGAAACGATATTTTATTACTAAGAGATAGAAATGGCGTTCAAGAAAGCCATCAAATTGATTTGACTTCATTGGAAGTATTGGAAAGTGATCTATTCTACTTACAGCAAAACGATGTGTTGTACGTTGGACCGAATAATGCTCAAGTAAATGGAGCTTCTTTCAACCGTAATAACTCACTATACGTTTCTATAGCCTCAGTTCTATTATCTGTAATCATACTAATTGCTCGTTAATGCTAGATTTGAATACTACATCTACAACTCCTGATGAAAGCTTAATCCAACAAATTCAGCCTTATTTTAATAAGTGGTGGTGGTTCATTGTATCCTCATTAGTGTTATTAAGCGTTGCCGTAATTTATTTACGCTACTCCACGAATATTTATCAAGCGGAGGCTTCTATTCTTATCAAAGATACTCAAGCTGGGGGAGGAATTTCAGAGCTTGCTGCTCTTGGGGACTTGGGAATGCTGGGTAACAGTTTTAACAGTGTTGAGAACGAGATCGAAGTCTTAAGCTCTAGAAGATTGATGTCAAAAGTGGTAGAGGAGTTGAATCTGGATATTCAATATTTCAACGAAGGCAATGTGAAAACGTCGGAATCTTTTCAAAGCGCTAGTTTTAAAATTATAAAATCGTCAAACACTGACGTTATCGACCCTTTTCAATTTTATGTCCAGCGTATTTCGAGTACTGAAGTAAAATATTGGGAAGAAAACAGTGATGATACCCAAACTGCTATACTCGGAGAGCCAATACCTTTTGATCAAGAGGTTATTTTAACCATCTTAGATGCCAAAAGACCTATAAAGGAAACCGAAAGCAAGGAAGCTCCTATATACTTAATTAAAGTTTCAGGTTTTGAGTCCAGTGTCGTTCGATATGCCAATAAATTAACGGTAGATCAATCCGTTAAGAGAGGGAGTGTGATTGATTTATCTATTTCAGATCCAGTCCCCACAAAAACAGCTGCTATATTGAATCAATTGATCGTGGAGTACAATAAAGATGCTACCCAAGATAAAAATATAGTTGCGCAGAATACGGTGAACTTTATTGAAGATCGATTGGCTACTATTGAATTATCACTTGACTCGGTTGAGCTTAAAAAACAGCAATTTAAACAAGAAAATAGCATTTCGGATATCGTTGCTGAAGCGACCATGAACTTAGAGTCTAGTGCAGAATACACAGCTAAACAAATTGAAGCGCAAACCCAGTTGAGAATCGCTCGTGATCTGAGAACTTATCTTTCTAATTTGGGAGAGGATGATTATATTCCTGCAAACTTGACCTTAGATAGCGGCTCTATTAATCAATCGATTAACGAATACAATGAGTTGTTACTTACTTTAAACCAGCGAAGAGAGACCGCTACGGAATTGAATCCGTTAATCCAAGAATTGCAGTCTCGTTTGACGAAGTTGAAGGGGGGTATTTCAGCTTCATTGAATTCCTATATCCAATCTTTAGAAACCCGATTGGGTAGTATTTTATCACAAAACAACCGTCTTTCCAGAAGAATAGGAGAGGTGCCTAGTACCGAGCGAACGGCAAGAGATATTGAGAGAGATCAAACCATAGTAGAAGCGATTTACCTCTATCTTTTTCAGAAAAAAGAAGAAACAGCGATCAGCTTAGCGGTTACGGCTCCAAAGGCTAAAATTGTCGATAGCGCTTTAGTTGCTGATCAGCCCATATCTCCTAAACCTAGTATTATATTACTGGGAGCTTTAATCGTTGGGCTTTTGATTCCATTCGCTTTTATTTATCTAAAAGGATTATTTTATGATAAAATAGAAAACAGAAAAGATGTGACTAGAAAGTTACCTTCTGTTCCATTTTTAGGGGAGGTTCCTAAGTTAGCTTCTGACGAAGCAGATAAGATTGCGAAAAACGATAGATCTGTACTGGCAGAGTCTTTTAGAATTTTAAGGACCAATCTCCAGTATAAAATTGCAGCATTAGAAAAAACGGACAAAGCGCCTATAATCATTGTTACCTCTTCCGTAAAAGGAGAGGGGAAGACATTTGTTTCTTTCAATCTTGCCATGACCATGGCAAATTCTGGTAAAAAGGTGCTCTTACTTGGTGGGGATATTCGAAATCCACAGCTGCACCGTTACCTGCAAAAAGGCAGCAAAAGCTTAAATGGTGTTACAGAGTTCTTGGTATATCCAGAATACAAAGCGGAAGAATTTATTCATACCAGCGATGATAATGAAAACCTACACATTATGTTATCTGGTGCTATACCACCAAATCCAGCAGAATTGTGGCTAAGTGATCGTGTGGAGGACTTGTTAGATTATGCTAGAAATAACTACGATTTGGTAATTATTGATTCTGCACCATCGATGTTGGTCACAGACACCTTATTAATAAGCGATAAGGCAGACGTTACCGTTTATGTTTCTAGAGCCAATTACACTGAAAAACCTCTACTCGACTTTGTTAGCGACACCATTGAAAGTGGCAAGCTTAAAAATGTGGCGATAGTCTTGAACAACGTGAAGATTGCCAACTTTGGATATGGTAATAAATATGCCTATTCCTATGGTGTTGATCAAGATACCACATGGGAAAAATTCTTAAAAGCAATCAAACTTAAGAAGTAAAGTAGTAACTAAAGAGACATTTAAAACAGCCAGCGGTCTTTTAGGAGAACTGGCTGTTATGTTTTGAGATGGCTTGTCGAAACTGGTTGAATGTTTTTTTAGGTAGCTTAATATTTTTAAGCTTTTCTAAATGTTCTGGCTTGTGGGCATCAGTTCCTACAAAATCGTAGGCATGATTTTCTAGCAACTCTAAGGCCTTCGTCTTTGCATCATTCCCATAATGTCCTGATAAGGAAAGAAGGTTGAGCTGCAACTCACACCCTCTTTGCTTCAAATCCATCATTTCTGGAACACTTAAATACCTGTAGCGTTCCGGATGCGCAAGGATGGGTTTATATTCTTTATGATTCATTTCAAAAATCAATTGCTCTGCTTCAACTGGTTTTTGGAAGTAGCTAAATTCAAACAACAATCGCTTATTAGGTAACGTCAGAATTTCTGACGACTCCAACAGCTTTCCAAAAGCGCCATCCATCATGTACTCTGATGATGTACCTAAAAGGAAGCTGGATTCGTCTCCTAATAGCCTACAGGTTTCTTTGTAATATGTTGTTATGCTAGCCACATCATTCCCATAGTAATCTTCCATGGTATGTGGAGTGGTATAAACTCCTTTAAACCCTAACTCTTTATAAAGCCGGATCATCTCTTGCGTCGTCTCTAAATCCGGTGCTCCATCGTCAATTCCTGGTAGCAAGTGGTTGTGTATATCCACAATGCCTTCCAGCAAATCAGCTATGAAATACTTTTTGCTAAAAAAAATCATTTAGACGCGTACTTCAATAATAAATCCTGCACCTCCATGGCACTGTAAACAGAAGGATACAATTCTTCTAAAATAATAACATACTCAGGATCTGCCTTTAAGGCATTCTGTAAGTGAAACCGGCCTTTTACCGTTTCGTTGAGCATGTAATAGGCTCCAGCTATTCGGTATTCCATCTCTACATGTTCTGGATAGAACTCTAAGCCATGATTTAAGTTAGAAACTACCGCTTCAGTTTCTCCTAAAGCTAATAATATGTCCGCTCTAGAAGTCCAGGTCTTCTCTTCGTAATTACCAAGTTCTATAGCCTTACGATAGCCGTATTCCGCTTCTTCAAAAAAGTTGAGTCGCTTATTCAAATCGGCATAACGTATCCAGTATAACGCGTTTTCTCCATCTACCTCCACCGCTTTCTCGATATAACTTAAAGCTTTCGGGTAATTTAGGTTTTTAGAATAGTAATCAACAATTGCGATCCACCCTTTATCCAACAACGGATCTTCGTTAATAGTCTTTTTGAAATATTTTAAGGCAAGCTCTTTATTTCCTAGTTTATTGAAACACTTTCCTAATCTTAAGTAAGCAAAGGAAGTAGGGTCGTCTAATTCTAATGTGATTTGATAATTCTCTATCGCCTCATTATAACGACCTAGTTTTTCCAAGACTTTACCTTTTTCAAGATAAGCGCCGATGAATGTATCGTCTGAGATAATAGCAAATTCAAAAGCAGCAAGTGACTTCTCATACATTTTCAAGTCAAAATACTGTTTACCTACTTGATGCCACGCCACCTCGCAATACGGATTGTCGTTTAAGAACATGTTCAAAAAGTCAATCGCCTGCTGGTTTTCTTGTAAAAAGTCGAAACAGTAAATGATATTGTATAAGGCAGAATAATCGAGTTCGTCCAACTCTAAACACTTCATGAAATTAAGCTTTGCATTGGAATAATCCTCGATAAAGAGAAATTCCATTCCTATCAGACTGTAAACGTCTGCCTGATCATCAGTCAATTTTAAAGCTTCATTCAACAATTCAATAGCCTTGTCGTGTCCTTCTGTCTTAGAATAGATATTGGCCTTCTGGATGTATATTTCAGAGTTTAGAGGTTCTAAATCGTGCAATTCATTAAGCAACTCATGTGCGGCTTCAAACTTATCGTCAAAAACCAACATTTCCGCATGGAACAATCTTAAGTTGACTGAGGCGGGATGCTGATTGATAGCTAGATGTATCGCTTTGCGAGCGAGTGCCATTTTCCCTTCATCCAGATAATGTTCAATGATTTCTTCAAACTCATCGCTGTCAAAGAAACCAACTTCGTTAGTTTTAAGCATCAACTCAAACTTGTCAATGCTCATCTCATCGTCATTATTAAGGTTGAATTCCATAGGCCGAATTTTTATTGATTCGCTTCTTACTAAGTTCAAAATTATTGCCAAAGTCTCGCAACTTACCCTAAATCTATTGTCAACATCTTATAAACAGTGAAAACAGGAGGTTCTAAGGGTAGAATTCATCCACCACATCGCATAGAATTGTGCATGCTTTATCAATCTCCTCCATTGTCACTGTATAGGGCGGCGTGATGCGTATAGCGCGCTTTTCAAAAAGAAGCAGAAAGAAAATGACACCTCGGTTTCGACACTCGTCAACTATGGCAGCCGTGTGTTTATCGTCGGGCAATATGGCAGCCAGCATGAGCCCTTTACCTCTTACTTGTTTGATGTTTGAGGAGTTTAAGCTTTCGCGAAAGCGTGCTTCCTTCAATTTCACAGCATCCATTAAGCTTTCTTCTTCAATCGCATTTAAGGTTGCGAGTGCTGCCGATGCAATGACCGGATTACCGCCAAATGTGGTAATATGTCCTAGCATAGGGGCGCTCTTAAAATGCGATAAATGAGCCACACTAGCCGTCAAAGCACCAATGGGGAGTCCACCACCCAAGCCCTTGCCACTCACCACCATGTCTGGTATAAAATCATAGTTCTGAAAATGCCACATGGTACCGGTGCGACCTACACCTGGCTGGATCTCGTCTAGAATGATTAATACGCCCAGCTGATCACAGATCTTTCTCAATTGTTTGAGCCATTCTGGATGCGGTAGGATAAAACCGGCAGCACCTTGTATGGTTTCTAAAATCACGGCTGCAGTTTTGTTACTAATACGTCGCAGATCAGGAATACAATTAAATTTGATATGACTAATGTCTGGAAGCAGCGGGCGGAAAGGCGCTTTGCGTTCTTCATAATCCATGAGGCTCAGCGAGCCCATGGTGTTGCCGTGATAGGAGTGATGCATCGCAATAATTTCCCTGCGCTTAGTAACCGTACGAGCTAGTTTGATAGAAGCTTCAATAGCTTCTGTACCGCTGTTGACCAGGTAGGTCATCCTCAACGGCTCTGGTAATGTGGAAGCGATCTTCTTGCAAAGCTCTACCGCTGGCGCTTGTGCATACTCACCGTAGACCATGACATGCATATACTGATCTACTTGTGCTTTGATCGCCTGGGTAACTTTAGGATGGCAATGTCCCAGCGGCAAGGCACTGACTCCCGCAACCATATCTAAATACGAGTTTCCATTTATATCATAGATATAGCTGCCTTCTGCACGAGCAATTTCTAATCCAGGTGCATAAGGAGTGGTAGGGGCTTGGTATGTGAAGAAGTCCTTTTTCAATTCTCGCCGGTTCCTTCTATATTTTCCAGTTTATCTTTTTTCCTGGTTTTCAATTGATCCTTCTTCAATTCGCTATTTTCATTCAATTCTTTAGAATTCTCTACGTCAAAAAAGTCTTTTTCTGCTTGTGGGAGTGGTAGCCCTTGAATTTTAATTTGTTTGGGTACTGGTTTTCCTTTGAATAAATCCTCAATGGAAAATAATTGCTCCTCTCCACGCCAATTCAGCCCTCGAAGCGTTCTCGCATTCTCAGGTAATTCGTCTGGAGGGAAGGTGGTACCTCGCACATCATCAAAATTAGTATTTAAGATCACATCGCCATCTTCAAACTCCAGCACCATACGGCCACTGGTTCTTTTATCAATACCTATCAATTCTTGAATGTCATTGCGCACATAGATCAAATGCTCTACATTTTTATTGATGTTCACGATGTCCAACTGATTGTCTTTAAAAAAACCGACGAGCTCTTTTCCTTTAATTTGATTGAAACCTCCCAGTGTATCTTTATCAACTATAAAAGCATTGTAAAACACATGAAGCGAGTCCAGCTTTTCCGTCTTTACGTTGCTTTGTATAAAAATGCTGTCGCCTGTCATTTGGCTTTTTCCAATCCATAAAATGGGTTTGCCTATCATTTTAGTCAGCCCTGTGGTTTGCCTGGACACAATACTATCCGACTTCCCGCTTAAATCTTCTTTGAACAAGCGCACTCCATAAAATCCACGAACTAAGCGATTCGCTTGTTTACCTGTGACCATCAGGGTGTCAGCATGAATGTACACGCTGTCTTTGTCTTGAACAGAAATTGCTACAGCCCGTTTTGTCATATACACTGAATCCTTATCTCGATACACTTCCGCATAATCGCCTTTTATGACTGAGTTGTTGATGGTGTCTGTAATGACGATATTATTTACTGCACTGGCAAAATTTCTCCCTCGATTGAAATACAAACTGTCGCCCTTGACGTTCCTATCGTCATAATCTATACTTGAATTCTTGACGAAATAACCCTGATCTGCCCTGGTATCATAAAAACCCCTCTCACAATATACCTTGCTTGTTTTTCCAGTGATGGTAGAAGGTCCATACATATAGGCATGACCTGTATCTGAATAGAAATTAAGATGATTGGAATTAATCACATATTCAGGATTAGTCACTACCACATTTGAAAGAAATTGGTATTTCTTATCTTTCATAAAATAGCGTCCCACACGACTTTTGAGAGTACTCGCAGTATCCCTTACAGTACCACCACTGCGGTAATAGGCTTGCTGTTTTGCCCGGTCAAAATAGAGAGTATCGGTTTGTAAGGTAGATTCAGGACTGCGCATGTTGACGCTGCCGCTGGCATAAGCCAATTGGGAATTCCCATTGTATTCTGCATATTTTGAATTCATCTGGATCGTATCGCCTTGATTCATGCGCACATTTCCTATGGCTTTAATGAAGTTACTGTTTTGATAAAACACAGCCTTGTCACAATACATTTCTATGCCGCGGTGGTTTACAAACACTTGGTTTCCTGTATTTCTTAAGTAAATAATCGCTCCAGGGAACTGCGCCTCATCGACCGTAGTAAATGGCGATTCTACCTGTATGGAACTTGCATCGGGCTGGGTTTGAGCCATGGACAATGCAGCAACCATAAAAAATAGAATGAATTGAAGTGATTTCATCATAAGTTTAAATTCAATGAAGATATAGATATCCATTCCAATCCAGTGGGTAGTGCATCTACAGTACTAATGATAACTTTAGAATCTGCGTTATATTTTGCATCTGGACTTTGTACAATTTCTTTTACTTCATATTTCACGATATTCCATCCTTGCTGGATATCCACCTGATATGTTATTGAAGAGCTATAACTATCCTCATTATCGTTGGAGAATAGATTTTCTACAGCACTAGTACCGTTTAAGCGTACTGGTTTTTCAGCATACAGAAAATAGTAGAGCCAACCTTCAACCGCTTGATGTTGTGAGGGATAGAGCAGGTGCTGCATAAAAGCTTCACTGGATGCTGCAAAAATTGCTGTACTAGCTGCATCATTTTGCAAGACCTCAAAGCCATAGTATTTTCCAGCGAGTGCTAAAGGTACTTCGGCTCCTTGAAATGAAAGTCCTTCGGTTTGCTGAAATGATTCTCGAGCTGTAGGAATCATCATTTCATAGGGTGCACCTTCTTGAGAGTTCGCTTTCGCGAAAGCGTCCTGCGTCATCTTTAAAAAATGATCAGGGAGTTGGATACTTAATTCACCATTGGGGTTGATGTATCCAATGATATGAGGTTCGACAAAAAAGCCCATACCATTAACGGATGCTGCTCCCTGATCCCATTGGGTTAAGGTGCCAGTGAGTTCTATAGCCTTTCCATTTTTATCCTCAGGTTTTTTGCAACTGGTTAAAAGAAGGAAACCTGTAAAACAGAGAAGCAGGGTTTTGATTTTCAAACTAGAGTTGGATTTGTGAAGCATCGCTAGGTTTCTGAAATAAAGAGGAGTCCATGGCGCTGAAACGTAAATTTGACAATTTCGCCTCACCTATCACTTGTGTTGTATCGACTGATTCCCCATAATTATAAAATTTCCAGGTATGAGCGATAGGAATGCCGTTTACCTCTTTATAATCTTCATAGGCGATGGCATGAGCATTTTCTGCGGCTTGATCTACCGGCGTTCCACCATAAGTAACAATGTAGCCGGCATAATGAAGTAAATTAGTGTCTGCATAGGTGTATAAGTCATACCAATCGTCTGGCGCATCGCCAGTGCCTGCTTCAAATGAAAGTCTTAAATGCTCGTTCACAGCGTCTTGATTCTTCAACGTGATTTGAGTTCCGGGATCCGTTAATTTATAAGGCAAACTGAAAAAATAACTCCAAGTAAAAACGTCGAATCTTGCTCCATTTTGAGAAGCGCTTTGTGGCGCAAGCCATACGTTTGTACCGTCATAAAGCAGGACTTCTCCATTATTCTTTTCGATACGCACAAATCTAGAATCGGTAGAAATAAAGACTGTAGCATCCAACCGATCTTGCCCTCCAAAATTGAGGTCTATATCAAACGAAACCACTTCCTGTTGAAGAAAAGCCCCTTTATGATGAGCTGTTTCAATCTTTTCAACAAACTTTTCGGCATCGCTCAAGGTGTTGTCGATTGCCAAGTCATTATTCTCTGAGACCTCTTTTTCTAAGTCTGCCTTGCATGCTACCAGAGTCATTAGAGCGCAAACTATATATAAAATATTTTTCATTACCTGGTTTTATTGGTTTTAAACATGGAATCCAAAATGATTTGAATGCCGTTATACATAAATACGATGGCCAAAATGGCAAATGCAATTCCCGGCATCAAGAAAATAATGGGATGATCGCTTCCAGCACCTATATAAATCAAGACTGGTCCTAGAACAAAAAAAGGAATGGATAGCATTAGCTTTTTGATTCCTTTGCTTAATACGTCACGGTCTGTGGAGGGTTGTTCTGACATTAGCACATACCTATATGATCCAACACGTTGCGCACACTGCCATATTTATTTAGCAGTTCTTGCGCTCTCTCGTAATCTAACTTAGTGGTTTCCATGATCATTCTGGTTCCACGGTCTACCAGTTTATCATTGCTTAATTGCATATCTACCATCTTATTTCCTTTGATATGGCCCAGCTTGATCATGACACTAGTACTAATCATATTTAAAATCATTTTTTGTGCGGTTCCCGCTTTCATCCGACTGCTCCCTGTCACAAATTCAGGACCAACTGTTGGTACCATGGAATATGTAGCGATTTGATCTAACGGGCTTCCAGGGTTGCAACAAATTCCACCGGTAAGAATATTTGCTGTATTACAAGCTTCTAGCCCGCCGATAACGAAGGGTGTTCTCCCACTGGCCGCAATGCCTATAACGGTGTCTTGGCTGGTAATACCAAACTCTTTTAAATCCTTGAAAGCTTGCTCCCGATCATCTTCTGCATTTTCTACAGCATTTCGAATCGCCCGGTCGCCACCGGCAATGATTCCTATGACTTTATCTGGTGCTACACCAAAAGTAGGAGGACATTCGCTAGCGTCTAGTATACCTAATCTACCGCTGGTGCCAGCGCCTATGTAAAATAGCCTTCCGCCAGCCGACATCTTTTCAACAACAGCGTTTACAAAATCTTCTATTTGAGGTATCACTTTTTGGACCGCTAGTGCTACCTTTTGATCTTCAGAGTTTATAGCATGCAGCAATCCAGCCGTATCCATTTTTTCTAGGTCGTTATGATTAGAATCCTGCTCTGTTATATTCCTAAACTCCATAATATGCTTCTGTATGTATGAGTCAACTTTGATACTTAAGCGCCTTAGTCTGCCAGAAAGGAAGCTATGAAACTTTAATAACCTACAATTTCGACAATTTCTAAATCGTAACCTATCATTCCTATACGTTTGCTCTGCTCGCTGTTGGTCATCAATTTTAATTTTGAAATATTGAGATCGTGTAAAATTTGAGCTCCGATACCGTAATCTTTATTGTCTAGGTTTCTTCTCGGAGCTTTAGTGGTACCATTTTCTTGAAGCTCTTTTAATTGTTCCAAACGGCCTAACATATTTTCTGGCTCAAACTGCTGGTTGATAAATACAATCGCACCACGGCCTTCTTGATTCAAACGTTCAAACATGGCGTCTAACTTACGATCTGCCTCTGAAGTTAGTGTTGAAAAAAGATCGTTGTTAACTTGTGTAGAATTCATTCGAGTCAGCACCACATCATCATGATCCCAATCGCCTAAGGTCAAGGTTATATGAATTTGATCATTAGTAGTTTGCTGGTACGCGCGCAGTCGATATTCTCCAAATCTAGTCTTGAGCATGAAGTCTTCCTTCTTTACAATAAGACTGTCGTGCTTCATTCTGTAAGCAACTAGATCTTCAATGCTCACTAATTTTAGATCGTGTTTCTTAGCCACCTCCACTAATTGTGGAAGTCGAGCCATGGTCCCGTCTTCATTCATGATCTCTACAATAACCCCTGCTGGCTCATGACCTGCAAGCCTTGCAAAATCCACTGCCGCTTCTGTATGGCCAGTACGACGCAATACGCCGCCATCTTTCGCTCTTAAAGGGAAAATATGTCCTGGCTTACTCAAATCATGGGACTGAGTTTCTTTATTGATGATAGATTGTACTGTAAGAGCACGATCTTGTGCACTAATTCCAGTAGTTACTCCATGCCCACGTAAATCAACAGAAACTGTAAAAGCCGTCTCCATGGGGTCGGAATTGTTATTGACCATCATGCTCAAGTCCAATTCTTTCACTCGTTTTTCTGTGATGGGACAACAAATCAATCCACGGCCATGAGTGGCCATAAAATTGATCATTTCTGGGGTGACGGATTGTGCGCTAGCTAGAAAATCGCCTTCGTTTTCTCGGTTTTCATCGTCTACAACGATGATAACTTTACCGTTTTTGATATCCTCGATGGCATCTTCTATACGATCTAATTGGACCGTGGTATCCTGCTGTACTGTGACCATTTGTCTTGCTCTCAATTTGAAGACAAAGATAAGGATTAAGGCGTTGCAGCTGGAGTCTTCCGCTTCTTTTTGAAGCGTTTGAGCAAAGAATCCAAGGTGAAGTTAATATTGAAAAAGCCTTGATCTGTAGTAGCGCGGTAGGTTAAAAACACACCAATAGGAAAAATTATTAGGGTACTCATCCATGACCCTATCCATGCAGGGAAAGCGCCCTCTGCGGCGGCTTTTTCTGCAAAAATCCCTATAAAGTGGTAGGTGAGGAAGAACATAGTGGCCACTACTAATGGCAGTCCCATACCGCCTTTTCTAATAATAGCACCTAAAGGTGCTCCTATAAAGAACAAAATGATACAAGCCACTCCCAGCACATATTTCTTATGAATCTCCATCTCATACTTATTCAGTCGAACTAATTCACGCTGCAATTGCTCTTGCCTCGTTCGTAAGACATACTCTTGCTGAGTCACTTTATTCATAGCGTCTTCTATGGTTCGCCGTTGTTGGTACGCATTTAGTCTTTCAAAAAAGGGGGAATCATCAGGTTCCTCTTTCATGTAATCCTTAATGATGTTCGTCAAACGATTCGGAGCCCATTTAGAATGTTGGGTTTGATTGTAAACATCCTTGTTTTCATTGAACTTATAGGAAAAGGAATCGATTTGAGATTTAAGCTCATGAATTTTGAGCATTTGATGATCATCCGTCACATTTTCACTGTCCATGTCCACATCGTTGAGAGCAGAAACGTCCACATTTAAAGTATAGGTGTCGAAATAACTTTTTACAAAAGGAGAGGAGGCTCTTTTAGTAGGATTTTCAACGAATAAATCCTCATAATAATTCCCATTGGAAAGGACTAATTGGATAATGTCAGACTTTAATGAACTCTTCAGCTCTCCTTTTTCGCTTTTAATGACAGTCCAGTTTCCAGAACGTAGTGGATTTTTTCTATGAATGATAACGTCAGTCAAATATTGACCACGATCACCACTTTTATCAGCTACTTTAATATTGATATCTGCCAGTTGATTAAAAACATTCTTGCTAATCGCCATGGCAGGTTTCACCTGGGCGATATTCCTGCGCAGGTTCCGCTGTTTTAGGTGACCCCAGGGGATCACAGTATTGGCAAATACAAAGCTGGTGACTCCCAGGGTGATTATCACAACAGTTAAGCTGAGCATCGCACGTTGTAGCGAGATACCATTAGATTTCATTGCAGCAAACTCATAGTTTTCTGCCATGTTACCAAAAACCATAATCGACGCCAGCAAAATACTCAAAGGCAAGGCTAGAGGAACAATTACTGGAATGGTATACGCCATGAACTTTGCAATAGTTACAAAGTCCAGGTCTTTACCGGCAATATCTTTAATGTAAAGCCAGATCGCTTGAAGGATAAGAATGAACATTAACACAATAAAGACGCTTAAAAACGTCTTTATAAATTGTGTCAATATGTAACGATCTAGTATTTTCAATCTAGTTCATTTCTTCAATATCCCAGCCTTTGTACTGACTAGGATCAAAGATAAAACTGCTTTTAGGCAGCGGTTGATTGGTCTTGAATGACTTTAAGGTAAAAGTGATGACCGTACCGCTACGCTCTGTGATAATGGTGTTGTAAATATGCTTTGTGTTCGCATCAATACCTAACAAAATACTTTTATAATCAGATCCAGATTTGATAGGCTTCAATTTGACATATTGAATTTTTCTACCGTTCATATTCTGCACGATATCTAGCTCTTTCGTGTACCCTTTTTGATAAAAGGTCATGATGTTAGAAGGGTTGATCATCTCACTGCCATCATTGTTTTGGGTAGCCACAGTTACCTGTTCATCCTCACGATTGATGGTGTACAATTTTTTACCATCAAACATATAGGTGGTACCATTATAAGTTGCATTGTATTTATTGCCGCTCAATTTTGCTTCCCCTTGTAAATCAGTGTCAAAATTGGCTTTGGTGTTTTTCAGGTTTCCTTTATAGGTAAACATGACGTTCTCATAGCCATTGTATTTTGCTGCTACTTCATCTAGCAATTTAGAGGCTTGGTTGGATTGTGCGATGGCCGCTTTCGCGAAAGCGAAAACCATAAAAGCTACCATATACATCTTCATCATTTTCATTTCAATTGTTCTTTTCTTCATTAAGAAATACTTCTAGTGAGGCGAGATCTGGAATTAGCACTTGTCTAGCTTTACTTCCTTCAAAACCACCTACAATTCCTGCAGCTTCTAACTGGTCGATAATTCTACCGGCACGATTGTACCCCAGTTTCAATTTGCGTTGCAGTAATGAGGCGCTTCCTTGCTGCGCTATCACTATGATTTCAGCAGCTTCTCGGAATTTTCCATCTCGCTCTTCGATACTAATATCAAGACTTGTGCCACCTTCCTCGCCTACGTATTCTGGCAACAAATGAGCGTCCGGATATGCCTTTTGAGAGCCTATAAAATCGACGATTTTCTCTACTTCAGGCGTGTCAACAAAAGCACATTGTATTCTTATGATCTCGTTTCCAGAGGTGTACAGCATATCTCCACGTCCTATCAACTGATCGGCGCCGCCACTATCTAGAATCGTACGGGAATCCACTTTTTGTTGAACTCTAAAAGATACACGGGCAGGAAAATTCGCCTTGATCATACCTGTGATAACATTTACAGAAGGACGCTGGGTAGCAATGATCAAATGAATCCCGATAGCTCTGGCAAGCTGTGCAAGCCTTGCAATAGGAGTTTCCACTTCTTTACCAGCGGTCATGATGAGGTCTGCAAATTCATCAACTACCAAAACAATGTATGGAAGAAACTTATGACCGTTAGCAGGATTCAGTTTGCGAGCTTTAAACTTCGCATTGTATTCTTTAATGTTGCGACACATCGCTTCTTTTAGAATGTCGTAACGCTGATCCATTTCAATACACAGGCTGTTCAATGTATTGATTACCTTAGAATTGTCCGTTATAATAGCCTCTGCACTGTCGGGAAGCTTTGCGAGATAATGGCGTTCAATTTTGTTGAATAAGGTAAGTTCAACTTTCTTAGGGTCCACCAGTACAAACTTAACTTCCGCGGGATGTTTGGAATAGAGTAGGGAAGTAAGCACTGCATTCAATCCAACAGATTTTCCTTGCCCTGTAGCACCAGCCATCAATAAGTGAGGCATTTTAGCAAGATCGACCACAAAGGTTTCATTGCTAATGGTTTTACCGAAAGCTATCGGTAATGCCATCTCTGCATTTTGAAATTTAGGAGATGCGATAACAGATCGCATGGAGACTATGGACGGATTCTGGTTGGGCACCTCAATACCAATAGTTCCTTTACCAGGAATAGGTGCAATAATGCGGATGCCTAATGCTGCTAATGAAAGCGCAATATCGTCTTCCAGATTTTTAATTTTTGAAATACGTACACCAGCTTCAGGTACGATTTCATATAAGGTCACGGTAGGACCTACAGTTGCTGTGATTTTAGCAATACCAATTTTGTAGTTTTTTAAAGTGTCTACAATACGATCCTTGTTTGCCTGTAACTCTTGTTCGTTAATCGTTATGGTTTTTCCCTTAGTATAATCCTTCAATAAATCGATGGGAGGGAATTGATAATTGCTCAATTCTAACGTAGGATCAAACTCGCCAAAATCTTGAACCAGTTTTGAAGCTTTATTGTCAAATAACTCTTCCTCTTCCACAGCTTGCTCTATTTCCATGCCTAGCTCGCCATCGGCTGCTGGGATGGAGGTGATTATTGGAGGTGCTGATTCTGATGATTTCAAATGTGGCTCTGCTACCTCTTCATCCTCTTCTGTTGGTTGAGTGATATCCTGGGAAGATTCCGCTTGTCCTTCTAGTGTAGATTTTTCCCACTCCTTCTCTTCATCAGTAAGACTGGCGGTGGTCAGGTCCTCTTGTTCAAAGCCTTCTTGGACTTCACGGGCTTTGGACTTGAAGTAAAGGCTCACTTTCTCGGGAGTCACTTTCAAACGTAATACAAGGTAAACAATCGCTGTAAACACCATAAATATGATGGCACCTATCAGTCCTATATAGTCTTGCAAAAAATCATTGAGTTCGTATCCTACTTTGCCTCCTAAAAGTGGATTTGCAGTATGAAAAAATCCAAAGAAAATTGAAAACCAAACCATCAACGGCAAACCCCAGATCCATAGGAGGGAAATACGCTTTCGCGAAAGCGAAAAAGCCCCACGTTTTGCTGCAAAAAGGTATATTCCAGTGATAATGACCAGTATCGCGATAGAATACGCCGCTACTCCAAAACCATCGTAAACAAATAAATCGCCTAACCAAGCCCCTAGTTTGCTTAACCAATTTTGAGCCACTAACTCTCTCTCTGACAGTCGACCAAGAATGCTCTGATCACTGCGCCAGGATAATAAAAATGAAGTAAAAGCGAGGAGCAATATTGCGCCTACAGCAATCATGAAAAAACCAACGATGATCTCTTGAAGTCGAGATAACTTGAACGACGGTATTGATGGGGAATTCCCCTTCTTAGACGACGTTTTTTTAGTTGTAGTTTTTTTGCGAGCCATAAAGCTTAGTGAACGAGCAAAAATAGGAATATTGTTGCGCAATTAAGAGGTCGCTCTACTTATGTTTAAACAAATAGTGGCTCAAGGAGGAGGACAAAATATGGGACGTAAATAATCAAACCTATTATTGATGCAATCACAGCCGCAAAAAACACGGAGCCAGCAGCAATATCCTTGATATGCCCAATCTTGACATGGTAATCTGGATGTATAAAATCAGCTACCGCTTCAATGGCAGAGTTTAAACCTTCAGCTGTTAACACTAGACCAATAGCAAAAATTTGAAACATCCATTGGGTCGAAGTAATCTGAAACAGAAACCCCATAATGGTTACGATCAATGCTAAAAACACTTGAACTTTTATGCTGGGTTCCTGTTTAATTAAAGCGACGGCACCATTGAATGCGTATTTGCATCCTTTAATCCTTCCCTTTATAAATAGGCTAAAAGACAATTATAAAAGAACTTTTAAGGCCTCTAGATAGTTTGGTTCTTCACCTATTTCTGGAACCTGCTGGTTGTAAATCACCTTACCATTTTCATCCAGCACCACAACAGCTCTCGAGTGAAATCCTGCAAATGGTCCATCTTCAATCGTCAACCCATAAGATTCACCGAAGTTACCGTCCTTAATATCGCTCAAATTCGTTACGTTTTTAGTGCCTTCATCATCTGCAAAACGCTTCATAGCAAATGGAGTATCCCTAGAAATACATAGAACCTGAGTATTGTCCAATTCCGTCGCACGTTTGTTGAAATTGCGTACTGAGGTCGCACAAACGTCTGTGTCAATACTTGGAAAAATATTCAGAATAACTCGTTGACCTTTAAAGTCTTCTAAAGTTACTTTAGAAAGGTCTGTTTTTATCAAATTGAAATTGGGTGCTTGAGATCCCACCTCAGGAAGTGTGCCTACAGTGTGGATTTCATTTCCTCCTAGAGTAATAGTTGCCATTGTTGTAATTTTTTGATGTGTTCTACGAAATTATTGAACCATGAAACGGTTTAAGTTCACAAAATGTTAAATTAAAATGTTCAAGAAGCATCAAAAAGTATTCTTTGTAGCCATAGAGGAATCACATGCTTTTCGGTAATTTTGTAGAAAATATCTATAATGACGATCACTCAGTTGAAATATGTGCTTGCTGTAGCTCAATATCAAAACTTCACTAAAGCGGCAAACAAGGTTTTTGTAACTCAGCCTACATTGAGTATGCAAATTCAGAAGCTTGAAGATGAGCTAGATGTTCAAATTTTTGACCGAACTAAAAAGCCTATAGAACTTACAGAAACGGGTCGAAAAATTGTGCAACAGGCTCATAATATCGTGAATGAAAGCGATCGTATTCAAGATATTGTCGATCAAGAGAAAGGCTTTATAGGTGGTGACTTTAAGATTGGTGTCATACCCACGGTCATGCCCACCTTATTACCTATGTTTCTCACTAACTTTATCAATAGATACCCAAAAGTGCGATTGCGTATTGAAGAGATGACCACTGATAATATTATCGAGGGACTTTTAGAAGGGTCGATTGATGCCGCAATAGCGGCCACACCCCTAGAGCATGATTTGATTAAGGAACGAGTCCTTTATTTTGAACCTTTTGTATGCTACGATCCTAAAAACGCTGGTAAGTCAAAGCAAAAAATGAAAGTGGAGGATATAGATACAGACGACTTACTTTTACTGGAAGATGGTCACTGTTTTAAAGACAGTATTTTGAATTTATGTAGAAGCTCAAGAGATACAGATCAAGAACGATTTACACTAGAAAGCGGGAGTTTTGAAACCTTGCTCAAACTTTCTGATGAGGGCTTAGGGATGACACTACTTCCATACTTGAACACCCTAGATCTATCACCTCATAAAATGGAAAATCTACGGTATTTTGAAGACCCTTCACCAGCTAGAGAGGTAAGTCTCATTTATCACAAGTCTGAATTAAAAATGCAAATTATTGAAGCCTTACAAACGGTAATCGCCGGAGTTATCAAAGGAGCTATTGCATTTAGTAACGTTCAAATCGTAAGCCCACTGGCTAAAAAGTAACCGCGGCTTTGTATTTATAGGTCTATACTGTTAGAAGTGAGATGACTTTAAAGAACTAGGTGGGTTGATTTACCATAATATAATGGGGAAGGCAAACGCTTAACTCTGGTTGCGTCTTATATAGATTTCTTAGCCAAATTTGGAGTTCTTGGATCTCAAAAGGAAGCAATCGATTCATGGCTTTATGAAGTTCTTTACAAAATAAAGTAGCGTCAAAGCTTACTTTTTCCAGAATCATTAAGGTATACTCAAACATTGCTCGGGCCATAATTTCTTGAATTAAAAGTAGAGTAGTGTTATTGCGATATTTCTAATTTTGGTCTTTTAAATATAGGAAAAATATTGAGAACACACAGCGTTAAGGAAATCAAAATTCTGTAAAAACTATTCTAATTTTCAATGTGCACTAGAATCTACAGCACTATTCACCACACGAGCACAGCTGTCGAAACAATGCAGAGCAACGCGAGTAAAAAAGTTGACAACGCCACTTTTTTCAATTCTGGATCAAGTAGAGCAGCGCTATTGTTCTTATAAACAGTGATGGTATGTATAGCAAGTGGAATAAATGCAAGTAATGGAAGGAAGGCGATAATGGAGGTGTTCGAACTCGTATGATTCGCTTCATCATAAATCCAGAAACTAAACAAACACATACAAACAGCCGCAGTAATCAATACAGCGTAGTGTAATTTTTTAGAACGATCCAGTCCTATTTGGACTGGTAAGGTATTCTTACCTGCCTTTTTATCGGACTCGATGTCTCTCATATTGTTCAAGTTTAATACTGCTGTGCTCATCAAACCAATCGTTATTGATGGAAGTAGTAGTTCCCATTCCATGCGTTCTGTAATCAGGAAGTAAATCCCCATCACGCTTACAGGACCAAAAAAGATAAACACAAACAAATCACCTAGCCCACGATAACCATAGGCATTATCGCCTATAGTGTACTTGATAGCTGCCCAAATAGCAGCTATTCCTAGTCCTAAATACAAAATAGAGATCAGTAACTGGTCTATACCTAGACTCACATAAATAAGGAGAACAGCACATACAAAAACAAGAATTGCTGTAACAATAATCGCTTTTTTCATTTGTGAGGGTGCAATCAAGCCACTTTGGATCGCTCTCATTGGGCCAATCCGGTCTTCATTATCAGTGCCTTTCACACCATCGCCATAATCGTTGGCAAAATTTGATAGTATTTGAAATCCTAGTGTAGTGATCAAAGCAAGAATAGGGATCCACCAGTTGAAAGTAAGTTCCAGGTTTATAACAGATAAGACTATTTGTGAGAAGTTCGCTTTCGCGAAAGCGATATCAAGATAAGCATAGCTGCTCCCCACAAGAATCCCGCTGATGCTCAATGGTAAGGTGCGTGGGCGTGCTGCGCTGATCCAGGCTCTAGTCACTGCTGTCATGCTGCCATTATTTTTACCATGGTTTCTTTCAAGAGGTCAGCTTGAGAAAGTTGATGAGCTCCTACACCTTTCGACTTCACATCCATTTCCAAGATCAATTTGATGGCACGACTGCAGTATTTCATAGGATAGTTGCGCACGGCGACCATTAGTTCATTTACAAAAAACGGGTTTATACCCACCGCTCTAGCGACATTCTTAGGGGACCGGTCATTCAAACCGTGCACCTTCAATAATTGAACAAAAAAACTGTGTAGTTGAGCGGTTGTTAGAACAATAGGATTGTCTTTTGGATTTTCCGCAAAGTAATTGATAATGCGGTGCACCTTAACGGTATCTCTGGATCCTATTGCCTTGCGCAACTCAAAATTATTAAAATCCTTAGAAAACCCTATGTTTTCCTCTATTACCTGTGGGGTTATAGGTAGCTCTTTTTTATGTACAATGGTCAGTTTGTCGAGTTCATTGCTCACCCTGCTCAAATCATTACCTATGAACTCTACTAGCATTTGTGTGGCCTTAGGGTCAATAGAATACCCTCGATCTTTTAAATGGCTGGTGATCCAGGCCGGCATACGGTCGTCATAAATAGGTTTGCTTTCAAAGACAAGTCCATTTTTCTTGATGTTTTTAAACACCTTAGTACGCCCATCTGGCTTTTTGTATTTATAATTGAATACTAAAATGGTGCTGGAAGATGGGTTGGCCATATAGCTTTCCATTTGCGCCATTTTAGAGGCCAGATGCTGAGCCTCTTTAATGATGATGACTTGATACTCTGCCATCATTGGAAATCTTTTAGCAGCTTCCACAATTTCTTCCACCTTAACGTCTTTACCATAAAGCACCATTTGATTGAATCCTTTTTCAGATTCATCTAGGACATTATCTTCAATGTAATCACTTATTTGATCTATAAAAAAAGGTTCATCCCCATGCAAGAAATAAATAGGAGCATATTTCTTGTTCTTAAGATCAGTTAGAATATTCTTGAGATCACTCATGTAGAGCCGTACTGCTTTTTGTAATATTGTGGAATGAAGGCACTGCGATTGCCGCCTGCAAATTTCAGGGTTAAAAGTACTGAAAAAGGGCGTTTCATTTTTGATCCCATCCGTAAAAAGTTTGTTTCCCTACAACCTGAAGAGTGGGTAAGGCAGCATATCATTCACTGGTTGCAAGAGTACAAGAATGTTCCAGCAAGTTTGATCAATGTAGAAAAGCAATTGCTTATTGCGGGTACTTCTAAAAGATACGATATTGTCGTTTTCTTTCCTGATGGCAGGGTAAACATTATAGTAGAGTGTAAGGCGCCCCAGATTCCTATAGATCAAAGCGTCTTTGATCAAATTGCCAGATACAACTTGACTACAGATGCTAGCTATTTGATGGTAAGTAATGGCATGGAACACTATTTTTGCACCATGGATTATGAAAATCAGCGCTACGACTTTATCCCAGATTTACCAGAATACCACTCATGAAAATAGGAATTGTTATTCTCAACTGGAATGGAGTAGAGCTGCTCAAAAAGTTTCTGCCTACTGTTTTAGATCATTCTAAGGGTCATGCGGTCTATATAGCTGATAATGCCTCGACAGACGATAGTGTAAAATGGGTGAAAGAAAATCATCCTGAAGTGCAGATTCACCAGATTCCTACGAACTTGGGTTATGCAGGAGGTTATAATCATGTAGTCCCATTAATAAAAGAGGAGGTCTTATGTCTGCTCAATAGCGATGTTGAGGTAGCTCCTGGCTGGTGTGAAGCCATGGAGCAGGCTTTTAGTAGTGATCCTAATTTAGCCGCTGCGCAACCTAAAATATTAGATTATTATAATAAGGACAAGTTCGAATATGCCGGAGCTGCCGGCGGATTCCTTGATCAGCTGGGCTATCCGTATTGCCGCGGGCGGGTATTTGATTTTTTAGAAATGGATCATGGTCAGTACGATTATCGTATAGAAGTTGACTGGGCGAGCGGTGCAGCGTTGTTTGTTCGCAAAAGCGTCTTTGAAGATTGTGATGGTTTTGATGAAGATTATTTTGCACATCAAGAAGAGATTGACCTATGTTGGCGCATGCGACAGTTGGATTACTCAGTTCAAGTGATACCAGGTTCTCAAGTGTATCATATAGGTGGCGGAACCCTCAATAATTCAAACCCCAGAAAGACATTTTTGAATTTCAGGAACAGCTTGTTTACGGTTGTTAAAAACGATAAACGTTCGTACTGGTGGTTATTGATTGTCGGGAGATTGATACTTGACGGTCTAGCGGCAGTCAAGTTTTTGTTCAGTTTAAAACCTGCACATGTGATGGCGATATTGAAGGCTCATTTCGATTTTTACCGCCAATTTTCCAAGGTTTTAGCAATAAGAAAAAAAATAAATGAAAATAATGCGCGAAGCGCTGTAAATCAAGGTGTAAAATCTATTGTTATTTCATACTATATATTGGGTCACCGACGTTTGCACAACGAATAATCCTATTATAAACCTATGTTAACTTTGCTACAAGGTGTATAGAGGTTTCTATTTTTGAATGTTAATTTTAAACCTAAACCACAAATGAAAAAAATTGCCCTAGTTGCCCTAACTGCTTTAATGGCAGTATCCTGTGCATCAAAAAAGGATCTAGACGCAGCTCTAGAAAAACAACAACGTACTCAAGAGTTACTTGATTCAGCAACCGTTAGGTTAAACGCCTGCCTTGCAGAAGAGAAAGCTGCAGCTGCAGAACTTGCCGTAATGCGCAGCCAAGTAGCAGATTTGAGAGCAAACAATCAATCGCTTATCAACAATACAGGTGATTTGACCACGCTTTCTAAGAAAGGAGCAGAGAATCTTGAGAAGTCTTTAGAAAGCCTTCGTGAAAAAGACATGCAAATACGCACCCTAAACGATGCTATTACTAGAAAAGATAGTGTTACTCTAGCTTTAGTTACAAGCTTGAAAAGCTCACTTGGAAACTTGAATGATGAGGATATCAGCATCAATGTAGAAAAAGGAGTAGTATATGTTTCTATCAGCGACAAGTTGTTGTTTGCTAGCGGTAGTGCAAATATCAACAGCGCTGCAAAAAATGTATTAGGCAAGGTCGCTAAAGTTGTAAATGACAAGCCAGAGATTGAAATCATGGTAGAAGGTCACACTGACAATCAACCTATCAATACTCCTCTTTATAAAGACAACTGGGCATTGAGTTCTGCTCGTGCTGCATCTGTAACCAGATTGCTACAAGAGGATTTCAATGTTGACCCTAAGCGCATGACCGCTGCTGGTAGAAGTTACTACGTTCCTGTAGCAAGCAACGACACTGCTGAAGGTCGTGCTAAGAACAGACGTACAAGAATCATTGTACTTCCTAAACTAGACCAATTCTTTGATATGGTAGAGAAAGGAATGGAGCAAGCTAAAGCAAATGCTAAAGCTGGTAAATAGACCAAATGCTTCTTAAAGAATCAGCCTCCTTTTCAAAGGGGGCTTTTTTTATGCCAGATCGTAAGCCTTAAGTAAAAATAAGCTCTATTTATAAGTTGCTGGTGCGATTATAGTTCGCTTTCGCGAAAGCGAAAACAGCATAATCATATGGGTTTTAAAGCAAAGCACAAACAGCAGAGCGCTCTTGTGGGTAGACGGCTAATTAGAAACTTAACTAAACGATGGAGAAGATTGCCGCGCCATATAGTGCGAAACGTACAAATCGCAGCAACCCAATGATTACCCAACTCTTAAAAGGATAACGTAACATACCAGCTACAAGACTTCCTACTGAAAAAGGAAGGGGCAACAAGGCGCCAACAGCGATAAGAATACCTCCCCATTTTCTAGCCATGATCAGCTGTTTGGCCATTTTAACTTCAAGGTAATTGTGAACAGCAGGTATTTTAAGAGACCACCGTCCTAAAAAATAGGAACACATCCCTCCTAAGTAGGATAAGAGCGCAATCAAAAATAGGTTGAGCTCAGGCTCTGATGTTTTACCAGCCCATGCTATAAAAAGTTCTGGCGGGACAAGACCTAAGAGTGTCTCTGATACAAAGAAAAAAGCCAAAACTCCATAACTAGGTAATTCTGAAACGGCTAGATCCAAGGCCTCTGGCAATGGCATGACGAAAAAATGAAAGATCACTAAAAGTCCTACCACCACTAAAACAGGGGGCATAGATTTCTTGATGCTCTCTAAGACAAAGGAATAAAATCCTGTGATCTTATAATATTTATGAGCGCGTTGCGGTTGAAATTTATCTTTAAAAGAAGACATACTTTATTTCGAGATTGCAAAATTAACAATAACAATACCTCTTCGCTGTTAAATTCTCAACAATAAATTTTTTTCAATAAAGTCAACGGCATCGCTCGTTTCAAAGGATTTAAATTCCCTATTTTTGCAAATCTCAAAAATGAAAAACAATAAATTTATGGCTCCCGATCCTCAGGCGAAAATCAAAACTCTTTACGATTATCAAAAACGTGATCTAGGAGCGATTTTTGACCGCATCGACGATAAGCCAGACGACTATAAATTACTCTATCAACTGCCTACAGGTGGTGGTAAAACAGTAGTTTTTTCTGAGATTGTACGCAGGTACATCAAGCAGAAAAATAAGAAGGTGGTGATTCTTACCCACAGGATCGAGCTCTGCAAACAGACTTCTAAAGTACTGGACACCTTTAACGTCAAGAATAAAATCATTAATTCCAAGGTCAAGGAACTGGACGATCAAAAAGAGTTTCAGTGTTTTGTTGCGATGGTAGAAACCTTGAATAACCGTATTCAAGACGATAAACTTAAGTTGGAAGAAATAGGTCTAGTCATCGTGGATGAGGCGCATTACAATAGCTTCCGCAAGCTATTTAAGTATTTTGAACATTGCTTTATGCTGGGCGTTACAGCAACACCTTTAAGTTCCAACTTCAAGTTGCCTATGAAAGACAACTATGATGAATTGATCGTGGGAGACAGCATTACCTCTCTAGTAGAAAATGGATTTCTTGCGAGAGCGGTAACGCATACTTATGATGTAGGCTTGAGTGGACTGACCATAGGTATGAATGGAGATTACACGGTTAAATCCAGTGAGAAGCTCTATACAGATCAAAGCATGCAAGACAAACTGATGCAGTCTTACATGGAAACCTCCAAAGGGAAGAAAACCTTGATCTTTAATAACGGTATACGCACCAGTATAGAGGTGGAAGATACTTTTAGACGTGCTGGGATTGAAATCAGACATCTTGATAATACCAATACTAAAGAAGAGCGTAAAGAAATCCTGCGCTGGTTTAAGAAAAAGCCAGACGCGGTATTGACCTCTGTAAGCATCTTGACCACAGGATTTGATGAGCCATCTGTAGATTCTATTATTTTGAATAGGGCGACAAAGTCTTTGACCCTGTACTATCAAATGATAGGTCGAGGCTCACGTATTTATAAGGACAAGGAAGAGTTTCAAATTATAGATTTAGGTAATAACGTTGCGAGATTTGGTTTGTGGAATGAACCCGTTGACTGGCAACAAATCTTCAGGTCTCCAGATTTTTATACAGAGAATATTGTATCAGATGAAGAGATAGAGCGCAATTTTGTCTACAAGCTGCCAGATACAGTTAAAGCAGAATTCCCTAATACTTCAGACTTTGCGTTTGACGTACGAGGAGCCTATAAGCGAATTACTAAAGAGAACCGTAAGTCAAAAGAAGTACTGGATGAGTCCATTGCTCAACACGTGCAGTGGTGTGTGGAGAATAGTGAGGATGTGTTTGACGCACGTATTTTGGCTAAACTGCTTAAGGACGATATCAAGGACCGCATCCGCAGGTATTCCTATTGTATTATTAACAATACTAATAATTACAAAGATTGGCTGGAAGAAGATTACTACCGCAGGTTGCGCATTGCATTGCAGCAAGAATTTGCTGGGGTAGAGAGTTGATTTTAAAGAGTTCGCTTTCGCGAAAGCGAACTGCTCTACAGACTACACAAAAAAAACGCACCCGTGAGGTGCGTTTTTCAATTTTATAGGAAAAGTTGTCTATGATTTCAACGCAGGACGTTTATCGCCATTTGCTAATTCCCATGCCGTTGCAAAAATGAGTTGTGCTCTTTGTGCATAAAGATCATATTCAATTTTATCTGGAGTGTCCGATGCTTTGTGATAGTCCGCATGAGTTCCATTAAAATAGAAGATTACAGGAACATTGTTTTTAGCAAAGTTATAGTGGTCAGAGCGGTAGTAGAAGCGGTTAGGATCATCCTTACCGTTATAGGTATAGTCTAAGTCTAGATTGACCGTATTTTTGTTAGCCATCTCACTGATCTCATGCAAATCTTGACTCAACATGTCGCTACCGATGAGGTAAACGTAGTTGGATTCCTTTTCTCTTTTTGGGTCAATACGCCCTATCATATCCACGTTTAAGTCTGCGATAGTGTTTGCTAAGGGATATACAGGGTTTTCAGTATAAAATTGGCTTCCTTGTAGGCCTATTTCCTCTGCAGTAACATGTAAAAACAGGATAGACCTTTTAGGACCATGACCTTCTTTTTTGGCTTGTTGGAAAGCCTCAGCAATTTCTACTAAAGCGATAGTGCCACTACCATCATCGTCAGCTCCATTGTAAACCTCGCCATTGCGAGTTCCTATATGGTCTAAGTGTGCTGATATAACTAAGATTTCTTCTGGCTTTTCAGATCCTTCTATAAACGCTAAAACGTTTTCAGAAGTGATCTTTCTCTTCCCAAAAAACTCTTCTGGTATGGGTTGGAAATATTCTCCATTACCAGCACCGCCAGGCACATCCATAGCCATGTATTTTCCTTTCAGGTACTCTACAGCTTTACGTTGTCCTGGAGTCCCTGTCATACGACCTTCCATTTCATCGCCTGCATAGACGTAGAGTTGTTCCTTGAGCTCTGCAGCTGTAATGGTGTTCATGTATTTTGCTACTAAATCTACATCGTTTGTGGATGCACTAGTAGATGATACTGCTGGTGAGCTAGATTCAGTGCTTTGGTTTTTCACACTGTTGCAGCTGGCTAAGATAGCCACAGCCATACCAGCTGCTAGAAAATTGATTCGGGTCATAGTGATATTCATTAATTTTTGTTGAGCACCTTATACTCCTCATAGCATTCACTTATGGCATCGAGGATTTGAAGGTCGTTAGCTCCGGTTATAAATTCTTTTGAGTATTGGCAATTTCTTAAAATAGCATCGATGCTTATTTTATCCATCTGTAATAGGTTGACTAAGGTCTCTCTATCGTATTTGGACTGTAGGAGATTACGTATTTCGTCTTGTTCTTTGATTTGTCTTACTTTACGTAAAGATTTACCTTCTTTCCCAAAAACATTAAAGAGAAAGTCCGCTGGATTGAAGATGGAACTTAATACTTTGTTCACAGCACCAGGGCCTGACCCACCGGCTTCATAAGATTCAGGTAATCCGCTAATGCTGAAACGTCTACTCGCATATATAGGAGCTCGTTTTGCATCGATCTCTAGATATCCAGTAAGACCACTATCAGTAACGACTACATCTTCTAGAGCAATTCCTTTTTCAGTCATGGAAATGGTAACATCACCATACTTCAACCAGTCTTCCGTTACTCTTACATTGATGGTTTGAAATCCTAAATAGGAAAAATAAAGCGTGTCGTTAACGGCTGCTCTTATTTCAAAGGTCCCGTCTGTCTTAGTAATGGTACCTATAACCTTATTTAAGTTAACGATATTTACGTCCTCTAAAACGCTGTCATCCTTAGCATTGAGCACTTTTCCTCTAACGATGCCATTAGTTGCAGGTGAGGTGGTGGAGGAGCTGTTTTCGCCTTGAGCGATAACCAAATTAATGGACGCTATAAAAAGAAGCAAAAAGGCTAGGTAGTTCGATTTCATATAGGCTACTAAAATAAGGGATCTTGCGTATTTACTAGAATAATTAGTTGTCAATATTTAATGTCTCCAGAAACTGTACCATTTTTTGAAAGGCCTTACCGCGATGGCTAATTGCAGCCTTTTCTTGAAGATCCATTTCTGCAAAGGATTGACTGAATCCATCTGGTTGAAATACAGGGTCGTAGCCGAAGCCGTTATTGCCTGTCCTGTGTTCTAATATTTCACCTGTACAAATCCCTTCAAACAAATGCTGTACACCGTTTAAGTATAGCGAAATCACCGTCAAAAAATGAGCTGACCGGTCCTGTTTCCCCTTCAAGTTTTTTAATACCAAGTCAATATTATCATTCGAATCCCTGTTTTCTCCCGCATATCTCGCTGACCTTACTCCTGGAGCTCCATTTAGAGCTGGGATGATAAGCCCAGTGTCGTCTGCAAAAACTGGTTTGTTCAATCGTTTTCTCACATAATCAGTTTTCAGCACAGCGTTCTCTGCTATGGTTGACGCAGTTTCAGGAATTTCGTCGTGTAATCCGACATCTTCAAGGCTCAATAGTTTAATCCCTCCCGGCATCATCGCTTGAATTTCCTCAAGCTTATTAGGATTGTGTGTTGCAAATATGAGTTCCATAGAATTTGATTACAGCGTTTTAGAAATAGTTGCCATTAATCCTGCATCTACCTCGTGTTTGATGTCGGGACGATGCAGTTCACAATCTGTACCAAATAACAGCTCTATTTTATTTTCTTCTCGTTCGATCAGTTCGTCCGTTAAATATTCATCTTTAGTTCCTGCGATATGAATAAACCGATTGCAATTAGCTTGAAATAATTTTCCGTCTTCAGCGGTTAATTCTGCAGGAATACTTCCACTGTGCATGATCAATGCTTTGATAGGTTGTGCGTAGTTTTTTAACAAGCGTGTGGCGATCGACACGCCTTGAGAATATCCCATCAATATCAGCCGAGGATCGCCTACTATCTTTTCTTGTGACATAACCTGGTCCAAATAATTCAAATTATTCTGCATTTCTTGATTGGTATCCACCCTAGTGAGCCAGCTGGCGCCTACGTGCTTGAACTTTGTACCTAGATAAAATTTAGATGGGGCTTGTGGTATAATGACAGCATTGGTAGTGGAGTCAAGGGATTCAAAATATTTTTTAAAGAACTTTGATAAATAACCCAGCCCGTGGAAACAAAGCCATATGTTTTTAGTGGTAGGAAGAATAGGGTAGAGAACTTCATAGCTATTGGAATGCGTATAGCTTACTGTTTTGACCATAGAAATGCAATTGAAGGCTTATTTTTGATAAAGATATGGACAAAGAAAATATACTGGAGCGCTGCAACCAGATTTGCAAAAACACATTGATGGAAACACTCGACATTACTTTTGTAGATGTGGGGGAGGATTTTTTGACGGCTCAAATGCCGGTAACTTCAAAAGTACACCAACCCGATGGAGTGCTTCATGGAGGTGCTAGTGTTGCACTGGCAGAATCAGTGGGTAGTGCCGCCAGCTACCTATTTTTAGATACCGATTCTTTTGCAATTCGAGGTCTTGAAATCAGTGCAAATCATACCCGGTCCAAAGTGGATGGACATGTTTTTGCTACGGCTCGATTCCTACACAAAGGACGCACGACTCAGCTGTGGGAAATACGGATTACAGATGAAGAGGGGCGACTCATTTCTATTTGTAAATTAACCACCATCGCCCTTAAGAAATAATCTAAAAAACATATCGCTTGCGCGAAAATCTACTCACATATACATCGCAATTACTGAGGGATGAAACACCTTTTTTTCTACTAAGAAAATCGGGCGAGAATCACATTCAAGTAAGTAGTCAAAAGTCTAAAAAACTCTATAATCAGCCACATGACAAAATGGCTTACGCTATTTTTTCAAAATTTCAAAAATCAGAAGACCAGATATTTGTATATGCTGAAGTGATTCAAGAGTTTGAGTGGAGTGTTGAGGTTACAAAAGCGAGTCATCAAAGCATATCTAGCAATTCAGAAGCTAGAAAAGATCATGAAAAACTAGTTTCAGACGCCGTACAAACGATCAGAAATACGGAACTTCAAAAGGTAGTACTGTCAAGAAAGGAATCGGTTGTCAGGAATCATTCGGACATCCAAATATTGGAAAACCTACTAGATTCTTACCCGATTGCTAACTGCTATTTCTTCTATCATCCCGCTGTGGGAAAATGGATGGGAGCAACACCTGAAACACTTCTTTCCTACAAGAATGGAGTGCTTCAAACCATGTCTCTAGCGGGTACGCAAAAGCTTCAAAATGGAGTTAAAGTTACTTGGGGAAAAAAGGAAAAACAAGAACAAAATCTTGTGACTGATTTTATCATTTCAGCACTTCAAATTGCAGGAGTGGAGAAGATCAAATCAGGAGAAACTGAAACGGTACAAGCAGGAAACCTTTTGCATTTGAGAACTCAAATTCAAGCAACCACGACCTTTTATAATTTACAGAATTGTATTAACGAGTTACATCCCACACCTGCTGTTTGTGGGTTACCTCGCTCTATAGCTTTGAAATATATTCTTGATCATGAAAATTACGATCGGTCATTTTATACAGGCTACTTGGGTTGGAACGATCCTCAATCGCAAACGGCAGATTATTACGTGAACTTAAGATGCATGGAATTGCAAGAAGATGCAATTCAATTGTATGCTGGCGGCGGAATCACTGCTATGAGTGATCCGACTGCAGAGTTTGAGGAAGTGCAAAACAAACTGTTGACGATGGCTTCCATTGTATAGTACTACTGCCTCACCAAGGTATCGACTCTTGCTTCTTCTAAGTATTAAGCTAAAGTTGATTTAAATCGGTTCTTAAAGCCGCAATTCGAAAGTTATCTTTGTTTCATGACGACATCCATCCTTCACGCGCAGCAAGTCATCCTTCTATTTAAGAAAAGAGGTATTTCTCATATCGTTATTTCCCCTGGATCTCGGAATGCTCCCTTGACCATAGGTTTCACGGCAGACGATTTTTTCAAATGCTATAGTATTGTGGATGAACGTTGTGCGGCTCACTTTGCCTTAGGAATTGCCCAGCAGTTACAGGAACCTGTGGCTATTTTATGTACCAGCGGTAGCGCCATGCTCAATTACTACCCAGCAGTTGCAGAGGCTTTTTACAGTGAGATCCCGTTAATTGTTTTAAGTGCAGATCGCCCACCTCATAAAATTGATATAGGGGATGGACAAACCATACGACAGCAGCATGTATATGCAAATCACATCCTGTTTGATACCCAGTTAGAAATGATTCATAATGAGGATCAGACAGAATATCTGGTAACCAACGAGAGAGCGATTAATAAAGCGATCAATATATCTATATCTAAAAACGGTCCAGTACATTTAAATATTCCTTTTGAAGAACCTCTCTATAAAAAAGTGGAGCAGTTCTCTCTAGAGGTCAAAGTAATGGACGTACTTAAGGATGAAACCACCATTATTCCTGATCAATTCTTTGAAAACTGGAATAAAGCCAAACGTAAATTGATCATCCTTTCCACTTTGAATCCGCCAGTATTTGAAAAGGAGGATTTGGACTTGTTGAGTTCTGACCCTAGTGTTTTGATCATGAGTGAGGTAAGTGCTAATGTAGTTCATAAAAATATCGTTTGGGGTATCGACACCCTTATCGCTCCCATAGAGTTTGATGATGAGCAAATTGCAGCGTTGCAGCCTGATCTTGTGGTTACTATTGGCGGTATGATCGTTTCTAAAAAGATCAAGCAATACTTGCGCCGGTTTGAAACAAAGATTCATTATCATATAGGGAAACGTAGAGCATATGACACCTTTTTTAAACTCGCTGCACACATTAAAATGCCTCCGCGAAAATGGTTGCAACAATTACCAACGGACTATTTAGAAAGTAATTACCAGCAACAATGGTTGGATCATTTCAAGATGTATTTAGACAAGAAACCTGAGTATATACAACGAATCCCTTGGAGTGATTTCAAGATTTTTGATCTGATCTTCAATCAGTTACCAGGCAATATCACACTACAGTTAGGGAATAGCAGTACGATACGGTATGCCCAATTGTTTAAAATGAATGATACGCATCGCGTCTTCTCCAATCGTGGAACTAGTGGTATTGATGGCTGCACCAGCACTGCAATAGGTGCGGCTGTGGGAGGTAAACAGCAAACGATTTTAATCACTGGTGATGTGAGTTTTTTCTACGATTCAAACGCCTTATGGAATAACTACATACCTGATAATTTCAAAATTATTTTGATCAATAATAGTGGTGGCGGGATCTTCCGGATTTTACCAGGGGAGAAGGATGAATCGTATTTCTCAACCTTTTTTGAGACAACACACCAGCTTGATGCAACGCATTTATGTAAGATGCATGATGTAGGCTACCACAAGGTTGGAGATGAATTCGCTTTCGCGAAAGCGTACAACAGCTTCATCAACGATAACACAAGACCACAATTGTTAGAGATATTTACACCGCGGGAAGTGAACGATGAAATATTATTGGGCTACTTCAAGTACTTGAAGTAAAAGCAGTTGCTATACTTTTTAGTGCTCACTAATAGATTGATTTGAAATAGGAGTAAAGCTGTATTTGTTTAAAGTCCGCATCAGATTCTCAATCCTGCCTTAAAACTTATACTAGTGACCAAATTGTTGATTGCTTTCAACTAAAATCCCTAAGCGTTGTGCTTAGGGATTTTTAATTAGATACCATCTTATAATTACTCTGTGACCGCTCGTACTTCTTCTACGGTGACCATGTCCCCTTTATTCCAGGTTTGGATGGTGTAGTTCATCACATCAGCGACCTCTTGATCATCCAGTCCTAAAGGCAGCATCACACTGTTGTAGGGTTTACCATTGACAACAATTTCTCCTTTTAAACCATATTTAACGGCATGAATGCTTTCCGCTCTCTTTTTAGTCAACCAGTTAGAAGGGTTGAGTGGTGGGAACGCGCCTGGAACACCTTTTCCACTAGGTAAATGACAGGTGATGCACAAATCCCCATAAATTTCTTTGCCTCGTTCCACGCTTTCAGTCAAAGGGTCTTTTTGAACTTTTTCCTGCACTGATGATGCGGCAGTTTCTGTCTGCTTTTCTGGTTGTTCTCCACAACCGGTCAACATTAAACCTACAGCAAGTATGATGAAATATTTCATGTATGTCTTTTTATGAGTTGATTGAATTACTTGCTTATTTTATAAATTCCCTTGCCTTCCACACCTACATAAATGTGTCCATCTGGACCCATTTTCACATTACGCAAACGCCCAATACCATCGACTAATTTTTCCCGCTTCGTGACCTGATTGCCATCCATGTAAAGCATTTCTAGGTATTGGAATTTGAGACTTCCAACTAAAAAGTTACCATTCCAGTCTGCATAAGAGTCATTGTCGATCACAGCAAAACCACTAGGAGCAATGCTAGGCACCCAGTAATATATCGGTTGAGCCATTCCTTCTTTATTGGTAATGTCCGTGAAATCTGTACCGTCATAATTGATCCCATAACTGATTACTGGCCACCCGTAATTAACACCCGCCTTTATAATATTGATTTCATCACCACCTTGAGGTCCATGCTCATGAGCAATAATTTGCCCAGTGACTGGATGGCGTAACAAACCTTGCGGATTCCTATTTCCATAGGTATAAGCTGCTGTCTTAGCATCTTTGATTCCTACGAATGGATTGTCTTCTGGAATGGTACCGTCGTCGTTGATTCTATAGATCTTGCCACCGTCACGGGTGATGTCTTGCGGATTGACATCACGTTCCCCACGTTCACCTATGGAGAAGTACAATTTCTTATCAGTACCCCAAGCAAACCTACTGCCGAAGTGTTGTCCTTTTTTGGTGTTCGGTTCTGCTTTGTAAAGCACTTTGATGTTCGTAAGGTTGTTTTTATCTAATACAGCGCTTGCAATAGCAGTATTTCCACCATCCCCTGTACCCATGGAGCTGGCATAGGAAAAGAATATCGTATTATTTGCGAAAAAGTCTGGATGAACAATCACGTCCAGCAATCCTCCTTGACCTCTTACGTAAACATCTGGTACATTTTGTATTTCAGTAGATTTCTTACCGTCGTACAAGAACATTTTACCTTCTTTTTCTGTATAGATCATATGGCCATTAGGCAACCAATCCATTCCCCAAGGAATGTTGAGTCCCTCAACCACAGGAGTTACGGTATAATTCTTTTGATCCTCTATCAATGGTATGTTCTCCACATTAGGAACTACCTGGTTAACAGGCTGTGTCAATATCGTGGTAGTATCAGATATGGAATCGGATAGAACCTCTACAGTTCTATTTTCGTCAAAATCTTGTTTGCAAGAAAGCAATAGTAAACTGCAAGAGAGAAGAAGAACAACTTTCATAATGGTAATTTTTATAAAAGTACCTTGAACCAATGGAAAAGACAGATTTCTAAACATAAAAAATCCTTAAGCGAAACGGTTAAGGATTTTAAAATAAGAGTAAATGGTCTTTCAGAAGTGTGGACTTAGCTCGCATTAAGCTAATCTATATCTTCTTCTAGTGTTCCATGATTCAGAGAAGCCGCGTTCTGGACGGAATCTTTTGTTGATTAATTCTCTGGTCTCGTTGAAGGTGTTTGAAGGTATCATAATATATAGTTTTAAGGTTATACTATATAGACGACCAATTCCTAGATATGTTACAGTACTATGTAAAACAAAGTAGTGAATTCGATAATTAGTATTAAATTACGGGTGAAATGCATGAAAAAGTCCAGATCTTTAGACTTGGACTTAATTTTAAGTGTCATTTTAAATTTTGGATCGAGATTTTAATCGTCATTTTTAGAGTCTTCAGCGACTTCAAAAATTATAGGTAATCCATAAATAACTCCAACTTCCTTACCTCGTTGAACTCCAGGTTTCACTTTGGGAAGTAAATTTATTACACGAGCTGCTTCTGCTTGCAATTCTGGAGCCTGTGCCCTAGATCTAATATCAGCTACTTTACCATCAGCTCCAATCTTAAACTGAACAGATATCGTTTGTTTTCCACTGAGCCCAACTTCCTTTGCTATTTTAGTATTGAAGTTTGTTACAACATGAGCTGTGATTTTTTCCTGCATGCATTGTTTGCGTTCTAGATTTGTACCGGAGCATCCTGGATACGTTGGTACTTCCTCGATAATTGCGAACGGGACGAGAGCTATATTTCGTGACTTAGAGTTCTTAGCAGATTCCTCTTCAACCTCAACTATTTCTTCGATTATTTCTCTCTGATCTGCGGTCTTATTTTTCAATTTTATAATATACGCATTGTATTCCTCTAGGCTCATTCGCTGTTGTTCGTCAAAGGAATTACCAGTATAATGAACTGCTCCGTTAGGAGATTCGGTAATTGTCAATATCATTCCATTATCGGTATCTACCACAACAGTGGATCCATTTTCACTAATTTTTCTCTGGATATCGAAACTTTTGAGCATGTCCTTCGTATCAAAATAATCCTTATACGCTGGTCTTGGATCCATCCTTCTCCAAACATCCATCTTCTGAGCCTGTTGATCAACAAAATCTCTCTCTTTTTGAGTAACTCCGCGATAATAATCTTTAGTTCCATAAACGAAACCTTGTAAAGTTGGTAGATCTTCAACTGTCGTTGCGGTTTTAGTTTCAACAGCTTCTAACTCCGTAGTACAAGCCGTATAGGTCAAACTTGCAAATAGGACAGGCAATATCCACAACAGTTTGCGGAATGGGAATTTTTGATTTTTTGATTTCTGTATCATGGTCAAACGGGTTTTAATGGTTTTAGATTTAAAAAATGGATTGGCAAAAGAGAAGTCTGGACAATCCAATGCTTCCCGCAATAAATTCTGGTAATAGGATTTCTTTCCATGAACCGCAATGGTTTCAGCATCCGCGATGTGCTCATGAATCATTTTAAGATCGCGCTGTCCCAGGTAGGCTACGGGATGGAACCAAAATAGAATCCGCAAGCTTTCATAGAATAGCAAATCCCAACTGTGTCGCTGGCGCACATGAGTCATCTCGTGCAAAAGAATTTGCTCGTACCTCGCTTCCGCGAAAGCGTCATTGATATAAATACGGTTCAAAAATGAGAATGCGGTTGGCAGTCCGGGTACTTTTGTAATGTAGCAACCCTTCTCATATGTGGTAACACCTTGACCATTATAAACAGCAATGCGAGCCAGTTTATAGAAGAACATCAATAGAGAAATACCAATGCCTATAAAGTATACCATCCATAATATGCTCATGTAATCAAAAGGAGTTGCAGCATCTGCAGCTATAGGGTTGGTTGAATTAATCAGTACCGGTGCTGCCGCATCAGAAAAATTTGCCGTCCAAAACTCTGGAGTTACGGCGGTTTGTTCTATAGGAATCACCATAAGGGGTAGGAGTGCAGATACTAGAGGCAATAACAATAAGTAAAGCCTGTGCCATTGAAAACCAGAACTACCTTTCAGGAATATCTGATAGATACCGTACAGTGCGAGTGCCAATAGGCAGCTGTGAGTGAAGTGCATCATGACGGGTCTTTTTTATGAATCTCTTTTAAAATTTCTTCAAGATCGCTCACGGTCAACTTTTCTTGTTCCATAAAAAAGGAAACCATGCTTTTATAGGATCCTTTAAAATAGTTGCGGGCGAGTTTACCAGTAGTGGATTGCGTGTAGGTTTGCTTAGTAACTTTTGGAAAATAGATGTGACCGCGACCTTCCTTGCGGTAATCCACAAATTCCTTACTTTCCAGAATGCGCACAATGGTAGAAACCGTATTATAGGCAGGTTTAGGTTCTGGCATCTGATCGATGATGCCAGCCACATTTGCTTCTTGCAGTTTCCATAGAATCTGCATAATCTCTTCTTCAGCTTGGGTGAGTGTTTTCATTTTAACTATAACTTTAGTTCAAATATAAACTAATATGTTAGTTAAACTAATTATTTAGTTGAATTGTTGAAATAAAAAGAGATCATTTGATCTCTTCCCATAGCTTTTCTGAAGATAGGCGATAGGTGCCCAGATGATCCCAGCGGCATTCTTGTGGAGAAATAACCGATAAGAAAGGTCCTTCCTTGCCTTCGTATAAATGATAGGTCTCGCCTACAATAGGTTCGAAAGAAAATTTAGCACCGTAAACAAGCTGGTTATCCTCATACTTTTTGAGCATGGAATCGTATTGCGCCTTGAGCTGGTCAAACTGCGATTTCATCTCATGATTGACCTTATTGATATTGTTTTGCTTCCAGGACGTGATGTCTGGCGTTGTGATTTTAGGAGCTCCCACGCCACTGGCATAGGGCAGTAAGGCGGCATTATACGTCCCGCTTTCCGCATCGTAAACTACAGCATCTGGTTTTTTTTCTTCGCTCATGCGGCAAAGTTACTAGATCTCTAGCTGGATTGTGGAATCTTAACGGGATTTTGTTAAACAGTAATGCTTCTTTAGAGAAGTTCGCTTTGGTTCCGCATTGCTTCGACAAGCTCAGCATGACACAAGTGCGGCATAAACTTCTTTTATTTCGCTTTCGCGAAAGCGAAATAAAACAAAGCGAACTAGTTAAAAGCGTAACAAATCATCACACATGGCAACTTATAGATATGACAACAACCATTAATTACATCGATTTTATTCCAGAGGCAACAGACCGTAGTTTCTGGGGAGTGAAATCCTACGAAAATTTAGATGCTACTCTGGAACGTGCTAATGAGTGGATACGCAGGAACTACAGTAGAGAAATTGTAAATGTAGAAACGGTCGTATTGCCGAATATTTACGCTAAGGGAACCGCAAATTCTAAGGAAGTATCTCAATATTACACCGGTGGGCACTCCATTCAAAATTTCCAGATCATTAGAGTATGGTATAAAGGCTAGAGGAATCTATCTTTGAACTATAAACCATATGTTATGAGTGCCATCAATTGGAAAACCGCCAAAGAATATAAAGATCTTACCTATAAAAAAGCAGACGGCGTAGCTCGCATCGCTTTTAATAGACCAGAAGTGCGCAATGCCTTCCGACCACAAACCGTCAGCGAATTGATTGATGCATTTTATGATGCACAGGAAGACCTTTCTATAGGAGTTGTGATTTTAACCGGTGAAGGACCTAGCTCAAAAGATGGCGGCTGGGCATTTTGTAGTGGTGGGGATCAGAATGCTAGAGGCAAAGACGGTTATAAAGACAGCGCAGGAACTGGAAGATTGAATATACTAGAAGTACAGCGCATGATCCGATTCATGCCTAAAGTGGTGATTTGCGCCGTGCCTGGTTGGGCAGTAGGTGGTGGTCATAGCTTACACGTGGTTTGCGATATGACCATTGCCAGTAAAGAACATGCCATATTCAAACAAACTGATCTAGATGTTGCCAGCGTGGACGCAGGCTATGGAAGTGCTTACCTTGCCAAAATGGTGGGGCAAAAAAAGGCTAGAGAAATATTCTTTTTAGGTCGCAATTACAACGCTCAAGAAGCTATGGATATGGGTATGGTCAATGCAGTCGTGCCTCATGAGGAGCTGGATCAAACGGCATATGACTGGGCACAAGAAATCATGGAAAAATCGCCTACAGCCATCAAGATGGCAAAATTTGCTTTGAATGCTACTGATGATGGGATGGTTGGCCAACAAGTCTTTGCAGGCGAGATGACTCGTTTGATTTATATGACGGACGAGGCTAAGGAAGGTCGGGATGCATTTTTAGAAAAGCGCAAACCTGACTTTGGGAAAGACCGATGGATTCCTTAATCGGGATTGAGGTTTAACAATTGTTTGCTATCACCTGTAAATCAGGAGATTATTTAAAATAGTTACGTTCGCGGTGTTCTATTTCCGTATATTTTCTTTAATTTTCTTCTTTTTTTAAAGAAGAAGATATATAATGGTAGACGATATTCACAAAAATGATTTTCCCTATAAGGACTTGATCGAAAATACCTGGGTGATATGTCTAGTCCTAGGTATTGAATCAGAAGTCATTCAGGCAAATGAAGCTTTTTATGAAAGACTGGGTCATGACAGGGAATATTTCATAAATAATAATATCTCTAGCATTTTATCAGAAAAACACTCTTGGCAGGAATGTGTTGAGATTCTTGAAAAAACAAAAGAGCCACATACCGCTGTCCTTAAATTTTTTGATAAAAGTGGTAAACCCGTTCGTTTAAAATGTAACATGGGGTATAGATCTGGGGAAATTTATGTGATCGCTGCCGACGTAACTGAACAAAGGAAACAATTTGAAACCCTACAGACTATAACAGGTATGGCCAAAATAGGAGGGTGGACTTATGTACCCTCAGAGGACCGTATTTACTGGACAGATTTCATCTATGATTTGTTGGAAGTTTCTAAGGGTCGGCACATAGATCTGGAAGTCTTTTTCAGTTTTATACATCCTGACAGCCTAGATCTCATGACCCATTCTGTCAAAGAGTTGTTGGAAAATCAGAAGCCTTATGACGTGGAGGTGAAGGTGGTCACAAGTTCAGGTAAGATATTATGGGTTCAAATAGTCTCAACAGTCGAAGTTTTTGAAAATGAAGTTACTTATGTAGCAGGAGCTGCTCAGGATATCACCGAATCTAAAAATCAGGCCTTACAGCTCGAGGAGACTAAAAGTAATATGGAGCTTGCGCTTAATGCAATGAACTCAGGATATTTCACCTATGATTTAATCGCGGAAGAAATCACCTTAAACAGTTCTTTCAAAAGCGAGATGAATCTACCCCAGGATTTGAATAATGAGCAATTTCTTAACAGCATACATCCAGAAGACAGAGATGAAGCCTATCAACAACATATCAGGGAAATAAACACAGGTGATGTCTATTATGTCAATGCCTACAGAATGAAGGCATTTAATCAGCCTTATAAACATTATGAAGTCCATGGATTTAAAGTGTTTAATTCACAGAATAAGCCTATAAAACTGGTAGGAAACTTTATTGACGTAGATGACAAATACAGGTTAAATAAACTACAGGACAAACACAGGTATCACATTAAGACTTTACTGGACAATACTTTTGTACGCAGTATTATGCTGGATAAGGACTGGAATATCATAGGCCTCGACGGGATGACGGCAAAACTTTTTAAAGAAAGGCTAGGTGTTCCTCCAGTTTTTAAAAAAATAAACTTTAGGGATATTCTATCCTCTCACGATCAACTAAAATTTAACATCATAGAGCGAGTTTTAGATAAAGGGCTGGAGTTTAGAAAAGAAATGCATTTAGAATTATTTGAGGAGGGCCGCACTTACTATGACGCTCTTTTTAAACCTATTCTGGATTATTCCAGAGATATAGATGGTTATGTGTTTTACTTTTTTGATTTGACAGAGCATTTAAAAGTTGAGGAGGAATTGCAGTCCTTTCAGAACAAATTGCAGACAATGCATCATTTCAAAAATCAGTTGATATCTAAGATAGGAGATGACATCAAGTCGCAACTCAACGAATTACTGAAATCCACTTTGTTGAATGCCGAAAAAGAAAGACTGAAAGATAAAAACATCAGTTTTGTAGAAGCGCAACAGCATACTACAGAAAAACTTTTTCAGTCGGTTGATGATATCATCAACAGTTCCTTACTTCAGGATAATTTTTCAATGTTTAGAGAACGTGTTGATCTTACCAGCACGCTTGAAAGCATGCGTCCTAACGCTAATAAAAGAGCAGGGTTCAGAGGTTTGGATTTTTTATTCAAAAATTTCGCGACTCCAGTAATTGTAAAGGCTGATCAAGTGTTCCTGAAACAATCTCTGGAAAACTTGTTGGAAAACGCTTTCAAATTGACAAAAACAGGAAGGATATCTATCACCACAGACCTTAAAAACGGCCATGCCGAAATTGTTCTCGAAGATACAGGTTCTGGTTTCTCTACTTCGGCTTTAGAAGATGAATCCAAATCATCAGTTGCGATTGCTAATGGTAAAACACGAAAATTTCAAGGTCTCAATTCAGGATTGACTTTTGCTTTTACATACCTTGAAGGTATAGGAGCCCACATTAATGTACAAAGTAAAAAAGGAGTTGGAACTAGATATACCCTCGCCATACCCGTAGAATGATCAAATAAGTGTTCTCTCTATCACCTCTTCAATAGTCAGTTGAAGGTGTTTGGGCAGGATGTGTTCCTTAGGTAGTACAGACAGCTGCCTATCCTCATTAGAATCAAATACGTTTTTAAATACAATTTTCTGATCGGTTATTTTTTTACAAATACCTTTGATCAAATCACTGTGGTGAATCAAGTCACTACTGCCTAAGTGGAAAATCCCTCTTCTACGTCTATTTATTAAGTAATGAATTTGCTGTGCTAACTTATCAATATGAGCAGCGTTAATGACCACATTTGGGAAAACTTCAATAGCTTCTCCATTGGAAATTTGCTTTTTAAGTTCTTGAACCCTCGGACTCTTTGCGCCAAAAATCATTGGAACTCTGCAGATTAAGTATTTATTATTAGGTAAGCGTAATAGACTGTTCTCAATCTTGATTTTAAACCTTCCATAAATACTTTCTGAAAAAGTTTTATCGTATTCATAGCTAGGAAAATTAGTGAAACGATCGAAAACATTAGCACTAGACAGAAATAGGATTCGGCTATCGTTTTTCATAACCCAGCTGATCATTTGATGGTGCAAGTGAAGCTGACCGTTTACATTACCTCTCAAGGCACTAATAATATAACTAGGTTTTAGTTGATCCAATAAAGGAGCGACCTCTTCCATCTCCATGTCAAATTGATGGAAATGCTTATTTTTCTCAAATGAAGGATTATCCGTCAAATAAGTAGCATGGACATCGTAATAGGGTGCCAACTCTTTATAGATCGCATTACCTACAAACCCACTACCACCTATAATTAAGATCTTATTCAAATACTAGGATACTTTTTTGTAAAAAGGTAACTTAACAACAGTTGCAGGAACTAGTTTCTTGCGTATTTGTATATAAATTTTAGTCTCTGGTACGGCCATGGAAGAGGGGATATATCCCATTCCTATACCTTGATTGAGCGATGGGCTCATAGTACCACTGGTAACAATACCTAGATCATTTCCATCCACGTCTTTAATCGCGTAGCTCCCTCTAGGCACAGCACGCTCGTCCATAGTAAAACCTACTAATTTGCGATGAACTCCGTTTTCTTTTTGCAGTGCAAGCGCTTCCGAATTAACAAAATTCTTTGTGAATTTGGTGACCCAGCCTAATCCAGCTTCTAGCGGGCTTGTGGTATCATCAAGATCATTTCCATAAAGGCAAAAGCCCATTTCTAGACGTAATGTATCTCGTGCAGCAAGTCCTATGGGCTTTATACCATAATCTGCTCCGGCTTCCATCACTTTATCCCAAACTTGTTGAACCTCGTTGTTTTTGCAATAGATTTCAAAACCGCCGCTACCCGTATAACCAGTAGCACTAATAATAACATGCTCTACTCCAGCAAAATCAGCGACTTCAAAGTGATAATATTTAATGGCAGATAAATCAATGCTAGTCAAGGATTGCATTGCTTCTACAGCCTTAGGTCCTTGAATAGCTAGTAGTGAATAATCATTGCTCAAATCTCTCAAGTCTGCACCTATTTCCTCATTGTAGGAGGATATATGATCCCAGTCTTTTTCAATATTCGAGGCGTTCACCACTAATAGGTACTGTTCTTCCTTTATTTTATAAATAAGCAAATCGTCAACAACACCACCCGTTTCGTTAGGTAGATAGGAATATTGAGCTCTTCCTATGTGAAGCTTTGAAGCATCGTTTGCAGAAACTTTCTGAATTAACTCTAACGCCTTAGGACCACTGACAATAAACTCACCCATATGAGACACATCAAATACACCTACATCATTTCGAACTGTGTGGTGTTCTAGGGTAACACCTTCATATTGTACTGGCATATTATATCCAGCAAAAGGAACCATTTTAGCACCTAAGGATTCATGGGTTGTAGTAAGAGCTGTGTTCTTCATTTCTTTAATATTTTAAGGACGGCAAAGGTATCAAAATCTAATGCGAATTAAGAAGCTTCCTAATGCACTGGTGAGGAATTCATCTAAATTTTTACTTCCACGATTTTAGTAACTTGCCTTGTTAAAATCAAGGTATGAAATTATTGACAGCGCAACAATTGGCGGAAGCCGATAAAGTGACTTTGTTAAAGCAAAATATCTCTAGTGAAGAGCTCATGGAGCGTGTGTCCATGCTCGTTTTTAATAAAATTCACGAGCGTTTAGGCGGTGCTCCTGTACCTATTAAAATATTTTGCGGTATAGGTAACAATGGAGGCGATGGACTAGCGATCGCTCGTCATATGATACAGCATGGGTATCAGGTCAAAGTCTATATCACCAATTGCAGCAAACATAGATCTGAAGACTTCCTTACCCATTATGATAAGATTAAAAATGTCACTAAAGACTGGCCTACGTTACTGGATTGTAAAGATGACATCCCTGTAATAAACGGTGGTGACATTGTAATAGATGCGATTTTTGGAATAGGGCTTAACCGACCTATTGATGGCTGGATGGCGGACCTTATCAAACAGATCAATGAATCCAAAGCATTCATAGTAAGCATCGACATGCCTAGCGGCCTCTATGCTGATACAGCACAACCAGCGGATTCTGCTGTTGTGCGAGCAAGTCATACTTTTACATTCAATAATCCTAAGCTAAGTTTCTTTTTGCCGGACACGGGTGTCTTTGCTGGATCTTTTGAAGTAATTGATATAGGTCTGGACCCTGAGTTTGTTAATAATACGGAGCCTATAGCTACATTGATCACCAACCAGGCTGCCCAAGCTATTTATAAACCTAGAACTAAATTTTCTCATAAAGGAGATTATGGTCACACGTTAGTAATGGCAGGGAGCAAAGGGAAAATAGGAGCTGCAGTTTTAAGCGCATCAGCGGCGATCAATACGGGTTCTGGAAAAGTAACTGCCTATGTACCTTCTTGCGGCAACAATATTCTTCAAACTTCGGTTCCTGAAGTAATGACTTTAACTGATGCTGGGTCGGAGCATTTTGAAGGTTTTGATGTAGAGTTGGACAACTATAATTTGTGCGTGGGGCCTGGAATAGGTACTGGTGATGCTGTGGTTTCCGCTTTCGCGAAAGCGATAAAACAACAATCTGCACCGGTAGTCATTGATGCAGATGGTATCAACATTTTATCTGCAAATAAAAAATTAATTAAAGATGTACCAGAGTCGTCTGTGCTCACGCCTCATGATGGCGAATTAGAACGCCTGTTAGGCAAGTGGAGTAGTGGTATGGAACGATTAGAGCTGGCCAAAACCTTTTCTTCAAAGCACAATTTAATTTTAGTGCTTAAAGGTGCTCATACTATAACGGTATCTGGAACTAATATGTACATTAACGACAGTGGGAATGCGGGAATGGCGACTGCAGGTAGTGGTGATGTGTTGAGTGGTGTCATATCATCCTTGATATCTCAAAAATATGAACCGCTGATGGCTGCTGTTTTTGGCGTTTATATTCATGGCGCTGCGGGAGATCTAGCGGCGCAAACATATGCACACGAAGGACTTAAAGCTGGGATTATTTCAAATTTCGTCGGCCCAGCTATTTTACAATTATTCCGTAACGATACTGCACAAAGAGCATAGCTTCACAGTTAGGCCTTTAGCACTCTACTCCTAAATTCTTTAAGTGTGTAGTAAAAAATAAGCCCTAAGCGATTAATGCTTAGGGCTTATTAAATTTACGTGTAGTCAAACTACTCTGTAGATTCTGTAGCTTTTTCAATTTTAATAGTCAACTCATTAGAATCCTTGTCCAGATCCATGAAGATTGAATCTCCTTCTTCTAGTTGACTATTGACGATTTCTTCAGCTAATGCATCTTCAATATATTTTTGAATTGCTCTTTTTAAAGGTCGTGCTCCATATTGTTTATCAAATCCTTTGTCCGCGATGTAATCTTTTGCGGTATCGCTCAGATTTAATTTATAACCCAGATCGTCGATACGAGCATATAATTTCGCTAGTTCAATATCAATGATTTTATGAATGTCCTCGCGTTCTAGCGCATTAAATACAATCACATCATCAATTCTATTTAAGAATTCAGGAGCGAAAGTCTTTTTCAAAGCACCTTCAATAACGCTACGAGCATTATCCATTTCTGCCTCTTTACGAGCTGCCGTACCAAATCCTACTCCAGAGCCAAAGTCTTTCAGCTTACGGGCTCCTATGTTAGAAGTCATGATGATGATTGAATTTCTAAAATCAATTTTACGACCTAAACTATCTGTCAAATACCCATCATCCAGTACTTGCAATAACATATTGAATACATCTGGGTGAGCTTTCTCAATCTCATCCAGCAAGATCACAGAATAAGGCTTGCGGCGTACTTTTTCAGTTAACTGCCCTCCTTCTTCATACCCTACATATCCTGGAGGTGCGCCTATCAATCTTGATATGGCAAATTTCTCCATATATTCACTCATGTCCACTCGTATCAATGAGTTTTCAGAATCAAATAATTCTTTAGCAAGGACTTTTGCAAGTTGGGTTTTACCAACTCCAGTTTGTCCTAAAAAGATGAAAGAACCGATAGGCTTATTAGGATCTTTCAATCCTGCGCGATTACGCTGTATAGCTTTAACCACTTGTTTCACCGCTTTATCTTGACCTATCACTAAGTCAGTAATGCTGTGATCTAAATCTTTAAGCTTTTTCATCTCTTTGGTAGCAATACGATTCACAGGAATTCCTGTCATCATACTTACAACTTCAGCTACATTTTCTTCAGTAACTGTATCGCGCTGCAATTTTGAGGCTTCATGCCACTCTTCTTGAGCTTCAGTTAATGCTTTTTCAAGTTTTTTCTCGTCGTCCCGTAATTTTGCAGCTTGCTCATACTTCTGCTTTTTGACCACGTTATTTTTCTCTTGCTTCACATCTTCCAACTGTTTTTCTAAATCTAGAATTTGTTGTGGAACTTCAATGTTTGCAATATGAATTCGAGAACCTGCTTCATCTAGCGCATCGATGGCTTTATCTGGTAAAAAGCGATCCGTCATATAACGACTTGTCAATTTTACACAAGCTTCAATAGCTCCTTGAGTATAAGCCACATTATGGTGGTCTTCGTACTTGTCCTTAATATTGTTTAGTATTTCAATGGTTTCCTCAACAGTGGTAGGTTCTACCATTACCTTCTGGAAACGTCGCTCTAATGCACCATCTTTTTCAATACTGTTGCGATACTCATCTAGCGTAGTAGCCCCAACACATTGAATTTCTCCGCGTGCTAATGCCGGTTTGAACATATTGCTGGCATCTAAAGATCCAGCGGCACCACCTGCGCCTACTATAGTATGAATCTCATCAATGAACAGAATGATATCTTCATTTTTCTCCAGCTCATTCATCACGGCTTTCATACGCTCTTCAAACTGGCCACGATACTTAGTACCGGCTACAAGACTAGCAAGATCAAGTGTAATCACTCGCTTGTCGTATAGAATTCTAGAAACTTTACGCTGGACAATGCGCAATGCTAAACCTTCAGCAATGGCGCTTTTACCAACTCCAGGTTCTCCTATTAATAAAGGGTTATTCTTTTTACGACGGCTTAAGATTTGAGAAACACGCTGTATTTCTTCAGTTCTACCTACAACAGGATCCAGTTTATCTTCTTCGGCCATGCGAGTTAGGTCCCGACCAAAATTATCTAAAACGGGTGTCTTAGATTTTTTGTTCACTTTCTTGTCGCCAGACTGAGAGAAAAGATTTTCTTTTCCATCATCGTCTTTCATATCATCTGCATCATCGCTGAATGACTCTGCTAATGGGTCCTCAAATGAGCCATCATCTTGCGATAACATCAACTTGAATTCCTCCTTAACACTATCATAATCTACCCGCAGCTTATTCAACAACTTAGTTGTAGGGTCATTCTCGTTACGCAATATGCATAGCAATAAGTGAGCGGTATTGATGGAAGTGCTTTGAAAAAGTTTGGCTTCTAAAAAAGTTGTTTTAAGTGCACGCTCTGCCTGACGGGTTAAGTGCAAATTCTTTTTTTCATTAATAGCTGCGCCAGTCCCAGGGTTGGGAGGGCTTAGGATTTCTACTTTACGTCTTAAATGATCTAGATCAACAGATAAATTGTTTAAAATCTCTATCGCCTTGCCATCGCCATCGCGCAGTAATCCCAGCATTAAATGTTCAGTTCCTATAAAATCATGACCCAACCTCAGTGCTTCTTCCTTACTGTAGGCGATCACGTCCTTAACTCTTGGTGAAAAATTATCGTCCATTTCGCTTCTTTGTCTAAATGTAATTAAAGATATGTTTCAAAAAGCATTCCAAGGTATAATAAAGGGTTAAAGAGGAGTTACGCTTTCGCGAAAGCGGGCTATTTACAGTTATTGTCACGTCATTTAAAGCATTTTACAACTTATCCACATGGTGCGGCCTAATCTGTTAATAAAAACAAGCTTAGAACGAGTCTAGAGCCTTAGCCTTACTGACTTTTTACTTAAATTGCTCTTTGTTAAAATTATAAGTAAATAAAAGAGATTTAAATGGCAGATGGAGAAAAGTTAATCCCAATCAACATTGAGGATGAGATGAAGTCAGCTTACATCGATTATTCGATGTCAGTCATAGTGTCACGGGCACTGCCAGATGTACGAGATGGTTTGAAGCCAGTACACAGGCGCGTGCTTTTTGGGATGTATGAACTGGGGGTTCTTTCCAACCGTGGATATAAAAAGAGTGCCAGGATCGTAGGAGAGGTATTAGGTAAGTATCACCCACATGGGGATACTTCAGTTTACGACACTATGGTTCGTATGGCTCAAGAATGGTCATTAAGATACATGCTTGTTGATGGTCAAGGTAACTTTGGATCTGTTGACGGCGACCCGCCAGCAGCAATGCGTTATACAGAGGCTCGTATGCGCAAAATTTCTGAAGAACTTCTTGCAGATATAGATAAAGAGACGGTAGATACACAGCTCAATTTTGACGACACCTTGTCAGAGCCTACGGTACTTCCTACTAAGATACCTAACCTTTTAGTAAATGGGGCGAGTGGTATTGCTGTAGGTATGGCGACAAATATGCCTCCACACAACTTAACTGAGGTTGTGGATGGAATCGTTGCTTACATGGATAATCCAGACATAGAGATCGACGAGCTTATACAACACATCAAAGCGCCAGATTTCCCAACAGGAGGAATTATTTATGGTTATGACGGTGTAAAGGAAGCCATGCATACCGGTCGTGGACGTGTGAAAATACGTGGTCGTGTAAGAATTGAAGAGGTGAAAGGTCGTGAGTGTATCATTGTGGACGAATTGCCATATCAGGTCAATAAAGCCGATATGATCAAGAAAACGGCAGACCTTATTAATGATAAGAAGCTAGAAGGTATTTCTTCCATCCGTGATGAATCGGATAGAAACGGGATGCGTATTGTCTACATATTGAAGCGTGATGCGATTCCTAACATCGTTGTAAATACATTGTATAAGCACACGGCATTACAATCCTCATTTAGCGTGAATAACATCGCGCTTGTGAAAGGAAGGCCACAAATGCTAAACGTCAAGGATATGATCCACTATTTTGTGGAACACCGTCTAGATGTAATTGTACGCAGAACTACCTATGATTTACGCAAGGCTGAAGAGCGAGCGCATATTTTAGAAGGATTGATCATTGCCAGCGATAATATTGATGAGGTCATCAAAATTATTCGTGCCAGTCAAAATGGAGAGGAAGCTCGTGAGAATTTGATCCAACGATTCGAATTGTCTGAAATACAGGCTCGTGCCATTGTAGAAATGCGTCTACGTCAATTGACAGGATTAGAGCAAGACAAGCTACGTACTGAGTATGATGAATTGTTGCTCACTATCGCAGACTTAAAGGAAATTCTGGAGAAAGTAGAGCGCAGAATGGAGATTATCAAAGAGGAATTGGCAATGGTGCGTGACAAGTATGGTGATGAGCGTCGTTCAAAAATTGAGTATGCAGGTGGCGACTTGAGCATGGAAGATATGATTCCTGATGAGCAAGTAGTCATTACCATATCACATGCAGGTTATATTAAAAGGACAAGCCTTAACGAATACAAAACTCAGAATAGAGGTGGAGTAGGGCAAAAAGCCAGCACCACTAGGGATGAAGATTTCTTAGAAGATATTTTCGTTGGGACAAACCACCAGTACATGTTGTTCTTTACAGAGAAAGGAAAATGTTTCTGGATGAGAGTCTTTGAAATCCCAGAAGGCAGCCGTACTTCAAAAGGAAGAGCTATTCAAAACTTGATCAATATCGAGCAAGATGACAATGTCAAAGCAGTCATTTGTACTCAAGATATTAAGGATGAAGAGTACATCAATAGCCATTACGTCATCATGTGTACTAAGAAAGGAATCGTTAAGAAAACATCCTTAGAACAATATTCTAGACCGCGATCTAATGGTATTAATGCGATTACCGTTCGTGATGGGGATATGTTGTTAGAAGCAAAATTAACGACAGGTGACAGTCACGTGCTACTAGGTCTTAAAAGTGGTAAAGCCATCCGATTTGACGAGTCTAAAACCCGCCCTATGGGTAGAAATGCCAGTGGGGTTAGAGGAATACGTCTAGCAGACGATAATGACGAGGTGATCGGAATGGTTGCAGTAAATGAAATGGATTCTGAGATTCTTGTGGTTTCTGAGAAAGGATATGGAAAACGTTCCAGCCTTGAAGATTATCGTGAGACCAACCGTGGAGGTAAAGGTGTTAAGACCATATCTGTTACTGATAAAACTGGCGGCCTTGTAGCGCTTAAAAACGTCCAAGATGATGACGGTTTAATGATCATCAACAAATCAGGAGTTGCAATTCGTATCGATGTTTCCGATCTTAGAGTTATGGGACGCGCAACTCAAGGTGTTCGATTAATCAATCTTAAAGGTAACGATAGCATTGCCGCTGTCGCGAAAGTTGCTAAAGAAGAAGATGAGGAGGAAGGAGCAGAAATTTCTGAAGCTGAAGCTACTGCAGAATCAGCACCTGAAGATGGCACAACCCTTGCAGAAGACGATAGTGAAGAATAATAATTAAAACATATACAATGAAAAAAATACTAATTGTTGCAGCTCTAGCCGTTACGACCATTGGGTTTGCTCAGAAAAGAGAGCTAAGAAAGGTTGAGAAGGCCATTGAGGATAAAAATTATAGCGAGGCAACTTCAGAATTTGAAAAAATCAATGAATCTGAAGTTGAGTCTAAATATTTAGCTGATTACAAATTTTATAAAGCGGTTACTATTTTAGGAAACCCTACAAGAATTGCAGCAGATGGTATGCAATTAAGACAGGTCATCGATTTGCTTGAAGAAGCGGAATCCTTAGGTTATAGTGATGAGGATCAGATTCTTTATTACGAGCAAACTACAGCAGATGCTATTTTTTCAGATGCTCAAAAAAAGCTAAAGTCTGGAGATCAAAAGGCAGCATTGGATAATGTAATTTATCTGCTAGAGCTTAATCCAGACAATCAGAAAATGAGAGAAAATGCCGCGAATTTAGCTTATAGGATTGGTGAGTTTTCCTCTGCAAAGGCTAATTACGAGCAGTTGGTAAAAGAAGGTTATACTGGTGAAGAGGAAACTGTAGTTGCTACAGGCGTTAAGGATGGAGTGGTTTCAACATTCCCCAATAAAAAAGCGGCTGAATATGCAGTGATGTCAGGTGATTTTAAAGATGTACGAATCGAGAAATCAGATTCTCAACTAGGGTCTTTGATCACGAATCTTGCGTGGATTTATAAGAATGATGGTGAAGTGGACAAAGCAAGAAAATTGGCTATGGATGCTATGAAAAACAATCCAAATGATGCTAGTCTTTCAACCGCTTCCGCAGACATTTATCTTTTATTAGGTATGAAAGACGAGTATGAGAAGGCGATCAAAGAATTAAACACTGAAATTAAAGATCCTAGAGTATTTGAGAATCTAGGTATTGCAGCTGGTGAGAAGGAAAATTGGGATCAGGCGATTGATTATTACAATAAGAGCATTGAGTTGAAAGCAGACAACTTTGTAACTCAAAACAACATAGCAGTTGCCTATATCAATAAAGGAAATTTGGATGAAACTAGTGCTGAAGATCAAATTAAACTTTACACTATGGCAACAAAGCATCTTGAAAAAGTGGTTGAAATCAAACCAGAGCAAGCCAGTGCAAAACAGACATTACTAGGCCTTTACAAATTTCTAGAAATGAATGATAAGGCTGCGGCATTGGAAACAAAGATGTAAAGATCACTTGAAATATATTGGATGAAAAATCCCGCTTTAAGCGGGATTTTTTATTGTTTGACAATACCAATAGAGTTTACAATATTTTTTTAATCATTCTCAATTTATGAGTATGACTACCAGAATCTAAATTGAAGATACCGCTTTGATCAAGCCTATCAATTCGTACTTTTCCGTGGGCATGTATGATATGGTTATCCTTCATGATGATCCCTACGTGAGTGATAGCTCCTTCAGTATTATCAAAAAAGGCGAGATCTCCAGGGTCTGATTCTTCTATAAAACTCAATACCTGACCATGTGTGGCTTGTTGGCTAGCGTCTCTTGAAAGACGATATCCATTCAATCGGTACATAAGCTGGGTAAACCCACTACAATCTATACCTAAACAGCTCCTGCCACCCCATAGATAAGGAGCGTTCAACATTAAAAGTGCATGGTCAATTATTTGTTCTTTGTTACTAGCCTGGGCCTGCTCCCGAACTGTGTCACTTTGGAATTTATCTCCCAAAAAACTAGCTGAGGACACTTGAGATCCTAAAACTAGAGTACTCAATGTGCTGTCTTTGTGAGTTACGATGCTCAGTGGTTCTTTCGCGAAAGCGATATCAAGGCCATCAGCTAATTCATGATATTCCTCGCTAGAAATTTCTAGTAGTTGCTTATTGTCTAACCAACCTTCGTATTGATCATTATGCAGCCTGATTTTGGACCATTTTTTACGATACTCTATGATTTTAAAAACTTCACCATACAACACCTGAGAGATCATTTCGCTTTGATCTCTTGCTTCCAATCGTAATGGAACAATAGAAATGGGGCAGATCCCGTATTTCATTTATTTATATGCCTCGATTACTAGAGCCGTAGCTCCACCGCCACCATTACAAATACCTGCAGCACCTATTTTACCACCTTCATTTTTGAGCGTGCTTAGAAGAGTTGCCACAATACGTGCTCCACTGCAACCTAATGGATGTCCTAATGAAACTGCACCACCATAGACATTCACATTTTTATCTGTCAAGCCCATGATTTTCATATTAGCCAAACCAACCACAGCAAAAGCTTCATTTAATTCAAAATAATCGACATCATTATAGGAGAGTCCTGCCTTTTCAAGAGCTTTAGGGACTGCTTTAGATGGTGCTGTAGTAAATCTTACCGGTTCCCCTGCTGCATCGGCATAACTTAGTATTGTTGCTAGTGGTGTAACTCCTAATTCCTTGGCTTTTTCCTCACTCATAAGAATTAAAGCAGCCGCACCATCATTAATTGTACTCGCGTTTGCTGCGGTTACTGTACCGTCCTTACTAAAGGCAGCTCTTAATGTAGGAATCTTATCCAGTTTGACATTGGTATATTCCTCGTCGCGATCGACTATGATGTCGTCACCACGTCTTTGTTTTACGGCTACAGGAACTATTTCGTCTTTGAACTTTCCTGACTCCCACGCAGCAGCAGACCTCTTATAAGACTGTATGGCATAGGCATCTTGGTCTTCTCGAGAAAATCCATTTTCTTGGGCACATAAATCTGCACATGTTCCCATGGCATTTTTGTCATAGGCATCAACGAGACCATCTTTTTGCATTCCATCCACCATTGTGGAAGGACCAAATTTTTGTGGAGTTCTCATGTGCACATAATGTGGTATCATGCTCATATTTTCCATTCCACCTGCGACTACAACATCTTGATCGCCTAAAGCGATCGCTTGTGCTGCCATAGCTATACTCTTCATCCCGCTAGCACAAACTTTATTGATGGTGGTAGCTGGAGTTTCAATATTGAGACCAGCGCCTATTGCGGCTTGTCTTGCTGGAGCTTGACCACAGTTGGATTGAACTACATGACCCATGTAAACTTCTTGAACTTCTTTAGGGTCTAATTGAATCTTTTCTAAGGCACCTTTAATTGCAATGGAACCCAACTCTGTAGCTGGTACGGTGCTCAAAGCACCCATAAAACTTCCTATTGGGGTTCTCGCATAGGATACAATAACAACCTTTTTCATTTCTTACTTTTTATGCGAAAATAACAATTTAAGCTCCTATTTTTTATCAATAATCAAGGAAAAGCTATACCGTAAGAGATTCCTCCCGTAAATTGCTAGCTAAGTCGTTATTTTGCAACATGAATACATCAAAGAATCGATTGTACAGGCATCAAGATTTGATCGTCAAAATATTCTTAATCGCAGCTTGTACTGCAGTTATTGTCTATTTTTTCCCTAAAAGTGATCGATTTAAGTATGATTACGCTCAAGGGGAGCCCTGGGAGTATGAAACCTTATACGCACCTTTTTCATTTGCCATTCTCAAAGACAAAGAGGTTTTAGAAGAGGAAAAGCAGCAGGCGATTGAACAGACGCCCAGGCATTTTTACAGTAAACCTGTAAATACAAATGAACTTCTAGATCGATTTGATGAAAGTGTCAAGTCAGCCATCAGTGATAGTTTGTATAAAGCAACCTCCAGACGGTATCAAAGAGTTACTCGCAGTTTCTTGCAAGACCTTTATAAAGTAGGCTATCTAGAGGATCTACAGGACCTAAAAGACATCCACCCTATTGTGCTAAAAAGAGATAACGAGTTGACCCAGTTGACTTATGGTGATCTGATATTGCCTGGCGAATTGCAGAAAAATTTGAGTGCGGTTTACGCTAGCTTTTCAAACGATCTTCAAGGCATACTTACTAGACGGCTTTTAGTGCTAGTACAGCCTAATGTTTTTTATGATAAAGAGCTTACGGATCTCAATATTCAAAGCGAGGTAGAAAAGATCCTTCCCACCAGAGGTCTTATCGCTCAGAATGCTAGGATTATCGCTCAAGGCGAAATTGTAGAGGGTGACAAACTCCAGATACTTAATACGCTTAATAACACCTATGAGTCTCAGACTTGGTCTGACTCTCAGTACAATTGGAAATTACTAGGGTATTTAGTACTTATAGGTATGGCGTTGACTATGCTCATGCTATTCATTCATAAATACAGGTATGAGGTCTATAATAGCAACAAGAAGTTACTCTTTATATACTTTAACCTTTGCTTATTTGTTGTCTTGACCGCCTCTGTGGTTAAAATAGATGCAGACTTTGTTTATATCGTACCCGTGTGCATGTTGCCTTTAATTATCAAGGCATTTTTTGACGCACGATTGGGACTTTTCAGTCACGTTATCATCATTTTCATTTTGAGTTTTGTGGTACCATCAAGTGGTGAATACTTATTCTTACAGATGATGGCAGGAATTGTTACGATCCTATCAGGTAAAGAAATTTATAAACGTGCGAATCTATTTATTACAGTAGGTCAGATAGTTACCGTCTATTTTATCTCCTACTTTGCCTTTTATGCGGTTTACCAAGGTGGAGTTATAGGCTGGGAATGGAGTCGCATCATCTATTTTGTGCTCTGTGGTTTGGCCATGTTATTTGTGTGGCCGTTGATTTATGTGTTTGAAAAAATATTCAACCTGGTTAGTGATGTCTCCTTGCTAGAATTATCAGATACCAACTCTAAACTACTCAAAGAACTTTCCAACAAAGCACCTGGAACCTTTCATCACTCTCTTAATGTAGCCAATATTGCAGAAACTGCTGCTAATGAAATAGGGGCAAACTCCATGCTTGTACGAGTTGGAGCCTTGTATCATGATGTAGGGAAAATGGCAAATCCTACATACTTTACAGAAAACCAAGGAAATGGAATCAACCCTCATGACGACCTTGATCCAGAAGAAAGTGCTCAAATCATTATCGATCATATCATAAATGGGGTTGAAATTGCTAAAAAATCCAATCTCCCAGATCGCATCATCGATTTTATAAGAACCCATCATGGCGATAGTCTAGTGTACTATTTCTATAAAAAAGCCAAAGAAGAAAATCCTGACGTAGACGAATCCTTATTTAGATATCCAGGACCTAGACCTTACAGTCTGGAGACCGCCATCCTTATGATAGCTGATAGCGTAGAAGCTGCCTCTAAAAGTTTAAAAGCACCTAGCAGTGTTGCCATAGATAAATTAGTAGAAAGTATTATCAATTCTCAAATGGCAGCAGGACAATTTCTCAATGCTGATATTACTTTTAAACAAATTGAATCCATTAAAACTGTGATAAAAAAGAAGTTAGCCAGCATGTACCATTTGCGAATAGAATATCCAGAGTAAAATCTCAAAAAATTCAATAATATCCTTTGGACAAATGCAAACAAAGTTTACATTTGCATCCGCTTTCAGAAATGGTAGCCGTTCTTTAAAATTGGAGAGGTGCCAGAGTGGTAATGGAGCAGATTGCTAATCTGTCGACGGGTAACCGTCGCCAGGGTTCGAATCCCTGTCTCTCCGCAAAAAAATAATGTCAGAACCGATACTGACACAAATTAAAATCGGGGTGTAGCGTAGCCCGGTCATCGCGCCTGCTTTGGGAGCAGGAGGTCGCAGGTTCGAATCCTGCCACCCCGACGACGATCCGCAAGGATGTAGTCATGAGTCCATCAAGCTTTGCTTGATGGACTTTTTTTATCGCCCTATTTTCAGAAATGCACAATGTACTGATTGCTCTCATCCTTATAGCAATTGAGATTAAGATATGTTCGCTTTCGCGTAAGCGAACACATTGCTCTCTTACTTTTACTTCTTAACTAAATTCCTTAATTGGAATGTGAAAGCTTTGTTTATGGTTATGACTTCTATAGCCAAATCCTTAAATTGCATAGAAATAAAGTTCATGCAAAAAGACCTCCACGATTCCCGAAAATCCTATGAAAAGGATGCATTACTAGAATCGAATCTGAGCCAGGATCCATTCAAGACGTTTGAACAGTGGTTTCGAGATGCTGAAAATAGTCCAGGTGTCGAAGAGGCCAACGCAATGATCGTAAGTACTATAAGTAAAGATGGTTTTCCTAAGTCCCGAGTGGTTCTCTTAAAAGAAATTGAAGAAGGGAGTTTTCTGTTTTATACCAACTATACTTCTGAAAAAGCGGAAGCTATAGATTCTCACCCTAAAATAGGCGTTCACTTTTTTTGGCCAGCATTGGAAAGGCAAATAATGATGAAGTGCCATGTGGAGAGAGTGGGCCGGGAAAAATCTCTTGCTTACTTCAACAGCAGACCTCGTGGCAGCCAGTTGGGAGCCTGGGCGAGTGATCAAAGTGAAACTATTATTTCTAGGGAGGCTCTCGAGGCACAATTAGCTGCAGTAGAGAAGCGTTTTGAAAATCAAGAAGTTCCTATTCCTGAATTTTGGGGTGGATATAAATGCACCCCTGTATGTTTTGAATTTTGGCAAGGGCGTCCCAATCGACTTCACGATCGAATTTTGTATACTCAGGAAGAGGATGCCTGGAGTTTTAAAAGATTACAACCTTAATGAGAAAGCAGTTAATTTTAGTTCGTCACGGGAAGTCCAGCTGGGAATTTGATGTTAGAGATCATGACCGCCCATTGATTCAAAAAGGTATTGATGATGCGCATGCCATAGGAAAATCACTAAGAGAATTCCCTAGTAGACCAGATGTGATATGGTCTAGCACTGCGGCTCGAGCCTTGCAAACGGCTACCATACTTACAGAATATATAGATTATGATCTTAAAAAGCTTCAATTAAAGAGAGCGCTCTATACTTTTGATTCTCAAGATTTACTAGAAATAGTAAAGACCATTGATGAGAATATCAATTGTGCCATGTTAGTTTCCCATAATCATGGTTTGACAGACCTTGCCAATTTATTAGGCAGTGAACGCTTTGTCAATGTGCCCACTACGGGAACGGTAATGATCGAGTTTGAATCTAATACTTGGAAAACGATTACAAATGGAAAAACAACATTCCATTTATTCCCTAAAAACTTATAATGACCCCACGCTATTTCAACCGGGAATTATCCTGGCTCAAGTTTAATGCTCGTGTCCTTCAGGAAGCTAATGATCCTACAGTACCACTTATCGAACGTTTGCGATTCTTAGGTATTTTTTCGAATAACCTAGATGAATTTTTTAAGGTCAGGTATGCCACGATTCAACGCATTTACCGTGCAGGTAAGAATGCTACTAAGTCTCTAGGAGGTATATCTGCTGGGGATTTGTTGAACGAGATCAATCAAACGGTAATAGAAGATCAAACGCTGAGTTTTCAAATTTTGAATGATTTGGAAAATGAACTGGCTAAAGAACATATCATCATCGTTGATGAGAAGGAAGTGTTGAAAGAACACGAGATGTACATCCGTAAATATTTCAATGAGAAAGTAAGTCCAGCTTTAGGGGTCATCATGATTGATGGCAAAGCACCGTTCCCACCTTTACAGGATGGAATGGGGTACTTAGCAGTACGTATGACTTTCAAAAATGGTGAAATACGACACGCTCTTATTGAAAAACCTAAACATCTCAATCGATTTGTAGTACTACCAGATCTAGAAGATGGGAAGCAGTATGTTATATTGATTGATGATTTGATACGCCACAGGATGCATTACTTGTTCAGCATCTTTGAGTATCAAGAAATTGAGGCGCATATGATTAAGGTGACCCTGGATGCTCAACTAGATATAGATCTGGACTTAAAGAAGAGTCTACTTGAGAAGATAAGGGACAGTGTCTATGATCGTAAAGACGGTGATCCTGTTCGATTTGTATTTGACAGAGAAATAAGTAAAGACACCATTGATTTAATCATGAGTAAGCTGGAGATTGATGATATGGATTCCATCATTCCTAGTGGTAGGTATCATAACCGCCGTGATTATCTCAAATTTCCTAGTTTGGGACGTAAAGACTTGCTCTATGAACAGCAAGCCCCATTACCTATAAAAGGTATTGACATTAAAGGGTCGCTCTTAAAGCGTATTGCAGAGAAAGATATATTACAATACGCTCCATATCACACCTTTGCAAATACTACTAAATTCTTAAGAGAAGCTGCATTAGATCCTCATGTAGAAGAGGTGAAGATTACCATATACAGACTTGCTGAAGTCTCACAAATTGCGGGTTCTCTTATCAATGCTGCAAAAAACGGAAAGCAGGTTACTGTTTCCATAGAATTACAAGCCCGATTTGACGAGCAGGCAAATATCAATTATGCCGAATTGATGCAAGAAGAAGGCATCCAGATGATATTTGGAGTACCTGGTCTGAAGGTGCATTGCAAAGCTTGTATGATCACAAGGCGAGAAGAGGGCAAGTTGAAGCGCTATGGTTTTGTTTCCACCGGTAACTTCAATGAATCTACTGCGGGTGTATACACAGATTATACTTTGTTTACTGCAGATAAGAGAATTTTAAAGGAGGTAGAACGCGTTTTTGAATTCTTCCAGGTCAACTACAAACAGCATAAATACGAGCACCTGCTAGTAAGTCCTAACTTTTTAAGATCTAGAATTGAGCAATTGGTTCGTCGAGAGATCGCTTTCGCGAAAGCAGGAAAACATGCACTCATTCGCTTAAAATTAAATTCGTTCTCTGACTTCAAAATGATTGACTTATTCTACCAAGCCTCGCAGGCCGGTGTAAAGATAGAGCTCATTGTGCGTGGTATTTGCTGTCTGGTTCCTGGGGTAACGGGAATGAGTGAGAATATCAAAGCTATCAGTGTTGTCGATCGATACTTAGAACATCCTAGAGTCTATTACTTCCATAATGACGGCAATAGTTCGGTTTATATTTCAAGTGCAGATTTTATGCAGCGCAACCTTGACAGTCGTGTGGAAATTGCTTGTCCTATCTATGATGAAGATGTGAAAAGAGAAATTTTGGAAACTTTTGATATATGCTGGAATGACAATGTGAAAGCTCGAGTTATTGATAAAGAGCAATCCAATTCTTACGTTTCAAATGGTAAAACTAAGATCAGGTCACAATATGCCACCTACCAGTATTACGAAAATAAAAATGACGCTTGATGGGATTCAAAACAGTAAAATATGGAGCAATAGATATAGGATCAAACGCGATTAGATTATTAGTTGCGACTGTAAATACCTTTGATGATCTAGCACCAGTTTTTAAAAAGACGAGTCTTGTTCGTGTTCCCATACGATTAGGACAGGACGTTTTCACTAAAGGGCACATATCTGATCATAATGTAGAACGCATGGTGAAAACCATGAAATCCTACCAAAATTTGATGGATGTTCACGAGGTGGCAGATTATAAAGCCTACGCCACTAGTGCCATGCGTGATGCTGATAATGGTAAGGAGGTAACTAAAGTTATCAAAAAGCTCTCAGGAATTAATATTGAAATTATTGATGGTTCACATGAAGCTGCAATGATTGCGATGACTGACTTACATGATATTATTGATGAAAACAAGGTGTATCTGTACGTTGATGTAGGTGGTGGTAGTACAGAGTTTACACTTTTTGCTAATGGTAATGCAGTTGAATCCAAATCTTTTAAAATAGGAACCGTTCGTTTGTTAAATGACATGGTGAAAAGCAATCTGTGGACAGAGGCAGAGCAATGGGTGAAAAAAGTTTGCGAACCTTACGATCGAATTGAACTGATAGGATCTGGAGGGAATATCAATAACATATTTAAGAATAGCGGGAAGTTGTACGGTAAGCCATTGTCCTATTTCTATCTAGCAAGCTACTATGAAAAACTGCAAAGTTTTACTTATGAAGAACGTGTGTACCACCTTGCCCTTAATCAAGACCGGGCAGATGTTATTATCCCTGCATGTCGCATCTATTTGAGAGCTATGAAATGGAGTGAGGCTAAGAATATTCACGTACCGAAAATCGGTTTGACCGATGGAATTATCAAATCAATTTACAATTCCAAAATACAGAAGTCCAGTCATTAGACTTTTTTAGCTACATTTAAATCTTTAAAAACAGAACATGAAAAAACTACTACTTATATGTATTGCCTTAGGAGTATTTAATTTCAGTGCCGCTCAAGTGCGCAGTGAAACCACTTATGGCATTCGCTTGGGACTTAATTACTCTAATTTAGAAACGGATTATTTCTCAGATTCCGATTCTAGAATCGCTCCTGAAGTTTTATTTTTTGCAGAAATCCCTCTAGGAAATACATTTTCATTAGTTCCAGAGCTGGGATTTAGTGCTTTAGGAGCAAAAGAAGATTCATTTGAAGCTGCTGATGGAGACTACATTGATTTCAAAACAAACTGGTTGACTGCTGGTTTTCTAGCGCAATTTCACCTTACTGACCTTTTGTACCTTAATGCAGGGCCTAAATTTGCACTGAATGTTTCTGACAATGACGATGGGGATTATTATGCTAGTGATTTGTTAGGCGTTGGTGGTGTAGGTTTTCAATTGACGAACAGCTTTAGCATCGATGCTAGATATGGCTATGGCTTTACTAACATTTTTGAAGGTACCGCATTAGGAGATCAAGGGTTTGAAGCTGAAAACAGATTTTACCAACTTACAGTAACTTATAAATTGTAATCGCTTTCGCGAAAGCGGAACAAAAAAAACTGCATCCAACAGGTGCAGTTTTTTTTGTTTAAAATTCTAAATCGAAAGCTTGTCGCAATTTATCTATCGAAGGGTTTTTGTCTACCAGCTTTTGAAATTTCTCCTGATCTGTATACACATATCTCTTCTGTACAGATTTGTCTACAGCAATTTCTATTGTTAATTGATAGTTCTGCAATTCTCGTTTTAAAAACTCAAGAATTTGGCCCATATTTTTATCCAAATCTTCCTTCATAGAAGCGTTAGGAAACCTTAAGTGTGCCTTTGTGCCTTTAAGTTTAGGGCTATCAACATTTAAAATACTAGCGAGTATGAGTGAGCCGCGTTCCTTTAGGTGTTCTACATATTTGTCCCAGACTAATACCAGCTCTTCCTCCGTAAAAGGACGTTCAGGCAAGCTATCATGGACAACAGTGGCTTCTTTTTTGTTCTCTAAATGTTCTTTCTTGCGTTCAATTCCTTGCAGCGATAGTGAACTGACCTTATTTTTGCTTTTTTCTAATAATGCTTTCCTTCTCTCCATCAATGATTGTTCAGGATCAGGGTTTTCTGAAGGAGATGGTTGTGCTTTCTCTTCCTTGACTGAAACTGTTTGAGTTCCTTCTGTGGAATGGGAAGCTACATCTAGCGAGGGACTTGGAGTATTGGTAGTATTCTCTTGAACCTCTGCTTTTATGGGATTGGGTATTTTATCGGTGGCAGGCTCAGCCACTTGCATATCAGCAAAGGTGCTAGCTGGAAGTATGTACTTTAGAGGCTTTTTTTTTTGACCATCCTCTGAAAGTAGGATGGAGGCCAATTGCATCAAGCATAACTCCACAAGCAAACGCTGATTGCGGCTGTTGCGGTATTTTAGATCTGCATCATTTGTGATTTCGATGGCAGTTTTGAGAAACTCCATACCGGTCACACGAGATTGATCTTGATATTTTAGCTTAGTAGTTTCCCCTAATTCTAGCAATACAAGGGTGCGCTCATCTTTACAAACCATAAGGTCTCTAAAGTGAGATGCTAAACCATTTAAAAAGTGCTGCCCATCAAATCCTTTGACCATGATCTGGTCATAGTCAATCAATAGTTGAGGGATATTATTTTCTAAAATCAGCGACGTCATGCTGAAATACGTATCTCGATCCAGTACGTTCAAATTTTCCGTCACTGCTTGGACGGTTAAATCTTTACCAGAGAAACTAACGACACGGTCAAAAATAGACAGGGAATCCCTTAAGGCTCCGTCTGCTTTCTGGGCTATGATCTGGAGTGCCTCTTCCTCAGCATCAATATTTTCTTTGATCGCAATGCGTTTCAAATGCTCGCGCATATCGCTGACTGTGATGCGCTTGAAATCAAATATCTGACAACGAGAAAGAATCGTAGGGATGATCTTGTGCTTTTCAGTAGTTGCGAGTATGAAAATAGCATGCGCTGGCGGCTCTTCAAGAGTCTTTAAAAAGGCATTAAATGCCTGTGTGGACAACATGTGAACCTCATCAATAATATAGATCTTGTACTTACCTACTTGTGGAGGAATACGCACTTGGGAGATCAACTCACGTATGCCATCAACACTGTTGTTAGACGCAGCATCCAGCTCAAAAATATTGAACGCAAAATCCTCATCTGGATCATAGGCAACATTGTGTTGATTGATCTTTTTAGCAAGGATACGAGCACAGGTAGTTTTACCTACGCCACGAGGCCCAGTGAATAGCAAAGCTTGTGCTAAGTGATTGCTTTCAATAGCATTTTCCAGCGTTTTAGTAATAGCAGATTGTCCCACGACATCTTCAAAGGTCTCTGGTCTGTATTTACGGGCTGATACTATAAAGGGTTCCATGCGCGCCAAAGATAAAATCAACCATCGGTAACACATGGTAAGTTGTGTTTCTTTTTCTTAAAATTATCAACAGTTAGCCGATTATTCTTCTAATTTTGCCACAGCAGGCCGCTCTATCGTCGCAACGCAAGTTGGGGAGGAAAGTCCGGACACCATAGGATAACATAGCGGCTAACGGCCGTCGGTTCGCTTTCGCGAAAGCGAGAACGAATTAGGACCAGTGCAACAGAAAGAATGTACAGGTAATGCTGTAGTGAAACCAGGTAAACTCTATGTGGTGAAATGTCGCGTAAATTAGAGTTTGAGCGCGATCCGCGCGATTCTGAAGGGTAGGCAGTTTGAGGTCGTGAGTAATTGCGATCCTAGATAAATGATAGAGAGTCTCGTTTGTGCGAGGCTACAGGATCCGGCTTATAGGCCTGCTTTTTTTAATTATTGATTTTAAGTTCCAAGTTTCAGGTCTAACGTTCCAAATCTCAATTTCCGGTTGTCAATTTTCAATTTGATGCAAACATTGTGATTGCGAATTTTTAATTTTGCCTCATGCCTCATGCCTCATGCCTCATGCCTCATGCCTCATGCCTCATGCCTCATGCCTCATGCCTCATGCCTCATGCCTCATGCCTCACTACCTTCTAATTCGGTCCATTATCCCTCGTTTGGAGAATCAGGAGCTTTGAAAAAACTGAATACAGTTCCGCCATATTTGCGAGCATTATCAAAGGTCGGGTGACTGCTCAGGTCTGTATGCTTAGAATGTTCTATAATTACCAGGCCGTCCTCAGCGACCAGGTTGCCCTCCATGATCGAATCGACTATTTCTAGAAATTGAGATTCTTCTAGCGCATAGGGTGGATCAGCAAATATGATATCGTAGCTGCCTTTATGATTTTTGAGAAAAGTAAAAACATCTGCTTTTACCGTGTCAATAGGCAGATCAAGCAACTCTGCTGTTTTCTTGATAAATGCAATACATGGCATATGCTCGTCTACCGCAAGGATCGACCCTGCGCCGCGACTACCAAATTCATAGGACATGTTACCGCTGCCCGCAAAAAGCTCTAAAACCTTGATGCCACTAATATGTATTTGGTTACGCAGAATATTAAAAAGAGCTTCCTTAGACATGTCTGTGGTAGGTCTAACGGGTAGTTTCTTAGGAGCTTGAATTCTACGGCCCTTATGAATGCCAGAGATTATGCGCATACGAGATGGTTTAGGTAATCTGAGTAGTTGGGTATAAAGGAAACTTCTCTCACATAGGTATAAAGCAAATCAAATAACTCTTGATCTTGTACCTCTTGAATAATAGTCAAACGAAACAGTTCTGGATCCAACTGATTCTGCTCCGCTGCATAGAGTGTATAAAATAATATATCTTCTATTTGCTCATGCTGGAACAAATTATGTGCGATCAGTTTTCCCTCTTTATAAATGGTCAAATAAAAATGAGATGGCATTACTTCTATAAACAAACCATCGCCCAACTTACCGAGTTGTTGTAATACCAAGGCAGAATAGTGGAAGTAAGAATAGCTACCATACTTTTCATAGAAATAGTTGTTGATATTAGAATAGGCCACGTAGACCAAATTTGCTCCAGTATCAGAGAGTTCTTCATCCACACTCAGTGTGTCAGTTTGCAAGAGCCTGGTATTGTATTTCAAATAGTCTGCTGCATGAGATTCTTTAAACAACTCTTTGGGTACCAGCGTGAAAATATCGTGATGGTAAATCAGTTTTACTTGATCAAAATCTTGGTTCAATTCTGACTCTTTTGCAAAACAATCTTCGACGCTTTTCAAGATCTCGATGGGGTTGGAAGAATGCTTGAACTGCTTATTAATGGCAGATAGGATCTGGTCTGTCGTATGTATATAAAAAGAAAGTCCATCTTGATGAATCAAGACGGACAGACTTTTGTGGTTGTGAGATTTAGTACTAGTTGCGATTGATTGCATATTGTCTAGGCCAGTTACCGCTAGTAGAAACTTCTTCTAAGCTCCCCACAGTGATTTCAGGTCCATCGATGGCTTCTACAGCTTTTATCTCTAGTTCTCTTTGTACCAGACGCTCCGGTTGGTCAAATAGAATGTCTTTTTTAGAAGCTTTGGCAGCAAATACACCTATTTGGTTATCCGCATCGGCTACTGTTCCAGTTTCTAGAGAAATTTGCCCAGGAGCTCCCTCAATTTTATATTTCAACAAGTTACGTACATCTACATTGCTGAAAAGAGAATCCTTTACTGATTTGAATCCTAAGGTATCAATAATGGTAATTTCCTTATAATATCCACCAGTTCCAGTCAGACCGTAACGTTTGTTTTTCTCAACATCAACAATACTACTATCACGTTTAGAGATCAACGCAAACTGCGCAGTATCTATAAATCGAGCTAGAGCCTCGATATCGTCTGTGTATTTACCAGTGATTAACTTATGAGCAACTTCTGCATCTCTAAGTTGGATCAATTGCTCCACTACTTGTTTGTAGCGCTCCTCTTTTACCTCTTCAAATTTGACAGGCTCTGCGATGGATTGATAAAGTTTGTAACCGAAAAATCCGATGAGTGCTAACAATACCAATATGATAATGATATGTAGTTTACGAGGGATTTTATTGATGAATATCGCAAGTAGTACCAGCACTATAATACCTAAGACTACCGATAAGATCAAATTGAACATAAGAAGAATTGTTTATTAGCTTAATTTCAAAGGAAACAAATCTACAATTTTTTTTCACTCGTCCTAGTGAGCACCGTTTTTTTTGAACTAAGTTTATCCTCAAGTTTTCCAGAACAAGTTCATGACTCCACAAGATTTCTTTAAGATTCTCAAACTTGACTTTCCATTTGAACCTACTTTCCAGCAAGAACGTGCCCTAGAGGAGCTTGCAGACTTTATTCTCGATCCAGAAAAGGACCGTATTTTTATGTTGCGTGGGTATGCAGGTACGGGAAAGACTACAATAATTAGTAGCCTGGTTAAGAGTATTTGGAAAATAAAAAAAAGTGCAGTGCTTCTAGCACCTACTGGAAGAGCCGCTAAGGTCATTAGTAATTATTCCAATCAACAGGCAGCTACCATTCATCGCGAGATCTATTTTCCTAAAGGTCAGGGATCAGGAAATGTCCAATTCAGCCTCAAGGTAAATAAGCATAGAAACTCTTTGTTCATAGTGGATGAAGCCTCCATGATTCCTGATGTTGCGGCAGATAATAAAATGTTCGGCGGTAATGGATCGCTTCTAGATGATTTGATTGAATACGTTTATAACGGTTATAAGTGTAAACTTATCATTATAGGGGATACGGCACAGTTACCTCCAGTCAAACTGGATATCTCTCCAGCGCTGGATGCTGGTTTAATAGGCCAACGGTATTTGAAAGAAGTTACAGATATTGAGCTTGACGAGGTTAAAAGGCAAAGTGTAGAATCTGGTATTCTGTACAACGCGACTCAAATAAGAGAGCATATTGAGCAAGATGACCCCAGTTTTAAATTTAATGTGATGCCTTTTCCTGACATTCATCGGTTGATTGATGGTCACGAGATCATGGAAACGGTCATGAGTGCGTATGACAATCAGGGCCATGAGGAAACAGCGATTATTGTACGTTCTAACAAACGCGCAAATCTTTATAACCAACAAATACGGTCGCGTATTCTCTTTCGCGAAAGCGAACTGGCCACAGGCGATTATCTGATGGTAGTGAAGAATAATTACCACTGGTTGGAATCTAGCAGTGACGCTGGTTTTATAGCAAACGGTGATATCATTGAGGTACTAGAAATATTTGATTTTAAAGAGATCTATGATTTTAAGTTTGCTAACGTTAAGGTGCGCATGGTAGATTATCCAAATGCGAGACCTTTTGAAACCACTCTTTTATTAGACACCTTGACTTCAGAATCCCCATCGCTGACTTATGAGCAAAGCAATAAACTGTATCAAGAGGTACGGATGGATTACTTGAAGTTACCTAAATGGAAGCAATACAAAGAAATCAAGGCAAACCAATATTTTAATGCGCTTCAAGTCAAGTTTTCTTATGCGATCACTTGTCATAAATCGCAGGGAGGTCAGTGGGAAAATGTCATTATAGAACAACCCTATTTGCCAGAAGGGCCTAGTAAAGAGTATTTGAGGTGGTTGTATACAGCAGTAACAAGAGCCAAAACAAATTTGTACCTTATAGGCTTCAAAAATGAAAATTTTATAGAGTAGAACAATGTTAGAGTTAGTTATAAGCATATGTCTAGGCGTGGGACTTGCCGCCAGCGCAGGTTTCAGGGTATTTATACCCTTGTTACTTCTTAGTTTTGCGGGATACATGGATTGGATTCCGCTGAGTGAGAATTGGCAGTGGGCGGGAAGCTTAACCGCAATTTTAGTGTTGACTGCAGCTTCAATTTTTGAGTTAATCGCCTATTTTATCCCTTACGTGGACAATGCTTTAGATACGATTTCTATCCCATTAGCAACAGTTGCGGGAACTTTAGCAATGGTCACCGTTGTAGGTGATTTAGATCCTTTGTATAGCTGGACGCTAGCGATTATTGCTGGTGGTGGCACTGCGGCAGCTATCGCGACAACCACAAGTGCAGCACGAGCTGCGAGTACCACTATGACTGCTGGAGTTGGAAATCCAGTAATTAGCGCACTAGAAGGCTTGTTTTCAACCGTTTTAAGCATTGTATCTCTTTTAGCCCCTTTTGTTGCAGTTATTCTGGTAATTCTTACGTTTTTTGGCATCCGTAAACTGTATCGCAAGATGTTTAAGAGAAGTTCGCTTTCGCGAAAGCGAAATAACCCAGCAGTAGAAGAACAATCATGAGTTTTCTAGAACGCAAAGCAACGCAATGGAGCTGGACTGAAGAAGATCAGCAGTTGGAACTGAATGATAATGCAAAGTCTATTGCGTTTATTCAACTGATAATATTTGTACCTGGAATATTTCTTTTGCCTCAATACTTTACACCATTAGATGGTTGGTTAAAGTTGACATTGATAGCTTTTTATAGTATGAAGTCAATTTCCGTTTTGTCGTTGACTGCATTAGGTATTTTCACCATTTCATTTCGTTCGAACATCTGCTTTTCGGATATTAAAAATGCAGTGGCCAAAGGAAAAGAATCGCATCAAACCATAAGTCTCAAGCTTTCTAACGGCCGTTACCGCCAGCTGTATTTTAAAACGGAATCTCAGTATCAGGAGTTCCTAAATTTCTTGAATAGCCATAACATTATTAAAGAGGAAAGATCACTCTATTGGGCGCTGCCTGTAAATTATTAATATGCTTAAAAAAATAGCTGTAATACCCGCTAGGTTAGAGGCTCAACGCTTCCCTAAAAAATTGTTACAAGATCTGGGTGGTGCGCCAGTGATTGTGCGAACCTATGAGGCGGTTTTAAGAACTGGTTTATTTGATGAAGTTATCGTAGTGACAGATAGTAAGGATATTTATCAAACGGTAAGGCAATACGATGGTAGAGCTGTCATGAGCATTAAAGATCACGATTGCGGCAGCAATAGAATTGCAGAAGCAGTGGAGGATATGGAGGTAGATATCGTGATTAACGTTCAAGGTGATGAGCCGTTCACCAATCGTGGTGATCTTGAGCGTTTGCTTGAGATTTTTGAAAATGATCCTGATGCTGAAATTGACCTAGCATCTTTAATGCATACCATAAAGGATGAGGAGGACATTCAAAATCCTAACAATGTAAAAGTGATTGTAGACAATAAGAGCAATGCCCTGTATTTTTCAAGATCGCCTTTGCCTTTCCATCGTGATAAGAATATTGAGGTGAAAACCTATAAGCATGTAGGGATTTATGCGTTCCGTAAAAAAGCCTTGATGGAGTTTTATAAAGCAGACCCTACACCGCTTGAATTGGCAGAAAAGATCGAATGCATTCGTTACTTAGAGTACGGCAAAAAAATAAGAATGGTCGAGACTTCAAATCACACGATAGGCATTGATACGCCTACTGATCTTGAGGAGGCGCGACTGCTATGGAAATCTTAGAAGAGTTACTTTTTAAATGCTGATTCCTACAGGTAACATTTCCTTATACTCATTGCGGTGCTTGCGCACAAATCCTGCTATGGTAGGGTGTGTAGGAACTACTTTGAGCTTCTTGTTATCTCTAATGTCCGCAAATACCGCTTTCAAAAAATCTTCCTTAAAAGTAGGATTATCGTCTAGAGGTTCTGGAATTATCAATTTAGTCAGGAATATTTTGCGTTCCTGCTGCGCGTATTCGATTTTAGCTAGGGTGCCATCAAATTTACACTGATATTGTCTTAAAAATTCATTATCAGTAATTTCAATCATAGTCGTATCCATATCATTCTTTTTGACTCATTCTACTTTTTTGAGAATTATTATACCATTCAAGCAAAGATGTAGCTGGTTAGCAGAAGAGTAAAAATTGCTTGTTTAACTTTGTAAAGATACCTCAATACGCTTAGAAATGCTCGTATCTTAAAGTTAAAACCTTGATTGACAAAATCTCAAACCCATGACGCACGTGTATTTTATGCCAGGAATGGCTGCTTCACCGCTTATTTATGAAAATATTGCGTTGCCCGTGGGTCAGTTTGAGGTACATCATTTAGACTGGCTTCTACCAGAATCTAAAGAGCCACTTGATCATTATTGCCGCAGGTTGATGAAGGGAATTCATCATGAGCGACCGGTCTTGGTAGGTGTTTCTTTTGGTGGTGTGATCGTGCAAGAATTGGCTAAGCTGATAGAGGTGGAAAAATTGATTATCATTTCTAGTGTGAAATCTACCCAAGAATTTCCCAGGCGTATGAGAGTGTCAAAAAAAACGGGATTACATAAACTATTACCTACAAGTTTGATCGCAAATTTTGATTGGTGGAGCAAGTTTGGCCGCGGCATAGCCCCTAAAAAAATGGAGCTGTACAAAAGGTACTTGAACATGAATAATCAGCGCTACCTGGACTGGGCACTAGATACAATGATCAAATGGGATCAAACAACACCATTAAAAGGCATTGTGCATATTCATGGAGATCAAGATCACATTTTCCCTATTAAGTACATTAAAGACTGCATTACAGTTAAGGGAGGAACCCACGTTATGATTATAAATCGATACCGCTGGTTCAATGAAAATTTGCCTGAAATCATTGCAGGTAAATAGACTTCTTGTGCTGGGATTCTTCATATATTTAAAAAAAAATTCCTGATGAAAAAGATTGTCTTAGGCTTTTCTATAGCCGTTGTTTCTCTCATCGCCCTAGGTGCGGTGAAATTGTCAGAAAAAAATGCTGGTAGTTCTACTGGAGGTCAGTTAGACTCGCTGGTAAATGATTACAAGGTATACTCCTTACCCATGCCTGAAGGTCTCTCCTTTGCAGGGGAAGACGTCCCGTTGACAGATCCTGATATTGAAGAGCGCTTTGATAACGAATTGCTTTCTAATGTATATTTTCAATCCAACGCAATCAAGTTGATCAAAAAGGCAAATAAATATTTTCCAATCATTGAACCTATCCTCAAGGAAGAAGGTATTCCAGATGACTTTAAATATTTAGCAGTTGCAGAAAGTGCTTTGTCAAACGCCGTATCTCCTGCGGGAGCAAAGGGGTTTTGGCAATTGATGCCTGCCACAGCAAGGGAGTTGGGAATGGAAGTAAACGATAATGTTGACGAGCGTTATGATATGGAAATGTCCACTCGTGCCGCTTGCAAATATTTAAAAGAGAGCAAGAAAAACTTCGGTTCATGGACGCTTGCTGCTGCTGCATATAATGCTGGTAATGCAGGTGTGAACCGTCAGCAAGACCGTCAAGAGGAGGACGAATACTATGATTTATTGTTGAACAGTGAGACGGCGCGATATGTCTTCCGTATTTTGGCATTGAAAGAAATTCTTGAGAAGCCAGAATCCTATGGATTTCACGTGGCACCAGAGCATTTATATCAAAATGTACCTGTGACTAAAATTAAAGTGGACTATGAGGTGGATGATTTAGTCGCTTTCGCGAAAGCGAACAAAATCACCTACAAAGTGCTCAAGCTTCACAATCCATGGTTGAGAGAGGCAAAACTCAACAATAAATCTAGAAAAACATACTACCTTTCTATTCCTGAAGCTGGATATTACAAATAAGCATGATTAATTGGGTTCAAGAAAATTGGTTTTTGGCATCATTGATCGGCAATTATCTGGTAGCCACTGGTGCTGCATTTTTCTTAATACGCAATAATCAGAACCCTCACAAAACCTTATCCTCCTTACTTTTTCTCGTCGCTTTGCCATTTGTAGGCCTAGCGATCTATTACTTTTTTGGGCTGGAGTACCGCAAACAAAAGATATTTAAACGTAAAGATCTCAATTCACATGAGCATGTAACAAAGTGGAACAAGCGCCTGATGAACGATGAAGAAGAACTGGGAAAATACGAGACCACATTTCTAGAAGATCGTCTTAAAATGGTGAAACTTTTAAGGCATAATGAGCGAGCACCATTGACCCTGCGTAACGACCTCAAGCTTCTTTACAACGGAGAAAATGCGTTTGAAGCCATTTTTGAAGCGCTGGATCAAGCTAAGGATCATATTCATCTAGAATACTTCATTTTCAATGATGACAACATCGGCAATAAATTTATTGACCATTTGATAGCAGCAAGGAAACGCGATGTGAACGTGAAATTGATCTATGATTCCGTTGGGAGCGACCTGTCCAACGCTGCAAAGCGGAGAATGACAGATGCTGGTATCCTGCATTATCCATTCATGCCAGTGCTCTTTTCAAGGTTTACTAGAAAAGCCAATTATCGAGATCATAGAAAGATTGTTATTGTAGATGGTCACATAGGTTTTCTAGGAGGAATAAACGTGAGTGATGATTATGTGAACACGCCAGACCGTGACCCTAAAGATTATTGGAGAGATACCCACCTGCGAATTGAAGGTCATGCAGTAAAAAGTCTTCAAGCCCAATGGCTCCTCAATTGGTTTTTTGTTTGTGACGATCAGTATTCTAAAGACGCTGATGAAGAAATAGAAGGAAGTTTTTTCCCTGAAATTGACGAGAAAAAAAACAAGCCTGTACAAATTGCAGCTAGTGGTCCTGATACCGATTGGTCCAATATCATGGAAGCTATTTTTACAGGAATCAATAGTGCTGATACCCGTATACGCATCACTACACCTTATTTTATTCCTAACGAGGCTATTCTGACAGCTATCAAAAGTGCCGCAAGATCAGGTGTAGAGGTAGAGCTTATGGTGCCTAGAATAGGGGATAGCTGGGCGGCTCGATACGCTTCCAGGTCGTATTTTGAGGAAATTATGGAATGTGGGATCAAGATATTCTGGTATTGCAAGGGAATGCTGCATTCCAAAACAATGGTAGTCGATGGCATGTTTGCGACTATAGGGACTTGTAATATTGATTATCGCAGTTTTGATATTAACTTTGAGATCAATGCCCTCGTTTTTGACAAAGAATTTGCTCAGGAGCTCAACGATAAGTTTGATGAGGATAAAAAAGAGTGCGAACAAATAGATCTTGAAGAATGGAAAGAACGATCCTTAACCTACAAATTTAAAGAGTCTTTTTGTAAGTTGTGGGCACCATTATTATAATATGAAAAAAGGAGCTATGACTGTAGAAATTGTATTGCTGCTCTTGCTTTTAGGCCTGATTGCAGGCTTTTTAAGTGGGAGTGTAGGAGTAGGTGGTGGAGTAGTCATGGTGCCGCTGGCTATCTGGTTTCTAGGTTATACCCAGCATCAAGCTCAAGGGTTAAGCCTTGCCGTGCTAGCTGTGCCAGTTACATTTATTGCTGCTTATACATATCACACCAGTGGCCATCAACTAGACTGGCGTTATGCGCTAGTCATTGCCGTAGCATTTGTGGTAGGAGGTTATTTAGGATCTAAAATAGCCGTAGATTTAAATCAACAGATGCTTAAAAAGATTTTCGGTGCTATATTGCTTATCGTCGCTATAAAGATGATATTCTTTTCAGGCGCTAAAGCATAAGATATTTTATTCACTTAAATAATACCTATGAAAAACAGAATTTTACTAGCTGCCCTTTGCCTTATTAGCTTAGGAGCATACGCTCAAATTACTCCAGTACAGCCTAGTCCTAGTGCAAAACTGATGCAAACGGTTGGACTGACTGATGTTAGTGTCGCCTATTCAAGACCAGCGATGCGCGGTCGTGAAATTTTTGGAGAATTAGTTCCTTTTAATCAAGTATGGAGAACAGGTGCTAATGCTAATACCATAGTCACATTTACAGACAGCATAACGCTAGGAGGTCAGAAACTAAAAGCTGGTGATTACGCGCTATATACAAAGCCAGGTAAAGATCAGTGGGAAGTTATCTTTTACAGCAATACAGACAACTGGGGTACACCAGCAGATTGGGACGATAGTCTAGTAGCAGCCCGAGTAATGGCAACGCCAGTAAAAATGGCGAATGCTTCAGAAAACTTTACCATTGCCATCAACAATTTGAAAACGGATGGTGCAAGTCTAGACATGATGTGGGATAAGACCATGGTTTCAGTTCCATTCAATGTACCTACTGATGAGAAGATGCTGGCAAGCATCAACCGCATCATTTCTGGTCCTACTGCTGCAGACTATTTCAGTGCCGCAAGTTTTTATCTGGAAACTGGAAAAGACATCAAGCAAGCAAAAGAATGGATAGATATGGCTGCAGCTAAAAGCCCTAATGCCTACTGGATGTGGAGAACTAAATCTTTGATCGAGGCTAAAATGGGAGACAAAAATGCTGCTATCGAGAGTGCAAAGAAATCTATGGCACTTGCTGCCGCGGCACCTAACCCTGATTATGTGAGATTGAATAAAATTTCATTAGAAGAGTGGGGCGTTAAAATGTAATGCAACCTTGTTTATTTCGCTTTCGCGAAAGCGAGCTTATCTCAAAACCGTTCTACACCAGAGCGGTTTTTTGACTTTTAGACGCAACCTTTTGGAGTTTGATATACTATTAATAAAAGGCATCCATGAAACATCATTCATTTTCCCTGTTATTTTTACTGACTCTTAACAGTTGTAGTGTTGAACCCATTTTAAACGAAGAAAACGAAGAGCCAAGTATTGCTAGTTTTAAAACCATCATCTACAACACGACCCAGACCCCACCACTTCCCAACTCCATTCAAGAGTACGTATTTGACGCAGGTAAACTCTCACAGATCAATTATTACGATCGTGATGACTTACTTCAGGGAACTAAGGGATATGCCTATGAAGATGATCGTATTTCAAAAATCACCTACTCTTTGGGATCAGCTATTCAATATACTCAAGAATTCATTTACGAAAACGACAATCTTGTCAATACAAATTTTAAAGATGGCTCTGGGACTGAATACTTGAACTATACTTACTCTCATCAAAATAATACCGTGACCTTTGACGAGTTCAGACTTGACGGCAACGCCCAACTAGCGCGGCTAGCGACGGGAACTATGCGTTTTGACGATGACGAAAACAGGTTATCCCTAAATCGATCGCTGGTAGATAACTCAGGCATGGATTCTCAGGAGGTTGATATACAGTTTGATAGTCTAGGAAATGTTATACAACATACAGATAGGTCAAGCGATGCAAACACTGCCAGTGGCAATCTTTACCGTGAAGTAATGACCTATACTTCTCAGCGTAATATCTTTTATGAAATCTATGAAAAGGTGTATGGACGCAAGGTTATGTTCCTATTACGCCAGGATCAAATCTCAACAGCTGTCAATACCTTTAGACCTAAAGCTGTTTCTCCTTATATCATGGAAACATTTGCCCCTTCTGCGTTCGAAAATTTTATTTATGAGATAGATATTGAAGAAGGAAGTGACAATAGATCTGTGGAGATTTCTTATTCAACTTCCACAAATGATGGCAATCTATTTACCTTGTTCAAGCACATAGCGCAATACAACTAGTGAATCAAAATAACTCTTCATTATCTCAAATCATAATAGGTTGCCGTAAGCAAAAGCTGGGTGATCAGGAGAAGCTATATCATACATATAAGAAAGACCTCTACAACCTTGCCCTAAAATACAGCCGAAATACGGAAGACGCTGAGGATATTCTCCACGATGCATTCATCGTGATATTTAAAACTATACGTAAATACAAAGAAACTGGCTCCTTTGAAGGTTGGATGAAAAGGATCGTCATTTTTAAAGCGATAGATAGATACAAACTTGGAAAATCTAAACATCAGATCACAGATCAGCAGGCTCAAGTGGATGAGGAAGAATTTGATACAGGTAACCTTTTTACAATTGATGAGATACTACAGGTAGTTCAAGAATTACCAGACCAGTACCGTCTGGTTTTTAACCTCTACCAGATGGATGGTTTTTCACATAAAGAGATAGCGGACTCTCTTGGTATTACGGTAGGCACATCCAAGAGCAATTTATCACGGTCAAAGAAAATATTAAGTCAAAAATTGACTGATTTACGAAATAATAAACAGTATTAATCATGGAGAATCGCAAGAACATAGTAGAGGTTACCTCGCAGCGATTGGGACAATTGGATAAGACTCCGCATGATAGGGTTTGGGAAAGGATAAGATCAGACTTAGAGAAAAAACGTAGACGTAGATTTCTATTTTGGATACTTTTTGCTCTCGGGCTTTTTCTCTTGTTGGCTCTATTATTCGCCTCATTTACTAATAATTTAGCAGCGGTAGAATGGATGCCAGAATCTACTATCATAGACTCTAAAGGTAGCGATCAAAAGACTCCAGCATCATCTGTTAACACAGATAGTATAGATAAAATCAACCAGAATAACACGATACAGGAAGCATCAAAGCCCATTAATAAAAGTGTTGTGTCATTCTCAAAATCATTAACCAATGCAAACAACAAGCAATCATCTGCTCATAGGGAAATGTTATTAACTATTGCAGACACCACTTATGCACGCTACGGCGCTATTACAAATTACGAATATGCAAATCCGTCAGCTGAAGAGAAATTAAAGGATTTAAACAGCATGACAATGGATATAATTTCTGAACCATCAACAGCTGATTCGCTCTCATTTGAAAACGCAAAGTCATCCAAATTGCCTAAGGAAACTAAACCAGTCAGCATAGAGCAGAATAAATTTAAGGCAGATTGGGGAGTTGCATTATATGGATCTGTAAACAGCTATATGGGCGGCTTTAAAAAATCACAATTGGATAACCGATTGGACGGTGTAAAGGGTACCAATACTATAAAATTCGATCCGGTGGCTTACCTGGTTTATGGTGGTGATAACACGGCGTTTATCCGTCTGGGAGCAGGACGCGTCACCTTGAATCGCGAGATTCCTTTACCTCAAAATATAGATGCGGCAAATCTTCAATACGTAAAATACCGCAACAACCTGGATGTTTCCAGTCTAACTGGCACACAACTGGTTGAGGTAGAGGCGCGATATTTCAATATTCCTTTAGATCTTGGGTATAGATTAATTCGAGGTAAGGTAGATCTAGCTATTATGGGGAATGTGAGCTATATGGTACTTTTAGAGGACAGGGTAAGTGCCATCTCAAATACAGATCGCACTGACCTGGGTAGATCAAGTATCTATTATGATAATATTTTTGCCATAGGCGCTGGAGTACAGTTTAGATATCACCTTGCTCGCAGGATAAACGTCAATCTTGAGCCCATGATCAAGAAACAATTGCGTGTTTATCGCATTTCGGCAATCGACTCACCCTTTACGTTCAATGCACAATTGGGATTGGAATATAGTTTTTGAGGTTTATTTCGCTTTCGCGAAAGCGAACTTATCATAAGAGCCATCCTTAAACAGGGTGGTTTTTTGATTTAAACCTTAGTTAAAAGCCATGGTCAAGCCGTGCACGATTATTATTTTTAATAAAAACAAAAACTATGAAATTTACGAGAAAAGCAGCCGCACAGTGGAAAGGAACTGGAAAAGAAGGAAAAGGTCATATAAGTACTGATAGCAAAGTGATGGTCGATGTACCTTATTCCTTTGGAACCAGATTTGAGGGTGAAGAAAAAGGGACTAATCCTGAAGAATTGTTAGGAGCAGCACACGCAGGTTGCTATACCATGCAATTGAGCTTCTTATTGAACGAGGATGGCTTTACTGCGACACACTTACATACGGATGCTAAAGTTCTTTTTGAAGACGGAGAGATCACTACAATCAATTTAACTTTAACTGGTGAAGTGCCAGAAATAAGTGCTGATAAGTTCAAAGAGATCGCTAACAAGGCTAAAGAGGTTTGTCCAGTTTCTAAACTGTTCAAAGCAAAAGTCAATCTAGATGCCACTTTGAAATAGGCTAGTATTCAAATAACATTAAGAACCCGCCACAAGTAATTGTAGCGGGCTTTTTGATAAATAGAGCGATTCTCTAGGTGAGTGAATCATTTAATATAGGCTGAGTTTCTACTGTGTTTGATCCTTTTCCCGACTGTATTAACAAGGCGAGGCCAATGGTCAACAAAGCCCCCAGCGGATTCAACCAAAGGAACGGTAATATATCAATGCCATTATCTGCGAGATCGATAAGATAGCAGGCGACCACAACAGCTTCAGAGATTAATGCAGCGATGAAAATAGCATGACCCTTGATTTTTTTGAAGTAAAAAGCCACTAAGAAAATTCCCAGTATAGTTCCATAAAACAGAGATCCAATAATATTCACGAGCTGAATCAAATTATCAAATAGAGAAACGATACTTGCGAATGTGATAGCAATAATTCCCCACAACAGCGTGAACCATTTACTAGCCACTACAAAATGATCATCGTCTTTTCCTGCACCACGAAATCGTTTATAGATATCAATGGTAGTAGTGGAAGACAGTGCATTTAATTCTGATGCCGTAGAAGACATGGCAGCGCTTATGATCACGGCAAGCAATAATCCGATCAATCCTTTAGGCAAGTGATTCAAAATAAAGTTGATGAATACAAAATCTTTATCGTTGGTCTCGGCGCTTGGATCTGCTTTCGTAATGAGTTCACGGGCTTTTTCGCGATTGAGTTCTTCTGTATTTCTTAGTGATTTGAGCTCGTTACTCAGTAGGTTGGATTCGGTTGAAGTGCCTTTTTCCAATAGCTTGCCGTAGGCAATTTGCTTCTCCTGCTTTTCTTCGAGAATAGCGGCGTGTGCTTGTTGTAAGTCCTGGTAATCGCCGGCGTACTCACTATCCAGTACCGCTTTCTCTGCTGCTGGATTAAAATTCAATGGGGTAGAGTTGAACTGGTAAAAAACAAAAACCATCACACCTACCATCAGGATAAAGAACTGCATGGGCACTTTTAGCAATCCATTAAAAAGAAGACCAATACGCATTTGCTTTACAGATTTACCAGATAAGTAACGCTGTACCTGAGATTGATCAGTTCCAAAATAACTTAACATCAAAAAACTTGCACCAAATAAAGCAGTCCAGACATTATAACGATCATCAAGTGAGAAATTAAAATCCAAGATTTTCATCTTATCTGCGTTTCCTGCCATAGTTAGCGCATTGTCAAATGAAACGCTATCTGGTAGTTGGGTAACAATTAATACAAATGCGGTAACCATTCCAGCCATGATCACGATCATTTGCTGCTTTTGGGTAACATTTACAGCTTTGGTACCACCAGAAACGGTGTAGATAATTACCAAAATTCCTATAACTATGTTGAGGTATTTCAGTTCCCAATTTAATACGGCACTCAAAATAATGGCCGGCGCATAAATGGTAATTCCGGCTGCCAGACCTCGCTGTATTAAAAACAAAATCGAAGCAAGCGACCTGGTTTTTACATCAAATCGCTTTTCTAAAAACTCATAAGCTGTATATACCTTGAGTTTATGATAGATAGGAATGAACGTAACACAGATAATGATGACTGCAATAGGCAACCCAAAGTAAAATTGAACAAACTCCATCCCATCGGTATACGCCTGGCCAGGAGTGCTCAAAAATGTAATCGCGCTCGCCTGCGTTGCCATCACAGATAAGCCAACCGTCCACCACCTCGCATCTCCACCTTTAATATATTCCTCGCTGGTTTGTTTACCTCGCGTTTTATACACGCCGTAGAGTACTATAAATGCTAATGTGGAAGCCAGAATGAACCAATCTATGATAGATAATTCTCCTAAACTGCCCGTGATCCAATTAACTATTCCCATAAACCGAGCTTAGAACGTAGAATGCCACAGCAAACAACAGGTTAGCAACAATCACGATGGCATAAATGTAGTTCCACTTTCTAGAACTTTTGATCTTCTTCTGTTTCAAGATTTGGTTTGTTTTTACTCAAGCTTATCATATTAGCTAGAAGTTTATAAGCTCCAGAAACTCCAGCAGGTAATTCTCTAAATAGACTCAATCCTGTATAAACGATATGTCCTTTACCGTATTCTGCGACGAGCAAACTGCCACTGGTTTGGGCTTCTCCTTTATCGTTCATTCCTAAAATAGGTTGGAATGCGAGATCCCATTTTTCAGGGAAGTACAATCCACGTTCCTGAACCCAACCTTCAAAATCCTTTTGTGTAATTTTATTGGGAATATTGAGAACTTTATTTTCTGGATTAAGGAAAGTTACTGCTGCATGTTCATCAGTTACTCGCTTTCGCGAAAGCGAAATAGGTAAAGGTCCCAGTGCATCATTTGGAATCCCGCGGTCCGTATTGTACTGCATTACCAAGGTACCTCCATTATTTACAAATTGGTCCAGTCTGGTTTGCAGATTAGCCATGGCTTCTGGAGCCACATTAAAAGCTCTGATTCCTACAACCACAGCATCATATTTAGTTAAATCAGCAGGAACTTCGTTAGGCTCAAATTTGAATACTTTGCTGCCTAATGCCTCAATGGCTTGGGCAACATCGTCACCAGCACCGTTGATGTAAGCAACGCTTTGGGCTAGGTTCTGTAAACCTGGATTCACAAGTTTTGCTGTCGCGCTGCGCACTAACTGCTGGTCTGGAATGTGGTTGTATTCAATATTGATGACTTCTCGGTCAAATTTCCGCTCATTAGTAAGGGCATAAATTTCCATGGCCCCTTCGGAAAAACCTTCAGGTGCTGAGATCATAAATGTGTAAACTTTTGATTCGCCTTTGGATAAGGAAAAAGGTTTTTGTTTCACCTTAGGTTGAATCCAGTCTTTAGGAATATCAGAAAAAACCTCAACTCCTGACACATCTTTGTAAGCCTTTATATTGACTGAAACATTTTTCATCTCATTATTTCCAAAAACATAAACAGGATTCTCTACTGATATCGAGACATCTGGAACCACAAAAAACGGCTCATAGATCTCCCCTCGCACGCGGTCTGTAGTTTTAAAGATCACCGGCAACGACATTTCAATCTTTTGATCGCCAAAATTTAGAATCAAAGGAACTTGGAAAGCAGCCGCTGCCTCTGGCATTCCAATCATGTTGGGATTATCCACGACGTACATACCTAAACTTCCTTCTTTTTCTAAATAATAGGGGTTCGATGGTTGCGCGTCATTTAGAACCTTAAGTGTTCCTGCCAGGGTAACCGACGTATTTCGTGATAAGGATCCAACTGATTTGTCAAATGAAATCGTTTGTTTTTCATTGACCTGATAATTTAATTGATCCAGCGCACGGTTGGCGATTTCTAGATTGAGTTTTATAGACTCCCCAGCGGTAGCGTAGGGTTGATTTACATAGGCTTTAGCATACAGTCCTATAACATCTGCTATGATTCCATCAACTTCATCTAGCTTAATATTTTTCCAATAACCTTCTGGCAAGGCATTGATTTCTTTGCGTAGATCGAGCAGCCCATCAAGACTTGCTGCTGGATTTTTAAAGTCATAATTGGATGTAACCTGTTCCAGTTTTGACATGACTTTTTTGCCTCCTTCAACTCTGGTCCATGTAGTGTTGATGCCTGAAAATGGATCTGACTTATCGGTTGGAAAAGTACCCTTGAGAAATTCTAAGTACTCAATAGAGGATCCGCGAGATCCTGATGACCCAAAACCTTGGGACTGATGTCTGCTTCGGCTCAACGCTGCAATTTCGCCTATGGAATAGCCGCTGTTGTCTAGGAAATCTCCATCTTCTATTTCCAGAAGATTTGTTTTGTCCGCTTTCGCGAAAGCGTCCTCACTACCATAAAACCACCAGCTGGTATTGAAGAACTGTCGTTCTGGTTTCCAAACATCTCCATATTTCAATTGCGCTGGAAAAGCGGTAGGGTCATTTACCAAATCAAATGCTTCAACTGCCAGAATCGCACTGCTAGTATGGTGACCATGTGTAGTCCCAGCCGTCCTGTGATCAAAACGGTTAATGATAATGTCTGGCTGAAATTTACGGATGACTTGAACAACATCAGATAACACCTCATTTCTATTCCAAATCTCTAAAGTTTCTTCTGGATCTTTAGAGTATCCAAAATCATTTGCCCTCGTGAAAAATTGCTCGCCGCCATCAATATTTCTAGCCTCTAAAAGCTCTTGAGTACGTATCATTCCCAGTTGTTCACGCAATTCAGGCCCTATTAAATTTTGTCCGCCATCGCCGCGAGTTAAAGAAAGATAGGCCGTTCGAGCCATTTTTTTATTGTCTAACCATGCTATCAAACGGGTATTTTCATCATCTGGGTGTGCGGCAATGAATAGAGCAGACCCTAGGAAACCTAATTTTTCAATCTTATGGAAGATTTCTGAACTGCTGGTAGGTGTGTCACCTAATCTGTTCTCTTGTCCATAGATCGAGGAGATGAGTAGCCCACAAAGACATGTTAGTAAGATTTTATTTTTCATACCGCGTGAAGATAGAAAATAGAGAGGATAATTAATCTACAGGCACACCTTGAATATCAGACAGATATTGAAGAGTCGGAGTCATTATTCTATTGGGATATTCCTATGTCTTGCGCTCAACAATAGAAAAAGTCCATAGCATATGACGCCAAAAGCGATGAACCCCATCACATACGCGCCAGAGGCGGCATTTATAAATGCGAATGCTTCAAACGCTCCTTTTGGAAAACTATCTAGATTATAGTAAGCAGACCGGGCCAAGATATATGCAAAAACGGCAAATACGATTCCACGATTGAACCTACCGAACTTCCCTAAAAGTAAGAGGTATTTATATTGTTTAGGGTCTAAAACGCTGTCTACAACCATTTTATCCATCATACTAGAAAATGTAATCCACCATTCATTGATAGCGCTTATGGCAAGTCCAACAGCCACTCCATAAATGACTACAGTTCCAAATGTGGATCCGGTAAGAAATGCGTTCACGGCAGAATTATCATTATCTATATACCCAATAAAAATAGTCCAACAGGTGTACCATAATAGGATATAACCTACAGCATTGACAATATAACCCAAACGTCTTACATAAGGTTTATGGTCAGACCCATCATAATCGTTTTTATTAAACGTTAAGTAAATGCGAGAAAATATGTAACCAGTAAGGCCAGCAATTATTACTAGTAAAGCAATGGACCCAAAATCTTGATCATAAATCCATTGTAATATGTCTTTTTCACTTTTAACGGACTCAGTTAGATTGCACGCAGTGATGAATGCCATAAACCCGATTAGAAAGTAAACCAATCCTTTAGTAGCAATACCAAATCTGGCAAAACGTCTGTAATTCTTCAATGAGTGGCATTCAATTAATTTCAGTCAAAAGTAGAGGTTTCAACTTTGCTATCTAGCTATAATACGGTCGTGAATGCTTAGTTCTGGTTACAAAAAATTAATCAGTTTATCGAATAGGTATATTACGATAACGGGAGCTGGCAAGAAGATACACACCGTATAAGGCTAACCCAAAAGCAATTACTGCGAGTAATATTTGGCCACCTTGCTCCTGTAAAAATGCGAAAGCCATTTTAGTACCTCCAGCCATTTGCGCGTTTGTGGCTGATGCTGCTCTGAAAAAGGTATAGGCAATTATTGCAAATACAATAGAGCGTGCTGTAAACCCTACTTTACCGGCTTTAATAAGAAATGACTGTGCCTTTCTGTCCAGTTCTGCGTTTTGAATTTTGCTTTTGAATTTTCCTGAATAAGCACGGTATAATTCATATAAAGCTTTACCTAATAGTACTAAAGCAATAAAATAAATAAGGTAAACCCCCCATGATTGGTCTAGAATGGTAGAAATCCAACTCTGCTTGCCAGAACCGCCTGTAGAATTATTCAATAAAATTTCTATGGCAGTGTACGCTAGAAGCGCGTATGAGATTGCACTGAAGAAATAACCCAGGCGCTTCACGGCTGATTTTGTGTCAGAATCAGATCTGTTCTCTGGATTTTGGAAGGCTAAATACAACCTCCACATAACATAAGCGATGATACCAATAGTAGTAATAATAAGAAGAATTTGTCCAAAACTTTGCCCAGCAATGTACTTTAATGCACCGTTACTTGCCGTGATGCTTTCTTGTGAACTGAAAGCGGCAAACGCCGTTAGTCCACCTAGGATCACATATATTAAACCTTTAGTGGCGATACCCACTCTTGCAAACTTTTCCTTCTTACTAGAACTCATGTTTTATTTTAAAGCTAGTCAAGTTCAGATTAACACTTTTAAATAATGAGAAAATATTACAAGAGGTTTAAGATGAATTTAGGTACTGCTAGCCTTTAATGTTAATTAAATAACAATGGACCCGTTTGCTAGTTTGCAGTAATTGAATACAATCTTTTCCATAGCTCCTCATGAAAAAGAATAGGAACTGGCTCTTGATTTGAGGAATCCCCCATCCTGACAACCACAAGACCTTGGCTGGGGGCAACGTCTATAAACTGTCCGTTTTTCCCTAAAGCACTGATCATATCTTCAGGAGCTGAAGGTGTCACAGAAGATGGGATCACATTTGTACTCAATGGAAATTGAACCGATTCTTTTCCATTCAACCACCACAAGTATCCATAAGATGCATTAAAGGGTTGCGAGGCGGTAGTCATGGAGGAGAAGTAATTTTGATCCCCTAAAACCTCATTTTCAGCCCAGGTTCCCTTATTCAAAATCAATAAACCAAATCGGGCTGCACTTCTAGGAGTGCTAAAAAAGACTTCATTGAAACCATTGGTACTGACCCACGACCCATCCATTCCTGTTTTACTTTTCAAAGCGGCAGTAGTAAACTCATTATTGGTCTGATTAGTGGCACTTTCTAATACTTGGTGCAGTATAGTATATGTGGCATTGTGATAGTACCACTGCGTACCTGCATCACTCAAATATAGAATACAGCCCGGTGTGGTACAATCTAGATTTGGAACCGTGAAGTCTGCACCAGTCGTTAGGGTTAAATGATTTCTCACAGTAATCAGGTTTTCCTTTTCTATAGGCATGGAACTCCAATTAGTTCCTAGATATATTGATGTCTGGTTATCAATATTGAGATTTTCATTTTCCTGAGCAATGCCTATCAGTACAGCCGTTAAGGACTTGCCTGCACTAGCCCAGTACCAATTGGAATTTTGGTCAAAGTTATTACTACCTTGCAACTCTTTACCCCAATATTTTTCTACCACCATCTTACCATTTTTGAGTACGATAAATGCTCTAGTCTCATTTTGTTCTAGAAATCCATATAACTCTTGCAACTTAGAGTCATCCCACTTTAACTGTGTGGGCGTCATTGTTTCCCAAGCAGATTGATCTAATGACGGGAAGTATAAGGTGTCTACTTCAGCCGCTGCGTCATCATCGTTTTGACTGGAGCAGGCAAGACAGATAAAAGCAAGTAATAAAAGCGCAGTAGATTTCATGTTTTTACGACTCTTAGGAATCTTGAAAGTTTAAAATAGCATTGGCACTAAGTAACCCTATGGTTTTCGTAATTTTGCAGCACATTAAATAAGGAATTCGCAATGCAAGACCAAACCCCATATACTCCCAAAAATAAAGTAAGAATCGTTACTGCCGCCAGTCTTTTTGACGGTCACGATGCCGCAATCAATATCATGCGTCGCATCATACAGTCTACTGGCTGTGAGGTGATCCATTTGGGTCACGACCGCAGTGTGGAAGAAGTAGTAAATACAGCGATTCAAGAAGACGCTAGTGGTATTGCCATGACTTCCTATCAAGGTGGGCATACGGAGTACTTTAAGTACATGAGAGATCTATTGGTAGAAAAGGGCGCTGGCCACATCAAAATATTTGGTGGCGGTGGTGGTGTGATCCTTCCTTCAGAGATTCAGGAATTGATGGACTATGGAATTACACGCATCTACAGTCCAGACGACGGTCGTGAAATGGGTCTGCAAGGAATGATTAATGATCTAGTGGAGCGTTGTGATGTGGAAGTTCCCGCTTTCGCGAAAGCGAAATTAAACGGAGAATTACTGCAAAACCATGTGCCGACTATCGCACGATTGATATCGCTGGCAGAAAACCGCCACGAAGATTTTGAAAAACACTTTGCAGAAGCTGATAAAACTGAAAAACAAGCACCAGTACTAGGAATTACCGGAACTGGTGGGGCAGGGAAATCATCTTTGGTTGACGAATTGATTCGGAGATTTTTAATCGATTTTCCAGAAAAAAATATAGGGGTAATTTCTGTTGATCCATCTAAGCGAAAAACAGGAGGCGCTTTATTGGGAGATAGAATCCGCATGAATGCCATTAATAACGACCGCGTTTATATGCGATCGCTGGCCACTCGACAGTCCAATCTAGCTTTGTCTAAACACGTGCAAGAAGCAGTAGATATTTTGAAAGCAGCCAACTATGACCTGATTATTCTTGAAACCAGTGGAATAGGGCAAAGCGATACCGAGATTTTAGAGCATAGCGATGTGTCTTTATATGTAATGACACCAGAATTTGGTGCGGCGACTCAGCTTGAAAAAATCGATATGCTTGATTTTGCTGATGTAGTTGCCATCAATAAATTTGACAAGCGTGGTTCACTGGATGCCTTGCGAGATGTCAAAAAACAATACCAACGCAATCATAATCTATGGGAAGCAGATCCTAACACGCTACCTGTTTACGGCACTATTGCGAGCCAATTCAACGATCCAGGAATGAATGCCTTGTATGAAGCTTTAATGGGCGAGATTACAGAAAAGACTAAAGTAGATTTTAGTTCTACCAACGAGCTAAATACCACGCAAAGCGAAAAGATATTTGTGATTCCACCAGCAAGAACTCGCTACTTGAGCGAGATTGCTGAAAGTAATAGAGCCTATGACAATACTGCTGCGGTACAGTCTCATGTAGCTCAGAAACTATTTGGAATTTATAAAACGATCGTAACGGTTATTGATCAAAAAGAGAATGTTAGTTCGAGCGCGGTTGCTGAGCGCAGTCGAAGTACAGTCGAGAACAGTTTATTGACAGATAAAGGATTAAACGAAGAAGAGATCCTGAAACAAGTTCAGGATGACAAAGACTTCACAGAATTGCTCATTGCCCAGTTCAACAAAACACTTAAAGATCTAGACCCTTACAATTGGGAAATTATCTTCACGTGGGATGAGAAAGTAAATAAGTATAAGCAACCTATTTATGAATTTCAAGTACGCGATAAAGTCATAAAAATTGAAACACATACGGAATCACTTTCCCATAAAATGATTCCCAAAGTTGCCTTGCCTAAATACAGTGCTTGGGGCGATATTTTAAAATGGTGTTTGCAAGAAAATGTTCCTGGCGAGTTTCCTTATACGGCAGGATTATATCCTTTCAAGAGAACTGGAGAGGATCCTACCAGAATGTTTGCAGGTGAAGGTGGACCAGAACGTACTAATAAACGTTTTCATTACGTAAGTCTTGGAATGCCAGCTAAGCGTTTGAGTACTGCATTTGACAGTGTAACGCTCTACGGTAATGATCCAGGATTGCGTCCAGATATTTATGGAAAAATCGGTAATGCTGGAGTAAGTATTTGCTGTCTGGATGATGCTAAGAAATTGTATTCTGGTTTTGATTTGTCACATGCCATGACATCGGTTTCCATGACGATCAATGGACCAGCGCCTATGTTGTTAGGTTTTTTCATGAACGCTGCGATTGATCAAAATTGCGAGCGATTCATTACAGAAAATAACCTGGGCGACAAGGTAGAAGAAAAGCTGAAAGAAGTTTATGATGACAACAATCTAGAGCGCCCTTCCTACCTCAATGCAGATGGCGATAAAGTATATTCTAAAAACGGCCAAGTAGACGTCAATAAATTGCCAGAAGGTAATGATGGGCTAGGATTGATGTTGTTAGGTTTAACTGGTGATCAAATACTTGAACCAGCAGACTATGCAAGAATAAAAGCAGAGACGCTAGCACAAGTTAGAGGAACGGTACAAGCGGATATCCTGAAAGAAGATCAGGCTCAAAACACCTGTATTTTCTCAACCGAATTTGCCCTGCGATTGATGGGTGATGTGCAGCAATATTTTATTGAAGAAAAGGTGCGTAACTTCTATAGTGTTTCCATATCTGGTTATCACATTGCTGAGGCAGGAGCAAATCCGATCACGCAACTGGCTTTTACACTAGCAAACGGTTTCACCTATGTAGAATATTATCTGAGTCGTGGGATGGACATTAATAAGTTTGGTCCTAATCTAAGTTTCTTTTTCTCTAATGGTATCGATCCAGAATATTCTGTAATCGGTCGTGTGGCTAGGAAAATCTGGGCAAAAGCGATGAAGATTAAATATGGCGCTAATGAACGGGCGCAAATGTTGAAATACCACATTCAAACCAGCGGTAGATCACTGCACGCTCAAGAAATTGACTTTAACGATATAAGAACGACATTGCAGGCGCTTTATGCCATCAACGACAATTGTAATTCGTTACATACCAACGCTTATGACGAAGCTATCACGACGCCGACTGAGGAATCTGTGAGACGTGCGATGGCAATTCAGCTGATTATCAATAAGGAGTTAGGACTTGCCAAAAATGAGAATCCTATCCAAGGAGCTTTTATTATTGAAGAGTTGACAGATCTTGTGGAAGCTGCAGTTTTAGAAGAATTCGACCGCATTACAGAACGTGGCGGTGTGTTGGGTGCCATGGAAACCATGTACCAGCGCAGTAAGATTCAGGAAGAATCCATGCATTATGAGATGTTGAAACACACAGGAGAGTTCCCAATCATAGGAGTGAATACCTTCTTGAGTTCAAAAGGTAGTCCAACCGTTTTGCCGGCTGAGGTTATTCGTGCGACGGAAGAAGAGAAAAAAGCTCAAATTACCACAAAGGATAATTTACATTCCGCTTTCGCGAAAGCGCAACAAGAACAGCTTTCCTCCATCCAGAAAGCAGCGGTACATCAAGAAAACATTTTTGAACACTTGATGGAAGCCACTAAAGTTTGCTCCCTAGGACAAATTACCGAGGCTCTTTTTGAAGTAGGAGGTCAGTATAGGAGAAATATGTAATTAACTTATAGTAGTTCCTTACATACCATAGGCAGTATGTGTTTTAACAAGACACCTGTATAAATACAGCAAAATCGCAATCCTTAGGGTTGCGATTTTTTTATTGAAGATGTTGAGTTATGAGTCTAAGTACCTATTGCTAAGAAAATATTTATAAAAACAACATTTTTGATTTTAACCTTTTTCTTTTTGAAAATAGAAAAATCTTACAAAAAGGTTTTATTATATTATTCATACGTTTTCTACTTGAGGACAATTCAATCTTTTTTTTTATCTAGTAAAAGAGTATTTCATCTACTGTGAATTGCTGTTTAATATCTTTTTAAGATTCCAAGTGAATTGCAGTTTACTGAATTTCAAGCAAATTAAACCTAGCTTTTATCGGCTATAAGCATAAAAGGGCGATGTGTTTAACATTCATCTTAACAACTACACTTTTAAATTACACGTATGTACATATAAATTTGTATAAAATTCAATATGATGAAGCAGTTTTACGTCCTCTTAGTAATTTTTTGTTTTAGTTCTCTAGCCTTTTCACAAGTAGGGATTAATACGATTAGTCCTAATGAGTCGTCGATTTTAGACATCTCTTCCAATGATAAAGGAGTCCTTTTTCCTAGAATGGATTTAGGTGATTTAAATAATGCTGCCCCAGTTTCAAACCCAGAAAAAGGTTTGACAGTTTGGAATACTAACTCTTCAGCGGAAGGATTATATTTTTGGGATGGTGCAAAATGGTCTAGCTATGTAGAGGTTACCTCCTCATCAAACAATTCATTTTATACAGAAGGAGATATTAAACACGGCTTTCAAACCACTGATCACCAAGGTTGGTACTTGTTAAATGGTAGAGCAATTAGTACACTTCCTGCTACTGCACAAAGTGCAGCACAGAGCCTTGGTTTTTCAAGTAACTTACCTAATGCAACTAACAGAGTTTTAAAAGCTAGAAATGGATCGGAAACTATAGGATCTCAAGCAGGTAGTAACTTAATTACTTTAACGCCAAACAATATTCCGCAGTTAACTTCAAACACCTCAAGTGGTGGAAGCCATAATCACGGTTACTCAGACGCTCGAGCGACTTTTTCAGATAATCAACTTAGGAATAATGGCCCTGGAGAAAACTTTAACGGATATTCTGATGTTGCTAGAACCACTTCTGATGCAGGAAGTCATAGCCATACAGTGACCATTGGTAATGCCAATCCTACCTCTATAATAAATACTCCTAGCAGTATCGTAACTAATATTTTTGTTTACTTAGGAAATTGATTGAAACCGAACTTCTTTGAAAATGTTTCAGAACTATCTCCGTCATCCTTAAATCATGCATTCTTAACACAATTTTATTCTAACTAAGCGTAAGAAAACCCTTGTTATTTAGCAATTTGCACAATCCAGATACATTGCTATTAAACCTGTGCTTTTTTGAGTGATCAAGAGAATAAAAAAACCGAAAATTCCCCTAGAAAATACCGCTGGCTGCGCAGGCTGGGGCGTATTTTTTTAGGGTTTTTTATTTTTTTGGTTGCTCTAGTGCTTTTTATTCGCAGTCCGTGGGGTCAAGGAATTATAGTGGATCAAGTGGTTAACTATGTAGAAGGAAAAACAGGAACAGAAGTTTCTGTAGAGAAGCTGTTTGTAACTTTTGATGGAGATATACAACTAGACGGTCTGTATCTGGCAGATCAACAGGGTGATACCTTGTTCTATTCCAAACATCTAGAAGCCGATGTACCGCTCTGGCCTATCATTCAAGGCAATGGTTACTCTATTGAAAATGCCAATTGGAATGGTTTCAAAGCACGCATTTCCCGTAAGGACACTATTTCAGGATTCAATTACCAGTTTTTAATCGACGCTTTTGCGGTGGAGGATACGACTACTACCACAGAGCCCTTGCAGCTGTCCATTGGCGATCTGGACTTTAAAAACTTTGACATCACTCTTAAGGATGAGGTAGATAATCTAAATGCGGTTATCAAATTTGATGAATTTCAGCTTTCCATGAATGAGTTGGATTTAGAGAAGATGATTGTAGATATCGACCAGATTTCACTTAAAAATGCCATTGTGAGTTACGATAAGGATACGGTTGCCGCTTTCGCGAAAGCGGAAAAAGACAGTGATCCCAACACGGATTCCACCATTGCTGAAGCAATCACTGATGACGCTGGCGACTCCCCATTACCCCTAATCACAGTGGGAAATTTAAAATTGGATCAAGTCAAATTAGCTTATGAATCCGTTCCTGACGCAATCAATCTTAATAGTTTTATTGGGTTTTTAGAAACCTCTATTTCTAAGGCTGATGTCCAAAACAGCAGCTATGTAGTAGATTTTATTACGCTAAACAATTCAGAAATCACCTTGAGAATGCGTACGGTGGGCGCTCCTGAGCCTTTCGTTTTTGAATGGCCAGAGTTAGATATTGCGGTAAAAGATATCGATCTCAACAACAACGATTTGCTCTACACTCTAGATGATGCAACGGTAACAAAGGGTTATTTTAACCCTAATGCATTAGATTTTGATAAGGTACACCTGGTCGCTGAGGATTTCGTTTATCAAAATGCTGAAGCATCTGTAGACATTAAGGAACTCTCAGGATCAGAAGCTTCTGGCATTGTAGTGAATCAGCTGGGTGCCCAAGCTTACATGAGTGATACTAAAATTATGGTTGCTGATTTGAATGCTCAAGTCAATAACAACAGCCTTCAGGGAAAGGTTGAATTAGGTTTTTCTAGTATGAATCAATTCATGGTTAATCCAGAGAACCTAAGCGTCGATGCACAGATCCCTAGCTATAAAATTGATTTATCTGACGTTTTCTTATTTGCTCCAGAGTTGCGGTCAAATAAATATCTAGCGACCTTGAGCCAGCGTCTGTTAACGGGAAGTTTGAAAGCCTCAGGTTCTACAAAGAATTTGGGCATACCTAATTTAGTTACAAATTGGGGTAATGAAACAGCCATCATCGCCAGCGGCTCCCTGCGCAATGCTACAGATGTAGAAAATTTATATGTGGATTTTCCATCCATCAAGATGCGCTCGACAAGAAAGGACTTGACTAAGTTCATTAGTGAAAAAGAGTTAGGCATACAGCCGCCAGAACGATTTTCTCTAGCAGGAAGTCTTCAAGGGCGCCTGGATGACATAGAAACGAAAGCCACACTGACCACTTCAAATGGTTCCATAGAACTTAATGGTGGTTTCAAAAATCAAGAGGTACTATCTTTTAATGCGATTGTCAAGGCTCAAGAGGTTGATTTGGGAGTATTGTTGCAAAATCCGCAATACGGCAAATTAAATTTAGATATAGAAGCTAGAGGTTCTGGGAATAGCTTGAATGATCTGGATGCCATGGTTGACGCTACGATCAATAGTTTTACCTATAGCGGCTATGAAATTCAAAACTTACCTATCACGGGTAATTTTAAGGATGGGAATGGAGCGGTTACTTCTACTTATAGAGATGACAATATTGATTTGGATTTGAACAGCCAAATTGTTTTAGACAGTGTGGCTACTCAGGCAAATCTTCAATTGGACATTGAAGGAGTGGATCTGCGTGCTTTTGGGATCACAAATCAAAACGTGAAGGCAGCAGGTAAGCTTACTGCAAACTTTAAAGGCAATCTCGAGAATTATGAAGTAACCACAAACGTTGCTGACGGTATTGCGGTCTATGATCAGCAATCCTATTTGCTAGGTAATGTTAATTTGCGAGCCTACGTCCAGCCAGACAGCACTGCAGTAGATGTCAAAAATAAAATGCTCGACTTGCAATTGCGTTCTAATACAGATCCCGCAAACCTCGCCAGCGCATTGCAAAGGCACATCGACCGGTATTTAACCACCAGTACAGCCATGGATACCATCCCGCCTGTGGTAATGAAAATTAAGGGTACCGTAAGTCCCTCCCCTATATTGAGGGATGTCATATTGCCTAGTTTAGAAGCGCTAGATACCGTTAATATTTCAGTGGACTTCAATGAACGGGATCGCAAATTGAATACAGATATTACTGTTCCTTACTTTAGGTATGCGGGCAGCGAGATCGACAGTTTATTAATTACATCTAGATCTGATGCTACAGACTTGAGGTTTTCCGTAGGGTTTAAAGACTTAGAAGCAGGCCCTTTGGGCATCAAACGTACTAAGCTGACTGGAGTTATTGCACAGAATGAATTGAATCTGGATTTCATTTCTTATGATGACGATGAGAAACTGATGCAGTTTGGAAGTACGCTTTCGCGAAAGCGTAACCAACAAGGAACTGAAGACCTCATATTCAAATTGAAACTAGAAGACCTAATTCTTAACAAGCAACGCTGGAGTATTCCCGATGGAAACAGTGTGGTTTATACAGATGAAACAATACTCTTCAATAATTTTAAATTGTCAAATGATGCTCAAAGCATTGAAATGCGCAACGATATTACAGGCATAGAGAAACAGCATGTGGGATTGCTTTTGGAAAACTTCCGATTGCAGGCTTTTTTAAGCTTTTTAAATCCAGACGAAAAGCTTGCCAGCGGGCGCTTGAATGGACAGTTTGTATTAGAAGATGTGTTTCAAAAAATGGGCTTTTCGGCTGACTTGAGAATTGATGATTTTAATGTACTGCAAGTACCATTAGGAGTGTTGAGCCTCGATGCTAATTCTGGAAATGGCGATCTGTATTCCATGAACATGACCGTAAAAGGAGAAAATGTTGACCTGGATTTGACCGGTGATTATCGAGTAGATCCTGTAGCAGCCGAGCTTAATCTAGGTCTTGATTTGCAAAAACTGAACATGTCTACGGTCACTGGAATTGCCAGTGAATTTTTGTCTGAAGGAAAAGGAAATGTGTCTGGTTCTATGAAACTTACAGGTACTACCCTAGATCCTGTTTATGAGGGTCAATTCAATTTCAATAATGCAGGGTTCACCGTGAATATGCTTAATGCGCCGTTTACCGTGAAAGATGAAATCTTGCAAGTGGATAACAAGGGCATCACCATGAATAACTTTGAAATTACTGATGCGGATAATAACAGTTTTATCGTGGATGGAACGGTTGGAACTGAAAATCTACTAAATCCCACCTTCGATCTACGCATGACGGCTAACAACTTCACTGCGCTTAATTCTACCGCAAAAGACAACGAGTTGTACTACGGGAAAGCCACATTTGACGCTCGAGCTACAATTACTGGAGATTTAAATGTTCCTGTGGTAGATCTAACACTAGATGTGGATGATTCTACTAATGTGACTTATGTAATTCCACCCACTGAGTTGGACATTGTGCAGCGGGAAGGCATCGTGCAGTTTGTGAATAAAGAAAACCCAGATGACATCCTAACTCAAACAGAGGAAGAGAGCGCGACGCTGACCGGCTACGACATCACAGCCGATTTAAAAATATCCAGTGGTGCCAAAATCAATGTTATAGTGGATCCTAGCACAGGTGATAATCTGCAAGTTGCGGGAGATGGAGATTTGAAATTCCGCATGACGCCTAATGGTCGCATGACACTAGCTGGTAGGTATGAAATCAGCGATGGGTTCTACGAATTAAGCTTGTACGACATTGTTTCTAGAAGATTTGAGTTGGCTAAAGGCGGCAGTGTTTCATGGTCAGGCGATCCATTTGATGCAAACCTTGATGTTCGAGCCATTTATAAAGTAGAAACTAGCGCAAGCGCTTTAATGGCCTCACAAACGAGTGGTGCTGATGTGACAACTAAAAACAGATTCCGTCAAGAATTACCTTTTTTAGTTTACTTAAATGTAGATGGGGAATTGATGCAGCCTGTCATTAGTTTCAGATTAGACATGCCGGAAGATGAACAAGGCGCTATAGGCGGCCAAGTTTATGGTCGGGTACAACAATTGAACAATCAGGATCAAGAGTTGAATAAACAAGTATTTTCTCTATTGGTATTGAATAAATTTTTCCCGACCAGCGGTGCTGACGGTAGTTCTGGAGGTACGGCAGCGATCGCAAGAGATAATATCAATCAGGCTTTGAGTGATCAATTAAATCAGTTTGGTGGTCAATTACTGGGTAATACTGGAGTGGATTTAAATTTTGGCCTGGATAGTTATACGGATTATCAAGGGAACAGTCCACAAGAACGCACGCAACTAGATGTCACTGCAAGTAAGAAACTTTTAGACGATCGATTGATTGTAAGTGTGGGTAGCGAGGTGGATCTTCAAGGAAGCGCCTCAGAGGAAGAAGGTCCCACACCAGTTATAGGTAATGTTAGTATTGAATACCTGTTAACCGAAAGCGGTCAATGGCGTTTAAAAGGTTTCCGTAGAAATCAATATGATAATGTCATAGATGGGCAATTGATAATAAGCGGGATCAGCTTGATATTTACTAAGGAGTTCAATGAATTCAAAAATCTATTTGCTAAAACAGTGAAAGAGGAAGCAGACAAAGCCAAAAAAGAAGAGGAAAAGAACGCAAGGAAAGAAGAAGAAACTGAAGTGGATAAAAACAACTAAATCAGTTGTTGCAAACAGATCGAACCATCAACAAACAACGATACAATTGAAAACTAGAAATTTCATAAAGCATATTTGGATCATCCTACTAGCAGGTATGGTGTATTCTTGTGCGGTCAAGAAATATGTCCCAGAGGATGAATTATTGCTGGATGGTTATAAGCTTGAAGTTTCACTAGACTCTGCCGCAGTGGTGAAAGATATGGATTTGTTGAAGGCAGAGCTGGAGCAAACCTTGTCTCCTAAACCTAATGCTCAATTCCTAGGCATGCGACCTGGATTGCATTATTACTATAAGGTCAATCAGGACAGTGCCGGTTTTATCAGTAGGTTCTTGAATCGTAAAATAGGAGAGGAGCCGGTATATTTATCAGATGTAGAAGAGGAAGCAACTCGAGACCTCATCCGCAATCGATTGGAAAATAGAGGTTTCTTCTTCAGCAATATCTTTTCTGAAGTAGAGCGTAATGAGGATATAAAGGAGGCAACAGTTTCCTATAGAGTACAGTTACCTTCTCCATACACTTTAGAAACCTATCAAATTGATAGAGACTCGATCCCGTTTTATGCCGTTCTTGAAAATCAAATTGAAGACTCGCCCATTCAAAAAGGTTCCAGATTTGATTTATCAGCTATGAAACTGGAGCGAGAGCGCATTGACCAGAGACTAAAAGAAAAGGGATATTACAACTTCAATGCTGGCTTTTTAATCTTTCAAGCCGACACCAATCAATATGATAATCGCAAGTTTGACTTGTTCCTAAAGCTCAAAAAGGACGTGCCTAGTAAGGCGGTAAAGCCTTACAAAATCGATAAGGTCAATATTTATCCCCACAACGTTGCGGGAATGGACACTATTCAAAAAGACACCACGAGATTTGCAGACAAAAACTACATTCAGGATAAGCGGTTTTTTAGACCAGACCGTCTAGATCCCTTTGTCCTGATTGAAGAAGGTGATTTGTACAGTCCAAAAACTTCCAAAGCTACCAGCCGCAGGTTAGGTTCTATAGGAGCTTATAAATTTGTAAATATTGAATATTCTGAGGTCGATTCTTTACAAAACGACACGCTCAATTTCCTAGAAGCTAATATTTATCTATCGCCGCTTAATAAGCGGGCGATAAGAGCAGAATTGCAGGGGGTTACTAAATCGAATGATTTTGCAGGACCTGCTCTTGGTTTGACTTTTTCCAATCGCAATCTTTTTAGAGGTGGAGAAACCTTAAATATTAATGCCAAAGCAGCGTATGAAGTTCAAATCGCAAGCAATACTCAGGCAGGGTTGACGAGTACCGAGTTTGGCCTGGGTGCCGATTTGATTTTCCCGCGAGTTCTTTTTCCCATCACTATTGACACAGATTATTTCGAATATTCTATACCTAAAACAATCATCAGTGCTGAGGCTGATTTATTAAACAGGAGCAAGCTGTACGGCCTATTGACCTTCTCAGGAAGCTTCGGTTATGTATGGCAGGCTAATAAATATGTGACCCATGAGTTCGATCCTATTTCCCTTAATTATGTGAACCTGCTATATAAGTCGGATGAATTTCAGGAAATCTTGGATGACAACCCTTTTTTGAATAACAGCTTTGAGCAACAGTTTATTTCTGGATTGATCTATTCATTTACGTATAATGGAATGATACGTCAGGACAAAAAAAGCTTGTTTTTTGTGAATAGTACGGTTGACATTGCTGGAAACTCTATTAGTTTATTAGGTCAACAAGGTGATCCAGACCCTGTTACTGGTGATACAAAAGGTGATTTTTTAGGACTGGAATATGCGCAATATGCAAAGGCAGATGTTGATTTTAGGTATCATTATATCACCGGTAAAGAGCAGCGTATCGCTACGCGACTGTTTGCAGGATTAGGTGTTCCATATGGAAATAGTGATGTGATGCCATTCAGCAAGCAATATTTTTCAGGAGGTGCTTATAGCGTTCGCGCCTTTAGAACACGATCCTTAGGTCCGGGAACTTATAATCCTCCCATGGGTGATAATCGATCGTTTTTTGATCAATCCGGTAACTTGAGACTGGAGGCCAATGTGGAATATCGATTCCCCATATACAGCTACTTAAAAGGGGCTGTGTTTGCTGATGCTGGTAATGTTTGGAATACTAGTGACGATGGACTGCCAGGGGGCAAATTCTCAGGCAACTTCATCAATGAACTTGGAATAGGTGCTGGTGCTGGAATACGTGTTGACGTTCAGGGATTCGTGATACGATTTGATCTCGCGGCGCCCTTGCACGATCCATCAGAAGAAGAAGGTGCGCGCTGGGTCAATGATTTTAGCAATCCAGTGTTCAACTTTGCCATTGGTTATCCGTTTTAAATGGTTTATAATTGTAAATATGTTTTTTGCCCGCTTTCGCGAAAGCGTAATACCCATCAAACATTTAAAGACTAAAAATGTTATGCAAGAGCCAGTAGGGAACCGCAACAAGCCTATAGATTATCCTCAAGACAATACTGTCAAAGCCGACGGAATGATGGATTATGTCAAAACCTGTTTTAACAAATACGCTGATTTTAGTGGTCGTGCTCGCAGGTCTGAATATTGGTATTTCCAATTATTCAATGTTCTAGCCGTGATGGTTATCTATGTTCCTATTATTGCCTTTGGAGTAGCAGATAGTAATCTAGTATTTGGACCAGCAATCTTACTAGTGTTGTATCTACTGGCAACTATAATTCCTAGCCTAGCGGTTGCTGTTCGTAGGTTACACGATACAGGACGCAGTGGATGGTTTTATTTGATCAATTTTATTCCTTTAGTAGGTGGTATCATCATGATTATATTTTTTGTAGAGGATAGCAAACCTGGTACTAATCAATGGGGTCCTAATCCTAAAGGAATTGGGAATGAAGATTTTGATGAGGATGCTTTTAGGTAGCTAAAAGAATTAAAGTTCACCCAATACGCCTACATAGGAATTTTCATAAAGCTATATTTGATGAAAATCAACTCTTATGAACTGGCGTGTAACGTTTCAAGTAATTGGCATCATTGCCGCTATTTTATCTTTGTTTCCTTTGGTAGCTGCAGACTACTGGTGGATTCGAGTTTTTGATTTTCCACATTTACTATTGACGGGATTTACGCTTATAGCGATCATCCTGTACTTTTTTACTTTTAAGCCTAAATGGGTGAATGACTATTTGTACATCACTATACTTTTAGGTTGTTTTGCTTTCCAAATTTCAAAGATTATTGAGTTTACTCCATTCTACTCTTTGCAAGTAGCAGATAGTTCTGAAAATATTTCTAATGATAACAGACTGAACGTGTATGGAGCAAACGTGCTGCAAAAAAATGAAGAAGGTGCAGAGCTTTATAAAGAAATACAAGAGATGCAACCTGACATCATACTGTTTACAGAAACTAACAACCGTTGGAGTACAGAGATTAACAGTGCAATAGGCGCAGATTATCCTTATAAAGTAGAAGAGCCTTTAGACAACACCTATGGAATGCTGGTGTACTCAAAGTTACCCTTAAGAAACACGTCTATTGAATACATGGTAGATCCAGAAATCCCATCGATTCACACTCAGGTTCAAATGCGTAATGGCGAATGGTTACAGTATTATGCGATCCACCCAACACCGCCTATGCCTCAACATAACCCTAAAAGTACAGACCGCGATACTGAGTTGATGAAAACAGCTATTATGAGTTATCAGTCGGAATTGCCAGTTATTGTCATGGGAGATTTCAATGATGTCACCTGGTCTGATGGAACTCAATTAACCATGAGAATCGGAAAATTATTAGACTATAGAGTAGGGCGTGGATTCTACAATTCCTTCAGCGCTAAAAACCCTGTCATGAGATGGCCTCTAGATCATATTTTAGTGTCTTCAGACTTTAGACATGAAAAATCTGGGACAGGTGTTGGGTTTGGAAGCGATCACTTTCCGGCATACGTTACACTTACTTATGAACCAGAGCTAGCCAGCGAGCAAGCTGCCGTAGAGCCTACTGAGGAAAACTGGAAACAAGCAAGAGATCAAATGAATACTAAGGGACTGGAAAGCTTTATGGAGATTCCTGCGGGACTTAAAAATTTGATTTCTAATTAAACTTAGTTGTAGTAGCTTAAAAAGTTGCATCAGTAATAACACTATTAACACTAGAGTGGGTTTTCGTCACACATCCACAATGGGAGCTCTTATTTTTTATTATTCCATCCACCTATAGTTAATTATTAGGTAATTGATTTTGTGTTAACTAGATCAGTAGTGAGATAAAGGTAGATTTGTTTCAAATAATGGCATCATGACTAAATTTATACTTTTACTTTCTGTACTGGCTTTGGTCAGTGGTATCATTGGATTCTCTTTTGATTTTGCAGCTTCTTCTTTTTTAAGAATACTATGTTTGATCACTGCAGATATTGCTGTGATTCTATTGCTTGGAAAATACTTGTTTTTTACAGAGAAAGGAAAGCAATTGCGCCAGAGGGTGCGCGTGCGATAACCTATGAAATGGACTTTACCATTTGATAAGAGATAAGCACGGCAGTAATGCCTAATAAACTACTTAACATAAAATAGGTTACTGCCTGAAGGTAGGCGGCTTGTTTTAGCAAAAAATATAGTTCTGCCGAAAAGGTACTGAATGTGGTCAAACCACCACAAAAACCAACAGCCAGTAACAGGAAAATGGATTCTTGTAGCTGGCTTTTATCATTTAAGGCTAGCACACTTCCTAGAAGAAGACACCCCAAGACATTTACAGCAAGTGTTGGTATCCACTTAATTTGACCTGTATTCATCCATAGGGATACTGCAAAGCGCAGAGCGCTGCCCAGACCACCACCTAAAAAAACGAACAGCAAGGGTTTCCACATTATAAAACAGGTAAGTAGATCTCAGTTATATAATTTGCGGGATTGTCAATTTTGTAAGGATCCGTTTTGTAAACTTCAAATACCGGTTGCTCTGATCGCTGCAATCCATTCACTTGAATGTATTCTATTCCTTTTTTCCAAGCCTCGTCGAGGTTAGAATAGTCTCCTTTTAATGTCACTTTTATTGCACGTTGTGGATCCATAAGCCCTACCAAGACTCTAGAATTTGCAGCCGTAAGAACGCGCTCTCTCACAGGGACAGCAGCAGAGAAAATCACATTTTCACCCAACTCATCAAATTTTTCATAGATCACCATATCGGCACCATAACTGTCTATATTGTTATCTGCCATAAAACTATGTATGCTTCTCAACATTTGTGATTGTAATTGTGGTAAATTCTCAAGACTGGAACTTGAAGACATGTACAGATAATAACCACCGCTATAATCAATTAAACCGTCCACGTTGACCGTGTATTTTTTCATTTCGTCCTGTAAGTAGCGATTGAGGTTTGTCAAGCTGGCTTCATAAAGTGCTCCAATTTCTGCATCCATGTCGGTACCCATAATAGTGCTGATGGCTTTATCCACAAGATCCTTATCTCCTTCTACCTTCATGGTAACTAATGTCCCATTTTCAACTTGGGTAAGAATGTAATCCACCTGCGCTCTAGAAGTTCCTAAGCCATGCTCATACACCATATTAAGGCTTATTAATTTATTAGGATCCAAGCGGGTGATTGTCATTTTACCTTCGCCGTCCTCGTCAGTAAATATGAAGGAAGTATCTACACCATTCGTTTGCTCCCCTAATTGTACGTCCACATCATTTTGCATGTGGTAGGCGTTCCAATTGGCCCATTGATCAAAGTCTTCTAATTGCTTATACACAAGACTTGGCGGTGCATCGATAGTGGCAGATCGCTCTACCTTATAATGACCATCTTGTAGTGAAAAATAAACAGCGCCTGCTACAACGGCGACCAATAATAAAATGAAGGTGTACTTTAAAGCTTTCATGGGGAGTATGCGTTGATGCTCAAAGATAACATTTTTATAAAACGGTATTTTGCCACATAAAAAAACTACCAGGCATGATACCTGGTAGCTATAAGGAAACGCTGGCGTTTCCTTTCCCCTTTTCTTTAATACGTTTAAACCAGTATAAAAATAGAGGTAAGGATGCCTGCAGGGAATACCCACTAATGGGTATATTATGAAAAATAAGGAGGTTCTTTAAACGTGTTTCGCTTTCGCGAAAGCGAACTCTGCTACATTATCAACTATAATAAGGATGTTTTTGCAATGCATAACGCAGCAATTCACCTTTGCCTTCAAGACCTAATTTCTGAATCATATTTTTGCGGTGCTTATGGACAGTACCCACTGCGGTGTGCCGAATCTCTGCAATTTCAGACGAGCGATGGCCCGCAGCAATTAACTTGAGAATCTCCTGTTCGCTAGGAGAAAGAATATTATCGTCAGGATTGTTTTTTGATTTTTTTGCCGTTACCGTTATAGAAGGGTCAATATATTTATTCCCTCGCATCACTGTTATAATTGCTTCTCTAACCACTGACAGCGGGCGTACTTTCAAAATGTATCCATCAGCACCAGCATCAAACATATCTTGTACTGCTACTTGATCGTCAAACATGGTAAAAGCAACGACCTTAGTTAACGGATTTATCTCTTTTACTTTCTTGCACAATTCGATGCCGTTCATTCGTGGCATGCTGATGTCAGTAAGTATGACATGCGCTTTTTTATACTCTAATAATTTGATCAGTTCAACGCCATCAGGGGCGGTTCCTATCACATTGATCTCAGCATCGTTTTGAAACAGTAATTGAAGGCCGTCAATTAGTGAAGCATGATCTTCAACAATAATTAATTGTATCATAATGTGGGTATTTCTATGGAAATGGTTGTGCCATGGCCAGTATTCGAATCTATTTCAAAAACACCGTCCATTTCTTCCACACGGGTTTCAATACTGTAAAGTCCCATCCCATCTGCTTTTTTTGAAAGACTAGGCTCAAAGCCTACTCCGTTGTCTTCTACCATAATATTAATGGAATTCTCCGACCCTATAATGCTGATACTAGCAGCGGTCGCTCCGGCGTGTTTCACTACATTACTGACCAACTCCTGCAGCATGCGGAACAAATTGAGTTCTAGTGAATTCTCCAACTTGCGATCCATCCCATGGTGAAAGATATCGACCTTGAGTTTACCGCTTTGGGTAATATTCTCTGCAAGAGTTTGTAGTGATGGGATCAATCCTTTACTAGCCAAAACTCCATTATGGCGGCTGTGCGACATACCGCGTATGGTAGCATAGGTATCTTCTAGCAATTTGTCTGTACGCTCATAAATCTCAGATGAGGTTTCTGGTTTGAAATGATTTTTGAGGTTGTCAAAATACAATCTGATGGTCGTTAACGAACTCCCTAAATTATCATGTAAATCCTCGGCTAGTTTTTTGCGCTCTTTTTCTTGACCTTGAATCATGGCATCAATCGTGGCGAGTTCTTGATTTTTCATCAAGTTGTCGGCACGTTGTTTTTCCAGTTCTGCCTCTTGTTTAGCAATGCGTTGTTTTTTGCGCTGGTTGTTGTAGACAAATCCCGCGATCAACAGAAGAACTAACGCACTTCCTGCAATGGAAATAATCAGTAGTTTTTGTCGTTCGTTAGCCGCAGTTAATTCTGCGTTTTCAAGTTTACGTTCTTGGACTTGGTATTTTGTTTCTAATTCTTTTACCGCACTAAAACGTTCAGTCCTATTAAGTGAGTCGTAATAGGACATATAATCTTTATATGCTGCTAAACCTTTTTCATAGTCCTTATTCAAGTCATAATTTTGCGCCAGATTAAAAAGGATATTAAGTTTTGTCGTATTTACAGTCTCATCTTTAGATAATTGCAAGGCCTTATTCAAATTGTCAATGGCTTCTTCGTAACGGCCGAGGTTATTTAAGGTATTTGCGACGTTATTGTAATAAGCAATTTTTGTGGGTACGTATTCCTTATTCTCCACATATTCCTTGGACTTTTCATAGTAAAACATCGCAGAGTCGAACTGCTTTGCCCTTTCATGAATGGTAGCGATATTTATAATTTCATTACCATGAATCGTTTTTAAATTCGCTTTTTCAGCAATCACGCGATTCTTATGTAATAGTTCCAATTGCTTTTTAAACTTTAATGGATCATCATTATCAATTTGATGAAATAAATATCCATTGCAATAAATAATGTGTTCAGGATCCTTAGTTTTTTCTGCGATTGCGCAATTTTCTGCCATTAACTCATTAGCCGTGTTCTCGCTGTCATCAAAAGCAAGCTGGGCATAAATAAGCTCGTCGTTCAATTTGAATAATAAGTTGTCGTTTTGATCTTTAAGAAGCTTTTTAGCATTCAACAAGATCTGATAAGACTTGACTATTTCACCTTCTAGGTTAATTTTACCAAGGGCAACTTCATAAAGATATTTTGCCTTGTTAAGGCTGTTGAAGCCAGTGGTATCAATCTTAACTAGGATATCTTTTCCTTCTTGATATTTGCCTACATCATTTTTGCGGCGTACTTGATCTAGTAAATTTACTTGAGCAAGACTAGTGACAGAAAATAAAAATAAAAGTACTTTGATTAGCTTCATTAAGGTTTATGCCTAATTATTACTCCTCCTTCAGTCGGGTCATCCATTTCTAGCTCTTGGTTCAAATGAATGAGCACAGGATATTCTTGATCCTTTATTAAAAGTTTGTTTTTAAGAGAAAACACCTTTAAGGGTTTTGCATTTTTATCCAATTTGATAAGAAAACTTCCGTCTTTTTGAAAATCAGCATAGCTTACTTGTTGGTTACCATCTAACTGGCAAAAAACAACATTGCTCAACGATTTTTTATCGCTCCATTCAAAGAATGCCCATAATTGCAAACCGCTATTGTCAAGGAGGCATATGGGCTTATAGCACGTGTCTTGTGATACCACGATAAGTGGTTGTAGAGGATTGGAATCGGTCATGTGATTAGGTTTTTGGGGTTGGTAAAGAATGGTTTCAAATATGCCTTGAAATTAGGCAAAAAAAAATACCCATTATTGGGTATTTTTTTGAATTTGAAATCAATTATCTCATGGTCCCGCTGGGGAATGAGACGATACTTTCAATACCATCCTCGCCAACGGCTGCTACTCCAAAGAAATAATTGTCGATTACAATGCCGTCCAGAGTGAATTCAGTAACATCACCTACATATCGAGAATAATCCCAAGTAGGACTGGTAGTGTCACGCCAGTAAATACGGTAACCCTTTGCACCTTTAACTGCATCCCAGGCTAATTTCACATCTGCTTCCACAATACCGCCAATTTTTACATTTTGTGGTCGCGTAGGAGCCCAAGCGAGTTGTGCTAGGTTGATCGCATTTACAGCAGTCAGCTTTTTAGCATAAGGGAAATTCACGTGTTCTACTACATCGCCGTAAGCGATACCATCTTCCACTCGTATGTCCTGGTGTTGTTGAGTATAATTTTCATGTGCTTCCATAATACGAATTCCTGGATACCCTAAATCATTAAAAGGTCTGTGATGACCACCACGACCAAAGCGGTCCAGTCGATATACCATCATAGGGTCCATTTCTGGCATGTAGTGGTTGACGCTTTTATGAATGTACCGTGCTAGTTGTCGGGAAATTCCATCTACCTCGCCACCATAAAAACGGCGGGCACCTCGTTCTCTTTCTGTTTCAGTCGGGTCAGTAGGTTCAGAGAAAATGCGGAACTCGCGATTGTCGATCACGCCGTCCACACCTTCAATATTTCCTATCATGTCATTGTTCAAAAAACCGATGACGTTCCAATTGTTCTTTTTAGCATATTCTCCCAGTCCTTTACCTCCAAACAATCCTTGTTCCTCACCACTCAGCCCTACATATACAATAGAGTTTTTAAAAGTACGCTTTGTCAATACTCTTGCAGCTTCTATGGTTCCTGCCATACCGCTCGCATTATCGTTAGCTCCAGGTGCGTCCTTAGTAAAGTCAGACCCATCGCTATTACGCGAGTCAATGTCCCCACTCATCATGACAAAATCGTTGGGATTTGTAGTACCGCGTTGAATAGCGATCACATTGACCACCCACGTATCTTTAGGAATACGGCTACCCATATCTTTAGTTACGTAGTCTTTTTGATAGAATACCTCTAGGCAACCACCACAGTCAGCACTAATTTTATCAAATTCTGCTTTGATCCAGCGGCGAGCCGCGCCTATACCACGGGTATCGCTTATGGTATCAGAGAAGGTGTTTCTTGTCCCAAACCCAGCCAATTTTCGTACATCGTACTCAATGCGATCTGCACTTACATCGTCGATGATGTTGTAAATGTCCTGTTGGTTTTGTGAAGGTACTTGAGCAGCGGCAATTCCAGCTGCAAGGAATAATAAGATAGCTATGCGCATGTGTTTTTGTTTTAAAGATACTGGATGTTGCGCTTTCGCGAAAGCGGAAACCTCATAAAACTCTGCATCAAAAAAAATATGAAACGTATTATAGAACTGCTGGATACTGATCTTGTACTACTCGTCCAGTTCCAGCGCAGCATCAAATTCTATTTTGATCACGTCCTCGCTGTTGATCCAATAGTCTGAGGTTATTAATTCATAGCTGTGATCTCCAGTCTTACGGAAGTACCAAGCAATATCCTTTGCTTCTTCAAAATCCTCTATACCATCAATTTGATCTTTAAACAAGCGTTGCAAGATCGCATGTGGTTCAATTCCTGGACTTAACAAACGTAGCGCGTCTGCTTTATCGAGTTGATGCCCTGTCTCGTGAGATGGGGTTGCGGTAAATTGAATCACACTGGCTTTAGCGTGCGGGAATTTACCGTTATAGGCTTTATAGAGGAGCTCATTGACGTCAAATAATCTGCTGTGTAAAGAAATATCAGAATGTTTTTCCGCTACATTTTCTTTGAGCATATCGTTTGAGACTTGCTCGTACTGTCCATCATTAAGCTCATCATTGAAAGTATATCTTAATACAATTTCAGCGGCCTCTTGAGGTTCATACTCAGATAACGCGAGATAGAGCAACTCTTTTAAGTCTTGATCTGTCGCATCTCCAGGATCACCAAATTCAACCAGTTCTAAGAGATTGATATAATCCTCATGCTTCCATTTATCTTCTATCTGATAAACGGAGTCTATATCTTCAATACTAATGTGATACTTCATAAAAGTCAATTTATCTGCTACAAGGTACTGCCCACGAATTCATTTTTTTGCTAAAATGAACCTAAAGAAGGCAGTAAATGAGTAAGATAGGCAGATTCAAAGCTTAGATTTAATGCCATTAAAAAAGCCGCTCTATGTCGAACGGCTTTTCGGTATTTTGATTCAACTAGCTCTGCTTGCGAATCTCCACATGATGCGGATAAGGAATTTCCACTCCTATAGCATCGAGAGTTGGTTTGAAATTTTTCTGTAGATAGAAATAAACTGTCCAGTGATCTTCAGTCAACGTATACGGTCTTACTAAAATATTAATACTACTATCTGCATTAGTGACAACCTCCACGATGGGTGCTGGATCTTCTAAGGTTAGAGGATGATCTGTCGCTAATTTCCTGAGAGCTTCAATGGTTTTTGGAATATCTGCATCATAGCTTACACCTATTTCAGTTTCCACGCGCAGGATACCAGAAGAATCGAAGTTGATAATGTTACCATTAAGTAATGGACCATTAGGTATGATCGCTGTTTTACGGTTAAACATCAACACTTTAGTTTGTAAAATGTCAATTTCTTGAATAGTCCCAGAGATACCTTGAGCTTCTACCGTATCACCTACCTTGAAAGGTTTGAAGAGTAATAAGAGAACGCCACCGGCAAAATTAGATAGAGATCCTTGTAAAGCAAGACCAATAGCTAGACCCATTGCTGCTAAGGCTGCGGCAAAACCACTGGTTTCTATACCTAGAGTCCCAACAATAGCAACAATCAATAATATCCAAAGTACCCATCGAATAATATTGAGTAGAAACTTTTGAAGCGTCATCTCATATTCCCGCTTGGTCATGATTTTACCAGTGATTTTTATAGCTCTACTGATCAACCAGGCACCTATAATATATAAGACAATAGCTTTTAGAACGGGAATACCATATTCCAACAATAATTCTAGAACATTCTCGATTTTAAACTCTTCCATAAATAGATTGAATTTTTGGCAAATATATTGCCTTAAGTCTCAAATCCCCTTAGTAAATTGTTAAGTGTAGCTTGATGGGGTAGGAGTTCGCTTCCGCGAAAGCGAGCTGTTTTAAAAGCATTAGAACAAATTCCTTTTCTGGACACTTCGATAACCTTAGTGCAGCGCTGCAGCTCGAAAAAGGAATTATTTTATTTATATAGATAGAAACAAAAAAAATGCCTTGAATTTCTCCAAGGCATTTCTTCAATTTACGTTTTAATGTACTCTAGAAAGGGTACTTGTTTTCTTCAGTTACCTTGTCTGCAATCGTATTTCTCAATTCGATTACGTTAGGTAGGTTTGCATATTTGGTAAAGCGCTTCAAGCCCATCAACATCATACGTTGCTCGTCACCTTCAGCAAATCCAGCGATTCCTTCTTCAGCTTTTGCTTGAATGACTTTAGAGGCTTTATATAAGTACAACTTAGACATGGCGATTTGCTCTTTTTGAGCTTCCTCACTAGAGCGATTCACATTCTTCTCAGTTCTAAGAATTGCACTTTCTGCCATATAGATCTCAATCAAGATATCAGAAGCGGCAAGCAATAACTGCTGGTGCTTTTCTAATTCAGTTCCCAATTTTTGAACGGCACTACCAGCAACCATCAAGAATACTTTCTTGAGTTTGGCAAGCATCTCTTTTTCCTCAGCAAAAAGTTGAGAATAATCTGGTGTGTCAAAGGAAGGAATAGAAGTCAATTCTTGACCTACAGCCATTGCTGGCTCCAATAAATTCACATGACCTTTCATTGCTTTCTTCACTAACATTCCAACGGCTAGCATGCGGTTGATCTCGTTAGTTCCCTCATAAATACGAGAAATACGAGCATCTCTCCATGCAGCTTCCATAGGAGCATCAGCGCTGAAGCCCATACCACCATAAATTTGGATTCCTTCATCTGCACATTCCTGCATATCTTCAGAAACAGCCACTTTAAGAATAGAACATTCGATAGCAAACTCTTCTACACCTTTCAGTTCTGATTGGGCAAATGTTTCTCCAGCCTCTTGTCTTGCGTGAATTCTATTTTCAATGCCTTTTGCTGCACGGTAAGACGCACTTTCACCTACATAAGCGTTAGTTGCCATATCTGCAATCTTCTTGCGTATGGCGCCAAACTTAGCAATAGGCGTATTGAACTGCTCACGGTCGTTAGCATATTGAGTTGCTAGTGAAATCACGCGTCGTTGAGCGTCCAGACAGGCAGCAGCAAGCTTGATACGACCTACGTTCAAGGCGTTCATTGCAATTTTGAATCCTTCACCTTGACCAGCTAGCATATTCTCTACAGGAACCAGACAGTCATTGAAGAATACCTGACGTGTAGAAGAGGAGTGAATACCTAGTTTGTGCTCTTCTTCACCCATAGAAATACCATTACTAGGATCATTTTCTACGATAAACCCTGTAATGTTCTTATCATCGCCCATTCTTGCGAAAACCACAAATACATTACAAAAACCAGCATTTGAGATCCACATCTTTTGACCGTTGATCTTGTAGTGTTTTCCATCTTCGGTAAGCTCTGCTTTGGTTTTTCCAGAGTTGGCATCAGATCCTGCGCCTGGCTCTGTCAAACAGTAAGCTCCAAACCATTCACCAGTTGCAAGTTTTGGAACATATTTTTTCTTTTGCTCTTCAGTACCGTACAAAGTAATAGGCATGGTACCGATTCCTGTATGCGCACCAAAAGCAGTTGCGATAGAACCAGTAGCTCCAGAAATATAGTCACAAACCAACATCGTGGATACAAACCCCATTCCCAGACCGTCATATTCTTCAGGTACGGCAATTCCTAGAAAGCCCATTTCGCCAGCCTTGCGCATCACTTCTTCAGTAAGCGCATAGTCCTTTTTCTCAAAACGTTCTTTATGTGGGACGATCTCCTTATCCACAAACTCGCGGACAGACTCCTTCATCATTTGCTGTTCATCAGAGAAATCCTCTGGTGTGAACACATCTTCTGCGGCTGTTTCTGTTACGATAAATTGACCACCGCGGATCATTTTCTTTTCTGCTGTTTCGTTACTCATAATCTTATTTTATTTCGCTTCGCTCTTGGTACAAAGTATTATGTATTAAGTACAAAGACTTCGGTTAAAAAGTTGGATTTATTTATTATTTCAGGCTCTTTTGAAGTCCGTAATTCATGTTTGATATTTCGACGCATTGTTCTACAAGTGTTCTCATCGTTTCCGTGCCGAGTAAACCAAGACGCTCTGATAAAAAAGTTTGAATAATTAGCTCAGAAGTGCTTCCATTTGCAATTCCTAAAAATTGATTGAATTGTGGATTGCTATTTCTTCCCGAACCTTCGGCTATATTTGAAGGGATTGAAACAGAACATCTTCTCATTTGAGAAGTCAAGCCAAATCTTTCATCAACTGGAAATTTCTCTGTGGCTTTGTAAACATCAACTGTCAAATCCATTGCTTTCTGCCAAATTTTCAATTTTTCGAATTTATGCATACCCCTATTGTTATCTATTTTGCTTTCGCGAAAGCGGAAATGTCATTAAAACCATTGCTGAAAAGGTTCTTTCAATCTTAATACTTTGTACTAAATACTTAATACTCTGAACACTAATTCAGAAACTCAAATATCCCAGCAGCTCCTTGTCCAGTTCCCACACACATGGTTACCATACAGTGCTTACCTTGATGGCCACGCTTACGCATTTCATCAAAAATCTGTACCGATAATTTTGCACCGGTACATCCTAATGGGTGACCCAATGCAATCGCGCCTCCATTTACATTAACGATATCCTTGTTGAGATCTAATTCTCTTACCACAGCAACGGATTGACTGGCAAATGCCTCATTCAATTCGATCAAGGCCATGTCTTCTTTTTTAAGACCAGCTTGTTTCAATGCTTTTGGAATAGCGATAATAGGAGCTATTCCCATAACGCGAGGCTCTACGGCTGCAACGGCAAAGCTTACCATTTTGGCGATAGGTTTGATTCCTAATTCGTTGACCATGTCTTCACTCATTACAAGGGTAAATGCTGCACCATCACTGGTTTGTGAGGAGTTACCAGCGGTAACGCTACCACCAGCAGCAAATACTGGGCGTAGTTTAGATAAAGCTTCTACGTTAGTTCCCTTACGTGGGCCTTCATCTTTAGTTACTGTATAAGTTCTGGTTTGTTTCTTACCGTTTTCATCTAGGTAGACTTCTTCTACGTCAATAGGTACTATTTGATCTTGAAAACGATTTTCTTCCTGTGCTTTCAAAGCCTTCATTTGAGATTCGTAAGCAAATTGATCTTGCTCTTCGCGAGAAACGTTGTATTCGTTGGCCACCTCCTCGGCGGTCAATCCCATTCCCCAGTAATAATCTTCGTGACCTTGTTTGGCCAACTTATAATCTGGAGTTGGTTTGTAGCCGCCCATTGGTACGTAACTCATACTTTCAACTCCACCAGCAACGATACATTCTGCCATTCCTGACTGAATACGTGCTACTGCTGCACCGATGGCATCGAGTCCAGAAGCACACCATCTGTTGATGGTTGTTCCTGGAACATCGACTCTATCAAGGGCCAATAGTGATATTTGTCTAGCCATGTTCAAACCTTGTTCTGCTTCAGGCATTGCATTACCGATAATCATATCATCAATGCGACCTTTGTCAAAGTCTGGAAGGTCTTTCAACATTCCTTGAATGGTTTCGGCAGCAAGTTCGTCCGGTCTTTTAAACCTAAAAACGCCTCTTCCTGATTTTCCTACCGCGGTTCTTTTTGCGGCTACTATATATGCTGTTTTGTTCATTTTCTTAGTTTCTAAGTGGTTTCCCTTTCTGCAACATGTGCTGCAGTCTCTCCAATGTCTTGCGTTCTCCAGCTAGGCTTAAGAAAGCTTCTCTTTCTAGATCCAATAAATACTGTTCGCTAACTTCTTGTGCTTGACTCAAATCTCCGCCGGCCATTACGTAAGCCAATTTGTTAGCAATTTTCTGATCATGGTCACTGATGTATTTTCCAGCTTGCATGGCGTCTGTTCCTACAAGGAACATTCCCAGTGCCTGCTTGCCTAGAACTTTTATGTTCTTGTTTGGTGGCGGCTGTGTGTAACCCATGTTAGCGAGTCGTCGGGCTTCCGCTTTCGCGAAAGCGATTTGTTGAGAAGCATTAACTACAATACTATCTTTTCCTTTTTTCAAAATACCCAGGTCGTAAGCTTCATAAGCACTGGTCGAAACCTTTGCCTGACCAATGGTCAAGAAATATTCTCTCAATCGGTTCAATTCTACATCGCCTTCTCCAAAACCTTCTGCAGCGCGCACGGTCATTTCTTTAGAACCACCGCCGCCAGGAATTAATCCAACGCCAAATTCTACCAGACCTATGTAGGTTTCTGCATGGGCAACGATGGTATCTGCATGAAGTGATAATTCACATCCACCGCCTAGCGCCATTTGATGTGGTGCAGCGACAGTAGGAATACTACTGTAACGCATGCGCATCATGGTATCTTGGAACTGCTTCACGGCCATGTTGAGCTCATCATATTCTTGCTCCACCGCCATCATAAAGATCATCCCGATGTTGGCACCCACAGAGAAGTTGGTTCCAGAGTTGGCAACTACTAATCCATCGTAATCTTTTTCGGCTAGGTCAATGGCTTTATTGATTCCAGCGAGAACATCGCCACCAATAGAATTCATTTTAGAACGGAATTCACAGTTGATGATCCCGTCGCCTAGATCTTGAATAGAAACTCCTGAATTGCTCCAGATTTCTTGTGATTTTCTGATGTTGTCTAGAATAATGATGCTATCCTGACCAGGTTTTTTCACATAATCTTTATCTGGAATAGAGTAGTAGTAGGTTGCTCCGTCTTTTACCTTATAGAAAGATTCAAAACCTTTCTCGAGCATTTCATTCACCCAGGAAGCTGGCTCTTTGCCTTGTTCCTTCATGAGGTCAATACCTTTTTGTACGCCTATAGCATCCCAAATTTCAAAAGGACCGTTTTCCCAACCGAATCCGGCGCTCATTGCGTCGTCTATGCGATATAATTCGTCTGAGATTCCCGGAATTCTATGCTGCACGTAGGCAAATAAAGAACCAAAGCTCTTGCGGTAGAATTCGCCAGCTTTATCTTTTCCTTTGATCAATACAGGGAAACGATCTGGAACATTGTCAATAGTTTTAGTTTGTTCCAGGGTAGCAAACTTAGCTCTGTCCTGTAACTCATATTCCATAGTATCCAGATTCAAGCCCTGAATCTCGCTCTTGCCGTCCTTGTCTTTTACTTTTTTGTAGAAACCTTGGCCAGATTTACTTCCCAGCCATTTGTTTTGCATCATCGTGTCGATGAAGGTTGGAAGTTTGAACATATCTCTATGCTCATCTTCTGGAGCGTTTTCATAAACACCGTTGGCAACGTGCACCAGTGTGTCCAATCCTACAACATCAACCGTTCTAAATGTAGCGGATTTAGGTCTACCGATCACTGGACCAGTTAATTTATCAACCTCAGAAACGGTCAACCCCATTTCTTTTACGGTATGGAACAAACTCTGAATAGAGAAAATCCCTACACGGTTACCTATGAATGCTGGAGTATCCTTAGCAAGGACAGATGTCTTACCTAAGAAGTTTTCTCCATAATTCATCAAGAAGTCAGTCACTTCAGGATCGCAATCTGGTCCTGGTACTACTTCAAATAATTTCAAGTATCGTGGTGGGTTGAAGAAGTGTGTGACCGCAAAATGCTTACGGAAATCCTCACTACGTCCTTCATTCATAAACTGAATAGGAATTCCAGAAGTGTTGGAGGTAATTAATGTTCCTTTAGTTCTATGTTCCTCAATTTTCTCAAACACAGACTTTTTAATGTCTAGACGCTCCACGACTACTTCTATAATCCAGTCTGTATGCTTGATCTTCTTAAGATCATCGTCTAGATTACCAGTTGAGATGCGGTTAGCAAAATCCTTGTGATATAAAGGTGCTGGTTTGCTTTTAATTGCACTGGCTAGATTCTCGTTAACCATGCGGTTGCGTACCTCCTTGTCTTCTAGGGTAAGCCCTTGTGACTTTTCCTTATCTGTCAGTTCTCTAGGAACGATGTCCAGCAATAATACCTCGCAACCTATGTTAGCAAAATGACAAGCGATACCGCTTCCCATAATTCCTGAACCTATAACGGTTACATGTTTAATTCTGCGTTTTCCCATTTTTATTTTTTAACTAATGCTTGTTCTTTTTTATAAATCTTCTTGGAGCTCACCAGATCATTGATCCGGCTTGTTACCTCTAGAAATATACTTAATTTTTCTTCTGAAATTTCTGATTTAACCACGTTATCAAAGGTTTTAACGACGTTTTTAGAAAAGTCTCTCATCTCCTTACCGTATTCTGTCAAATGAATCAATACACTACGACCGTCTTCTGGATTTCGACTTCTTACAATCAGACCTTTCTCCTCCATGGCTTTTAAGGTGCGAGATAATGAAGTGGCTTCCATTCCCATTTTGGGACCTAAAGCTGTACTAGGTGTTCCAGTTTCAGGATCAATACTTATCAATGCAAATCCTGTAGCCATGGTGCTACCTTTAACGCTGGCTTGCTCGTTGTACATTTTAGCAACCGACATCCAGGTCGACCGAAGTACATAATCTATGGTTTTGTCTTTCATAAAATTCCAATTTCAAATATAAACAAAAGTATTATGCATGCATAGTATTATTGTTAAAATTATTGCTGTATAATTATGGATATGGAGGATTATAAAGCGAAGTATTGAGGACATGGATAATTTCGCTTTCGCGAAAGCGAAAAAACCATAAATCTCATGCTGCTAGTATCTAATAGGAAAGATAAAGATATCCAGATATGTTTTTGACGGTAGGGTCGTTCAACTCAATAGTATAGAAATAAGTAGCAGAAGGTAAAAGTTTCTTACTGTTGATCTGGTTAGAGCTTCCATCCCAATCTTCAGACTCTGGTCCACCTTCCCAAACCAGCCTTCCATACCGGTTGAATATGGATATGGTATAGTCTGGATAAACAGTGCGCAATCCAGTTACATTTAAAACATCATTTCTTCCATCATTATTAGGGGTTATCAAATTGAACACCTCTATAGAGCAGCGCTCCACAATCAAGTCAACAGTTATTAATTTAAAGCAATTTTCATTATCGACTCTTATAAATAGAGTGGTACTACTGCTGTTGAATGGAATTGTTGTGTCGATAGCATTTGCCTGTTCCAATGCTTCTTGTTCTGAAGCATAGATTTCCACTGTTTGGTCTGCAATGGAACTCACAGAATTTTTGATGACAGTTAAGTCAAAATTGGCCGTAGCGAAACCTAGATCACATTCTATAAGTGAAGGTTCTACGGGATTGATCTCCACTTGTGGGAATATTTGGATCGTTTTACTACTAGTAATTTGTTGAAATAAGGTTTGAATGCTGGCGGTGACTTCATATGTTCCTGCCGTGTTATATATATGAATCGGGCTGATCTCGTTGCTGGTGTTGCTAGCTCTGGAATCTGGATCGTCAAAGTTCCAAACGACTTGAAAATCTTCTGTAGTGGTGTCTAATGTGAATCCTATTTCTTGATCCTCGCAGCCGTCAGTAGCTTTGATTTCAAATTGCTGAAAAAAGCTTTGGACAAAAATGGGAAGTCCATAGAAACTGCGTGTGCCAGACGCGAGATTAAAACCATTAAAAGAATAGTTAACGGGCACGCTGTCATCATTTGGATTACTGAGCACACTAAGCGCTGTTTGATCGAGCCGGGAGTGGTAAATATTGCCATCGATGCCTAACTGCATAGCGCCTCTAAATGGAAGGTTGTTATCTTGATGAATTGTTTGCTTTGATGCTGCAACATCAGAAGCGGTAAGGTCAAATTGCGCTATTTCTCCACCTATAAAAACAAAAATGCTGGATCTAGAAGCCCTCTGGTAATCTATCTCAGCATACAGATACCTCCCATCTGGAGAAAACTCGATACCATAATAAGAACCTTCGTCAATTCTGGTCAGTAGTGGGATAGGGTTGCTAACTTCTCCAGTGGCATTGTCAAAATCGTATAGATACAACTCCCCACCTTGAGCATATGCAATGCTGCGAGCTTCTAGAATACTGGTTACATTGTCAAAGTCAGCCGTTATATTATTGGAAAAATGAGCGGCTGCTAGTCGATCACCAGTGCTATTTACTTTGATGTAACCACGCATGGCAGCTACATCTACATTAGTAATAGGCACGGTGACAAGTTCAATAAATGGATCTGCTTGGGAAATTACGGGTTGTGGATGGAGTCCGCTTGCCGTGAGTTCATAGCTGTAAAATCGATCCTCAAATTGTGTAATGATCCAATATCCAGTGTCCGTTGCATTTTCTACAGCAGTTAACTTTTCTGAAGTTCGGGCTAGAACAGTTGTGTTTTTTGAATTTAACTCTACAGCACCCTTACCGTTATCGAGCGCCATATCTACAATGGAATAATGCATTCCCTCTGCCCGGGTATAAACTAAATCGTCTGTATCTACCGTAAAAACATAAAAACGGGTATCTGAATCGGGTAGGGGAACGACGACGGCACTGCTGGTACTTGAGGAATTTCCTTTAAGACCGCTACCGTTGAGCATCACCTCATTGTTGCGATTATAAATCGTACTCCCATCGGTGTAAAACAGTAAGTTGCCGTCTGCATCTGATAAGGTGGCACAGCCTTCTCCAGTATTCATGGCGCTATCGGCGGCGGATACGGGAGCACCAGATCTAAAGTCGATGCCAGCTCTATTCCCAAAGAACCACTGAGAAGATTCTAATTGCGCTTTCGCGAAAGCGGAACATACCAAAAGCAGTACTAAAAGTAATTTTGCTTTCAAGTATAATCCGAAGCTTTGCCGCAATAATTATCGTTTTAATGTGAAATGAGAGGAAAACTCAGTACCATCTGTTAAAGTAGCTTTGAACCAGTAACCACTAGCTGGTAAAGGCTCGCCATTAAAGGTGCCATCCCATCCTTGACTGCTGGGAGATAGCTGTTTTAAAAGTTTACCGAATCTATCAAAAATGAAGATGGTAGCGTCTGGTTCAAAAATGTTGTTGACGCCGTTCAGTTGCCAAAAGTCATTAAAACCATCACCGTTGGGAGTGAAGAACCTAGGATATCCCACGATACTGAATTTTTGGAATACCGTACCACAACCATTGCGGTCATTCACTTCTAGAACATAAAAGCCAGGAGGTAAGTCTTTAAAAACAGGACTTTCTTGGTAGCTTGCATTAGGATCTATACGGAATTCATAATCACCCAACCCAGAAACTACAGCAGTGGCAGACCCAAATCTCTCTCCATTAGCATTGATCACATCAATAGAATTGATAGTCGCTGGTTCACTGATAACTACTGTAATTTCTCTGCTACCACTACAGCCACTATTGTTAGTTACTACAACAGTATACAACCCTCCATCTCGAACATCTATTGCATATGTTGTGGCGCCTGTGCTCCATTCATAGGTGTAGTCAGTCGTAGAACCAGACAGCGGACCTGCATCTATGATTAATGCTTGTGGGTCATTTCCGCAATATTCAAAATAAGCGGTTGGTTCTACTTGGGGCAGCTCATTGACAATAAGTTCCACCTTACTGATTCCATAACAGTTTCCGTCTGGAGACTCGGCTCTAGCATAAATCACCTGTCTATTAATAACGGTATTGGTAAACTGTAAAGGGAGTGAATTGCGCTCAGCTAAAGCATCGCTGGTACTTGCATAATAACTAACAGTAACATCTGATGGTGCATTAGCTAGCACCGCATTATTTGCATTGTCCAAACTAAAAATTCTGAAACCGTCTTGTACTCCATCATCGTCGCATAATTCTAATGAAGTATCCTGTGCATCACTAGCACTAACTGATAAGGTCACAGTTGAGGTATTGAAACATCCAGTATTGGTATCAGTCACTCTGGCAACTATAGTTTGCAAAGGAGTTACATTGACATAATCTCTATCATTTAATGGATTCCGCTCATTGTCTGCATCGTTTTGATTTAAATAATAAGCCACGGTAACTCCTGCCGCGTTATTAGACACAGAACTGTTGAAACTGGACAAATTAAAATTAGTTCGGCTATCAGGAATTCCATCTTCGTCACACTGAAATGCATCAAAGTTTATGGCTACGGGTTTGGCTTGAACTACAAGATCAAAACTTGTAACTGCTGCACAATTAGTTTCAGCATTATTTTCAATCCTTGCAAAAACAGTTTGTTGGAAAGTAGTAGTGTTACGGTAAGAAGTTGGTAATGGATTAAGATCTCCTGCAGCATCAGTAGCATTTAAATGGTAAGATATTGTAAACTGAGATGGGTTCTGACCTTGAAGAATGCCAGCGTTTTGGCTGGTCAATTGAAAGGTTTCTATACCGTCAAAATTGTCGTCGCACTGCTCTAAATTTTCTACTTGATTTGCTACAGGTTGGTCATATATATTAACAAGGAATGAAGTGGTGTCATAACAATCTGAATTGAACGTATTGTCAATTCTAGCGTAAATTGCAAGTTGTGGGACATCACTTGTAAAGGGCAAAGTGATCTTGTTTTGAGCCATATCTGCATCTTCCTGATTCAAATAATAAGTGATAGGGAAAGTTTGCGCGTCTTGAGTACCTAAAATTTCAGCACTAGTAGCGGTTAAGTCAAACGTCTCCCTTCCATCTAGATTGTCATCGCAGGCTATTATGTCTGACGCGTTATTTGCTACTGGGCTATCAAAGATTTCTACTTGTTTAAAATACTTTCTTGTCGCACCACCAAATTCAAGAGTTAGAGATATCTCGTAAATCCCTGCACTAGTATATACATGAGAAGAAGATAGTTCAGTTGATGTTGTTCCATCTCCAAAATCCCAAAGGACGGAATCTGGAGTTGTATCTGTTTCAAAAGAAAATAATGTGGTATCTCCAGAACAAACATTTTCAATATTAATTACGGCAAAAAAGCTTTGGATAAATGGAGGCAAACCTTGTGCACTCATTTTTCCAGCGAGCTCTACCGCATTGTGCTGGTAATTTGCACCAGCGCCTCTAATGTCTGGATTATTTATACGACCTAAAAAGCTAGACCCGTCAAAAAAAGATTCAGCTTGAGCTCTGTATATTTTTCCATCAATTCCTAATTGGAGGGAGCCACGATACCCTTGCCTTGAATCAATAACAATACCTGTTGAAGTTACATCCCTTGCATCTAGATCAAATTGATACAAACCGCTGGAATGGCCTGAAGGTCCGCCGCCGCCGGCGTTGGTTGCCAGTATGTACAGCAGACTGCTGTTAGGCGAAAACTCCACTCCATAGCCTGCAAAATTCGGAAAAGGGAGTGGTAATAAACGTTCGTTAGTTACGGCTCCAGTGGACTGATCAAAATCGTATATGTAAGAAGAGGATGTGGAGTTGCAAGAAACCAAATACTTTCCATCAGGAGAAACTTTCAAATTACCTCTTCTATCATCGACTGAATTGGGTTGAATAGAAGCTACAGGAGTTGTGTTAACACCGCTAGCGTCTATAGTAAAACTATAGAATGTATCATATGGAAGACTGAAACCTGCACTATTGGCATAGGCAACAACAATAATTTCATCGCGAGTTTCGTGATTTATCGCTGTAATCTTTTCAGAACAAAAAGGAAGTAAATTAGTTGGATTAGTAATATCAGTAACTACAGCCCCTAATCCGCCATCAGCAGTCATATCTACCTCGTAATAATTAAGACCAGCGTCACTACCACCACCACTAACACCAGTGTCTACTGTAAATATGTAATAGATATTTGAATCTTGTGGTTTTGGAATGATGATAGCACTTTGTGTACTTGAAGCATTACCTCGCAAGCCAGAACCATTTTGCATTACGATATTATTTCTGTTATACACTGTGCTTCCATCAGTATAGAACAATAAATTCCCGTCAGAATCTGAAATGGTTGCGCAACCTTCATTAGTAGACATCGCACTGTCTGTAAGCGGTGTAACTGCTCCAGTGTCTGGGTCAAATCGCAGTCCTGCATTGAAACCAAAATACCAATTAGCCGCCTCAAGCTGGCCGTAGCTTAACTGTGATGCACAAAAAAGCAGCACAAATAAAACGTAACCTGTTTTTATCATGCCGCTAATTTACAAGTTATGTTTTATAAATCCCTGCGCTTGAGTAGGGCATAAGACCAATAAATAAATAAAGTACTCCACAATAGAACCGAGAGTACATCCACCCAATCAATATGATAGTCAAAAACCATCGAACCTTGGGTGACTTGGTCTAAACTAGACCCAATTAGATCAATCCTAGTAAATGGTTGTTTGATCAAATTAGTCATCGCATTTAAAGGGAGAATGTGCGTCACATAATCATAGATATGAGTTCCATAGGCTTTATCAAGAACATAAGAAAGAATATTCATACCTCCTTCAAACATCCACCATACTGCAACAAAACCTAAAGCAAACGCACTACGCTTCAATAAAATCCCTGCAAAAAGACAAAAACAAAAGAATACTAAGTGTCCTAAAAAGAAAGCTCCCATGAATTCTAAATCAGAGAAAATGATGCCTATTTCATTGTAATCTGAGTATATCAATCCCAAAATTAAAGAGGCGACAAAAACAACAAGTGTAGTAAGTACCGCTAGTGCTAGGGCTAGATAGAACTTAGAAAGAATTAACTCTTTCTTACTTAAGCCATCAATTAGATTTTGCTTGATCGTCCGGTTGCTGTATTCACTCGCTGTCAAGGAAACAATAACTATGGCTATAAAAATCTTAAGGAAACTAGTGAAATAGGTGCTGACGTGCCATACATATGGAAAGTCAAAAATCCCCAAATCAGAGAAGCTACCACTAAACCCATTAAAATCAATTCGTATCATTCCTACAAGCATCATCAGTGCAACTATGACCAAATAAATAATGGTCAACACCTTACTGCTACGACTATACTTAAATTTATGGAATTCTATATCAAGTAATCTTTTCATCTGTTCTAGGTTAGTTTTTAGTAAGTTCTATGAATTGGTCTTCTAGACTTTGTTTTTTAAACATCAATTTGCTCAATACAATTCCTGCGTGGTAAGCATCTTGATTGATCTGTGTAGTATCTACATCGCTTAATAGCTTTACCTCCAGCCCATCGCCTTGGTCTTCGGTAGTTCCAGCATAGGGCTGGGTTTTGAGAAAGGTTTGGAGAGCTGTTCTATCTTTAGCATCAATAAATATGGAACCGAAGTTTTTATTCATTTCTTCCACGGGACCACAATACAACATGTGACCCTTACGCAATACAATTACATGAGTACACACTTTTTCAACTTCATCCAATAGGTGAGAAGCCAGTAGGATGGTAGTACCAGTTTTAGCAATATGCTGAATGATGTCTCGTATTTTCCTAATTCCTTGTGGATCTAAACCATTGGTAGGTTCATCTAGAATTAATATTTCAGGATCGTTTAACAAGGCGCTGGCAATAGCTAGACGCTGTTTCATCCCCAGAGAATAGGTTTTAAATGGAGATCGCTTTCGCGAAAGCAAATCCACCAACTCCAGTTTTTCATCAATTTTATCCTCACTGATGTTCTTGATTTTACAAACCAATTTTAAATTTTGAACAGCGTCCATGCTTGGATAGAAATTAGGTCTTTCAATAATAGCACCGATGCGCTTTAACGCATCATGATTATTTACTGTGCCTTCAAACCAGCTGTAATTACCAGAGCTAGGGTTGACAACATTGAGGACCATGCCTAAGGTCGTAGACTTTCCGCTACCGTTAGGTCCTAAGATGCCATATACATGGCCTTTTTCTATCGTAAAACTGACATTGTCCACAGCAGTTAAGGCGCCGTAGTTTTTTGTGAGTTGGTTTATTTCTAGGATTTTTTCCACAGTTGGTGTTTTTGTTGTATTATGAGACTATAAAATTTATTAAACGTTACGCCCTACATGAATGATGTTGAAGATGACAAATTATTGTCTAGGAAAAAACCCACTTTTCCTGTCCACCAAAAGCTCAAAGATTACCTTAAAAGATACAATCGAGAATCGAACATCACTGTATCTTATGATGACCTTTTAAGATTTCAAGGAGCCATAACCGTTTACGATAAAAACGAGAATGATACCCTATGGGTGCGTTGTTACTATCCAGATCATGAACGCGAGCACATTGATCGTGATCTGAAGCATATTTATGACATTTTACACAGTGATGGTCGGGATAAATCGCTGGATTTCTTGAATGTGGATGCAGTAGATTACTGTACTTTTGGAAATACCAAGCCCTTCCGCATAAAAATCAGGAATGTCCTAAATGATGGGCACACTTATTTTTACATTAAAAAAGCCGATTCTTCTCGTATTTATGGATTAGAACTTGAGCATTTATTATCGCCTCACCGTATTAACTTTTTAGTTCATGGGGATACTTTAATTGAGGAGCATATTGCTGGAATTCCTGGTGACGAATTTATTGAGGACTATCTTGAATCATGTGATCATCAAGAGCGTACTCAAATTGCTAAAGAGTTCGTGAAGTTTAATGAACGCTGTTTAATACGATTGCTAGGAGACATGAGAGCCTACAATTATGTCATTATTCCCACGCACGATTTTGATAGGGTAAGTTATGCGATACGTGCCATCGACTTTGATCAGCAAAGTTATGAAGGTCGCTTGAAAGTCTATAGGCCTCAATTCTTTAAAGAGAATGTGCCTATGGTTATGAACGTAGCAGACTGTCTGAAAAATGAAAGCATCGAGCAGTATAAGAAAGAGGAGCGTGCCTTGATTGCAAAGCGATTGATCAATACACAGTCTAGATATAAAGCCTTAATACGCTGTATGCGCAGTGATTATTTAACCTCTACAGTAAAACTCAAGGAATTAAAAAAAGAATTGATGAACTTCACAGGCGATGTGAAATTCAAGAACTGCCGTAATATGGGTTCTGTACTTAATACCGCTCTAGAATTTGTAAGACGCAATTATTCTAACGAGGCGTAATTATTTTTTTTCTTCTCTATTAAAATAAACAAGGTAGTAATACATCTGTCGTTCTTCATCCCAGCCTTTTTCAATGAACTTTTCAGCACTATCGCTGTTGGTAAAGTCCATTTTAATTTGCACGTGCGTGTCTAGATTAATCACGCTTTTTATGCCTTTTCGGGCAGCGCTTACAGCGGTGTTCGAGATAGGAAAGCTGGAAACATCCTCAATACTGTATTTAGGACCTTTCTCAGTTTTATAATGCTTAAACTCAGGAATTAAATCTGGATTCTCAAATGTGTCATTCAGGAAAGCAGACTCTTCGAAGCTATCATTTTTGGCAAAATGGTTGACTGCCCGATTCATAAACATCACCTCTTCCTTTTTATCCTCAGCAGGAAGTACTACGTCTTTTGCGAAATCTTGACAAAACTTCAAATATTTTTTAGTGAAGAAGTTCTCATCTTCAAACACATCAACTCCTAAGAAATCGTCTAGCCAATATTTAGCGTCGTATCTATTGGAATCCACAGATAGAATTTTGAATCCATTCTCTTGCTCGACATTAAAAATGATGGCGCCTTTATCTAATTTGTTAAGGTTCACACCTTGCTTCAAGATCATTTTAAGATCGCTCTCTGTTTCTTCAAACTGTAAAAAATCCTGTTTGATTTCACTCTTAAAAATACCAATCGCATCAGTCTTGTTGTTGTCCAGCATCACATTTGTAAAGTGACACACGTATACCTCGCCGCTTCTTATGTGTGGATGAACAGACTGTTGGTACAGCTGTTTCGCAATCTTTTTAGAGTTTTCCAATAAGGTGGCAGGGGTCGAGAATATCGCTTTCGCGAAAGCGAACATCTCATGAAACTCCAAATCTTCCTCATGATGGAAACTGTAATACGCCTCTTCCTTAGAACGGAAGGGTTTTAAGAAATATTCTTTCAATAACGAGTGCATCTCATCATCCAGCGGCGTGCTGCTGCTAGAGGTCAAGAGCATTTCCCCCTTATTTTTATTACCTACACGGTGTATCGCTAGGTCTTCAATTCTCGTATTGTATAGATTGATCATGTGTTTTTAATAAAACTCGTTATCGTCATAGTCTTCATAGAACTCCTCGTCATCGCCATATTCGTCTTCATCATCTTCTTCAGTAAAGCGAGGATCTGCTTCAAACTCTGGATCTGGAGGGGAATCTGGTAATTCTCCCATGGCAAAGATCACTTGTGGGTAAGCAGTACCATCCACAGGACCAGCAATATCAGCCAGTTCTATTAAAAAGGTCCACATGTTTAAAAAGTCGTAGATGTAGATGAGCCGTGTATTGCTTTTATCCATGACGTCACTCATGAGAGTATCGCACATTTTTTTGATGGAAGAGGAGCCTTCACTCATATCAAATAAGCAGAATTCTTCCCCTTGGTTCCAGTCTTCATCACTGGAATAAAAGCTCGCCATCTCATCCCCCTGTAATTGAAAGGATTGTGAGATCACGTTGTGTAGGTCTTCCAAAGTCGCATCTGCTGCGATTTCAATATCTCTAAAAACATCATCTGACGCGTTCAGAATAGCTCTTAATCTATAGATCATTTCATGAAATTTTTAAGGAGCGCAAAGATAGGTTTTTAAAGAATTGTTCCTCGACCATTTCCCAGCTTTCCCATAGAAGTTATGGATCTATTCTTGCCGACCTCAATCGCATCCAAATGTAGAATTGCAATCCTAGAATGAGCGAGGCTAGAACGAGGTGTACCGCTTGGGACCCAAATGGGAAGTCTGCATAATTCATTAATATCCCACTTATTATAGTTCCAATGATGAGAACACCTAAAGTGTAGTAAGATCGTATAGGGTGATTCCATTTGAAAATGGCTTCATAAAAAAACCAACCATGAATTAATACTAGAAGAATGGAAAAACTGCGATGAATGAAAAATAGTGCAGGACCATTTTCTAGCCACTCAGAACTGAGCGGATACCCAAAAAGATCTACTTGATGATCTATAAACTGTCGTACTTGAGTACCTAACGCTACTTGAGCTAGTGTCAACAAGATAACTAACAAGGCAAATTTAGGCAGCCGACCTTGATTCTTATAGCTAGAATCTGGAGGTAATACTTCATACAGCAAGTAAATCAAAAGCCCCACAATGAGTAATGCCACGATCATGTGAATGGTGATGAGCACTGGCGATAATAAGGTGTCTACCACTATTTTACCTATGACAGCTTGAATGAGCATCGCTAATAAGGCAGCAATCGTAAGTACAGTAAGTTTAGGTCTGGTTTTTATAAATTGTAAAGAGAGAAATGCAGCAACTAATACCACCAAACCACCTAAAGCACCTATTAGTCTATTGATATACTCTGTCCAGGTATGGAACTTGTTGAATACAGCATAGTCATGTTTGGTATAGGGTTTCCAATCGCTCTCGCTGTAGGAAGTTGTACTGAAGAAACTTTCTTTAGCAACTCGTAACTCTTGGTCGACTATGATGACCATTCCCTCTTTGTAGGACGTATTAGGGGAGAACTCTAATTCTGCTTCTTCAGTGGGTGGTATCCAATAGCCAAAACATTTGGGCCAGTCAGGACAGCCCATACCACTACCTGTCATCCGCACTACTGCACCGGCAATGATGATCAGGTAAATGACTAAAATACTTAGGCGTAGCCAGCGACGGTAGTTTTGTTCTGTAAACATTATTATCAATTACCAATTCTTGATTTGCTGCACAAATCGTATTTGCCGATTTTCAAATTCTAAATTGAGCACTCAGGCTCTAGAAGCATTAAATTAATATCGCTAAACCTTTTCTCGACTCTCGTTCGAAACAACTTTATTAGCATTTTTCTTAACTCTTAACTCTTAACTCTTAACTCTAAAACTCACAGACTGATCTAATGCATTCTATCGCCACGCACCTCCATTTTGCTCAAAAAATCTGCTTCATACTTCAACCAATAATCCCAGCGCTTCATAACTCGGTCCTCCGGAAAATAGGTTTTAGCCAAATCTAAAAACAATCGATAATGAGCCGCTTCTGCCACCATGAATTGGTGGTAAAATTTTTGAAGACCTTCATCTTCTAATTTTTCAGAGAGCATTTTGAACCGTTCACAGCTTCTAGCTTCAATCAAGGCGCAAATGAGCAATTGATCAAGGAATAGAAAATCGCGACTTTCGCCTTTAGGCTTTCCTTTCATCAATGTTTTGATGTAGTCGTCGGGTCGCTGTAATCCCAACTCTAAGCCGCGCTTTTTTAGCTCTGCCAGCACCATTCTAAAATGTCCCCATTCCTCAGTGACTACTGGGGAAAGTGCATCTACTAATTCAGGTTTGTCAGAATGCATTTGAACCATAGAAATCATGGTGCTCGCTGCTTTTTGCTCGCAAAAAGCATGGTCTGTCAATATATCTTGAAGACTCATAGCGGCTAGATCAACCCAACGAGGGTCTGTTGGGAGGTTAAGACCAAGAGTGGTTTTTGTAGTGGTTGATTCCATATAGCAAAGATCGCTTACAAATTGATGGCCGTCAAGGAATCCACTTTGATTATTAGCTGAGTAAGCTTCGAGTTTTATCAAGAAATCTGACAATTTCTTAGTTACAAGGAAATAAGAATAATGAAATAAAGGATGAGATAGTTACGATTTACAGATGGTGTTGATAGCTAAAGATCTAATTAAATTAGAGAACTAAAGTGAACTATCTGTGGTACCTGAGAGCGTCTTTTGTGAACGAGATTGATGTTAGTCAGACGAAGTCTTAACAGTATCAATTATTAATATGATGAAGTTTATTTATCAATTCCTGCATTTCAATTTCTGAAATATTTTTTGTTAATAGAGCTTCTATCTGATCTACTCGTGCATCCAGTCTTGATAATAATTCTAAACCATTATCTGTAATTGTTAGCTCTATCTGCCTGCGATCCTCTGGACTTTGAATGCGATCCACATAGTTTTTAGATACTAATTTATCCACCACACGAGTGGTGTTGGAATTAGAATGCAACATATCTTTTGAAACATCTTGCAAGCTAGCAGGCTCACCGTGGCGGCCTCGCAAAATGCGAAGAACGTTAAATTGTTGAGTGGTTAAGCTCTCTTCTTTTAAGACTTGAGCGATAGCTTCATTAAGCTCCGTCGCTTTTTTGATAATGGTGGTTATTAGCTTTCGCGAAAGCGGAATAGCTGCAGGTGCACTTTTTTTCATCTCAATTATTGTAGATACAAAAATAATTATTATTTATGATTTGCCTAGAAATTGGGAAAACCTTGTACGAAATAGCTTCAATTTGTGCAGCTTATCTTAAAATTGCCCTGTGGCATGGTTTTTAATTCAATAAAATGAGAACAGATACGTTTTGAGTATCATAAAACCCTATTACTATGAAAATATTATGGAGTGTAGCGTTCATGCTACTAAGTGCAGCAGCCTTTGCCCAAACAGGTAGCGCATTCGGGATCAAAGGAGGATTGAATTATGGTTCTACCGGAGATTTTGAAAATGAAATTCCCAATCGTGCCGAAAATCCTGATGACAAAATCGGTTACCATTTAGGATTCTTTGCTAAAGCAGATCTAGGCAGAGTTTACATACGGCCAGAATTGCTGTACACTAAATTGAATAGTGAATATTCAGTTGGAGAATTTGAGGTGAATAAAATTGATGCGCCTATTCTAGTAGGTTTAAATATAATAGGACCACTAAATGTTTTTGCAGGTCCTTCATTACAGTACATTTTAGATACGGAGCTTGAAGATGTTGATGTAGATGATGTCATGGAAGAATTTTCAGTCGGAGCGCAATTTGGAGTTGGCATAGATCTAGGTAGGTTAGGAATCGACTTAAGATATGAGCGAGGTTTCAAGGAAAATGAGGTGGAGTTTAGTGGTATTAACCGCAGCCGCATCGACACCAGACCAGAACAACTTATAGTCGCGCTGAGTTTATCCCTATAAAACTCATCGAGATTTTATGAAAGCCACCGTGAAAACGGTGGTTTTTTTTGACATCAGTTTAAGTGAGAAAGTCAGCCTTGGTTTGTAATACCACGGTTTTTTGAGCAACGGGATGTGTAAATGTTAATTGCTGTGCATGCAGGTGAAGCCTTTGATCTTTAGTGCCGTATAAATCATCGCCCACAATCGGTGCGTTCAATCCATCTACATGAGCGGCGTGGACTCTTAACTGGTGTGTTCTACCCGTAATGGGGTAGAAGTAAACGCTAGTGCTATCCATAACCCGATGAATCACTTCATATCGAGTTCTAGCGGACTTCCCATACTCAAAATCAACGAGCTGGTAAGGCCGATTGTCCAAGTCAACTCTCAGCGGCAGGTCTATGTATCCATGATCCTCTTTTACTGTTCCTTTCAATACAGCTACATAGCGTTTTTGCACTTTGCGAGTGACAAACTGTTCCTGTAAGTCATGATAGATTTCAAGGTTTTTTGCCACAAGCAAAATCCCGCTAGTTGACATGTCTAGTCTATGTACAATCATAGGACCTGTTGCTTCAGGATATCTAGCTTTCATTCGGCTTTGAACAGAGTCTGAAATAGATTTCCCGGGAACTGATAAAAATTCTGACGGCTTATTTATGGCTAGCAAATAGTCGTCCTCATAAATAATTTCTAGCTCTTTATGTGTCGCAGGATTTTCTAATAACGGATTCTCTTCAACATCTATTCCTTGTAGCATGAATTCCAACACTGGCTCACACCTGCTGCGGCAGGAAGGGTAGAAATTTCCATGCTGGCGTACTTTGGATTTAGGAGATGCTCCATACCAAAACTCCGCCATAGTGATGGGTTTTAAGTTATTTTCATAGGCATACTGCAACAATTTGGGCGCAGCACAATCTCCGGTTGCAGCGGGTGGTGTATCAGGAATTCTGGATTTAAAGATGTCTTTGACGTTTCTGATTTCGCCTTGAGCGTTTAAAAAATTATACTCGTCAAAGAGCCAATCTTGTAACCAGTTCGAACCTTCCCGACGTTTTGTTTTCAAGGTCTCGAGCTCGGATTCTAATTTCTCAAAGCGCTGCTGTAGAGGTCTAAATTTTTCAAGTAAGTACTCCTCATATTCTCTTAGGAAAAAACTATCATTAAGACTAAGTTGTCGCTGCTGCGCTTCAAATTGCTGGAATTTAGATTCAGATAATGTTCTTTTCTGCTCTTTTATGTGAATGCGCCGTTTCCTTTTCCGACTTTGTATGCGTTCTTTTTCAGTTTCTAATTGAAGTTCTATTTTGGTTAATTCCTTTTTGTAATCAGCTTGTAGTTGAATGTTACTAAGATCAGTTTCTAAACTCTGTAGCACCTTAGTAAGTTCGTCTAATTTTGCAGTTTCTTGTCTAAAAAAGGAATCTACTCGTTCCAATTCATAAACAGGTGGTACAAAGAAATCTTGTGTCGTTTCACCAGCCAGTTTGCCTGAAAAACCTGCTAAGTACCCTAGCTTACCAGTCTCTGTTTCCACTACCAGTACACCGAACATTTTTCCAGCTTCTTGTAAGCTGCCCTCTTGAAACCACTGGGTTTGCGATTCAAGATACGTTTGCAATTCACGGGTAGCAACTAGAGCTAGCGGGTGTGGCTCATAATAAAAGGGATAATTAAATTGTGATGGTTTCTCTAAATGAGCAACATCTGTCTTAAAAGAGTGAAATAGGGATTTCATGGCTATGCCAGGCTTTGCATATTGACCAGATTGCTGTACACTCCTTGAAGACTGATGAGCTCTTCATGGGTACCTTGTTCCACAATATTTCCACGGTTCATCACAATGATCTGGTCTGCTTTTTGAATGGTGCTCAAACGGTGCGCAATCACGATTGAAGTCCTATTCTGCATCACTTTTTCTAAGGCATCTTGTACCAGTCGTTCACTTTCTGTATCCAGCGCACTGGTGGCTTCATCTAATATAAGAATTGGAGCGTTTTTAAGCACCGCACGGGCAATACTCAAGCGTTGTTTTTGTCCGCCACTCAACTTATTACCACTATCGCCTATGTTCGTATGAATGCCTTTAGGCAATTGTGAAACAAACTCCCAAGCATTAGCAATTTTTAAAGCCTCAATCACTTGTTCATCGCTCGCACTTTTATCGCTCAAGGCGACATTTACAGCCACAGTATCATTAAATAGAATGCTGTCTTGAGTAACTATAGCCATTTGATCGCGCAGACTTTTTAATTTCACATCTTTAATGTTATGCCCATCAATGGTGATCGTGCCGTCATGGACATCATAGAATCGTGTTACAAGGTTTGCAATCGTACTTTTACCGCTCCCAGATTGACCTACAAGAGCAACAGTAGAACCTTTTGGGATGGAAAGCGAGAAGTCTTTCAGGACATCTTCATCTTCATATGCAAATGTCAAGCCTTGTATGTCTATCGCTTTCGCGAAAGCGGAAACCTCCACCGCATTTTCTTTATCCTTAATATGGTTTTCTGTATGAAGAATTTGCAAGACTCGCTCTGCAGCAGCATTTCCTTGTTTGACACCATAGCTGGCCTTAGAAATAGCTTTAGCAGGTGTTAATATTCCATATGCCAGCCCCATAAACGAAATGAAAATTGCGCCGTCGATACTCCCATTAAATACCATACGACCACCAAACCAAAGCAACACGCCTATAACTAAAATCCCTAAAAATTCACTTACAGGACTCGCTAGACCTTTACGCAGTTCTAACTTGTTGGCAAAATTATAATAGCGCTGCGTGCTGTTTTTAAAACTGTCTTCCATGCGACCTTCTGCATTAAAGCCTTTAATGACCTTAAGACCGCCCAGAGTTTCTTCTAATAGCGACAAGAAAAAACCTTGCTCACGTTGCACGTTGTCCGATTGCTTTTTTAATCGTTTTCCTATCAAAGAGATGATAAACCCAGATACCGGAATGAATACCAAAACAAAAATGGTTAATTGGTAACTAATCAATAGCATAGCTGCTAGAGCAAAGAGGATGTTTAGTGGCTCCTTTACAATCAGTTCTAGGATGGACAAGAAACTGGTCTGAACCTCTTGGGCATCGCTAGTAGCGCGAGCGATCACATCGCCTTTACGTTTCTCTGAAAAATAGGAGATAGGTAGGTTGACAATCTTATGGTATAAAGCATTTCTAATATCTCGCATCACTCCATTGCGCAAGAACGTGATAAAATAGGTGCCAAAATATCCCGCTAGATTTTTAAGTAAGAACAAAATCAAAACCAGCGCAATCATCGCGATCAATGCTTGTTCTTGATTTTCATTCACCACATCAGTCACGTACCAGTTGACGTAGCTTTCTAGATACTCTTTAGATCTAGTAATGCCTTGCCACGTGGGTTCAACGTATTGCTCTTTAGTGGTTTGAAAAAGCACTTTCATTACCGGGATCAATGCCACAAAGGACAATGTCCCGAAAAGCGCATAAAAAATGTTACAAATGATATTTGCAACGCCATACTTGCGGTAGGGCTTTGCAAACTGGAGGATTTCCTTGAAGTAATTCATTAATTAATCTCTAGGCTTTTTAAAATGGCATCTAGTTTCTCATTCAGCCGATTTTGTACGACTGGATAATCTTCTACATTTAATAAAGTTTCTTTTACTGACATGTAAAACTTGATTTTAGGCTCTGTACCGCTAGGTCGGGCTGCGATTTTAGTCCCATCTTCTAGGTAGAAAATCAACACATTTGAGGTTGGGATATCCATAGCCTCTTCTTTCTCTAAATTTTTATTAAATCGAGTTCCAGCCTGGTAATCCTCAATAATTATCACTTTTTTATCTGCAATTTCAGTAGGTGGATTTTCTCTCAAGTCGATCATCATTTGCTTGATTTCTTGCGCTCCAGAAATTCCTTTTTTAACCAGGCTCACTAATCGCTCTTGGTAACATCCATGTTTTACATACAGATCTAGCAGGTAGTTGTAGGCTGATGTTTTGTTCGCTTTCGCGAAAGCGAGCATTTCACAAGCCAATAAACTAGCGGTAACGGCATCTTTATCTCGCACAAAATCACCAACCATATATCCAAAACTTTCCTCACCACCACCAACGAAATCCTGTTCTGGGAAATCTTCAATCATTTTGGCAATCCATTTGAAGCCTGTCAGGCCTTCCTTGCATTCGACCTTATGAGTTAGGGCAAGATCGTGCATCATGGGCGTGCTCACGATTGTGGATCCTATAAATGGTTTATTAAAATCTTTCAATGCGGTACGCTCTAATAAAAATGCAGTCATGGCGATCATGGTTTGATTACCGTTCAATAACAACATCTCGCCATTGTTGTCTCGTACAGCAACCCCTAATCGATCGCTATCTGGGTCAGTACCTATGACGATGTCCGCATGCAATTTGTTAGCTAATTGTACCGCAAGGGCCAGCGCTTCCGGCTCTTCTGGATTAGGAGAGGCTACCGTTGGGAAATCTCCATCTGGAACTGCTTGCTCTTTCACAATATGAAGATCTGTATATCCTGCCGCCTTGAGTGTGTCTGGCAGTATCGTAATACTGGTACCGTGTAGGCTGGTAAAAACAATTTTGACTTTAGATCGATCTACATCACCAGCGATTTTACCAGCTTTAACGCTATCGTCAATAAATGCTTGATCATCACTTTCATCTAATAATTGGATCAAGTCATTATTACCGTTGAATTTGATATCTGCGAAATCAGTTTTTTCAATGGTTTGGAGAAGTTCTTTATCTTGTGGTGGCACCAGTTGTCCACCGTCTTGCCAATACACTTTATACCCATTATACTCTGGCGGGTTATGGCTTGCCGTTAGAACGATACCAGCATGGCATTCTTTACGTTTTACCGTATAGGAAAGTAATGGAGTAGGGCGTAATTCAGGAAACAGGTATACTACTATGCCATTAGCGCTTAATACTTCAGCTACTGTTAGGGAAAGTTCCTTACTGTTGTGGCGGCAGTCGTAGGCAATTGCTACCTTGATTTGCTCATCAGGAAATGATTTTTTCAAATACTCTGAAAGGCCCTGGGTGTTTTTTCCTAACGTATATTTATTGATGCGGTTAGTTCCTACTCCCATGATGCCTCGCATTCCTCCAGTTCCAAACTCCAAATTCTTATAAAAGGATTCTAAATATTCATCAGATTGAGAGTCAATCAGAATTTGTGTTTTTGAAATAGTATCGGTGTCAAACGGTGCTTTCGTCCAGGCGTTAGCGACAATTTGAATGTGATCTTTGTCCATAAGTGGCTATCAATAAATAAGAAGACAAAGGTAGTATTTTATAAAACGCTAACCAGCCCTCAAACAATGCTATCACTCTTGACAGTTCTCGCAATAGGTGCTTTTCAAAAAGGCGTCTTCTAACAATTGAAAAGTGACACCACCTTCCAAAGAAGGATCAAAGAGTTTGCAGTACCGTTCCTTATTTTGATTTACTGCATTTAACATTATGGTACGGTATGCATCGGTTTGCGTGATTCTCTTATCTATCATCGTGAGATTTAAATAATAAAATAGGAGGTCTTCATCGATGGTTATTTGTTGTGCACGAGGCTCAACAAGTTTCACTGCTTCACTACTTTGTGCATAATAGGTAAGGAACTGTGCTAGGCTCAAATAATCTGTATCTGTTAATGGAACTTTTTTGTAGGTGCTTAGAATACTCAAGACGCTTTTGTCCTTTTCATTGAAGTTACGCTTCCGCATTTCACGCTCTGCACGTACGATGTGGTAATTGATCATCATTCGATCAATCAATGCCCGGTCTATATTAAATTTATTCAAGTCATTGATTTGCGACTTGAATTGATTTGCATCTATAGGAGCTGCATTATTGCGCCACAATACAAATTTGAGAACGGCAAGGTTGTATTGAATTTTAGGATTGCTAGGATCTAATTCTGCTAGCTTTTTCATTTCATTGTATGCGATCAACGACAGTCTTATGTCCATTAAATAGCTGTACATCGTGTTCTTATTTAAAAACTCCAGGTATTTCTTTTGATCGGGAATATTCAGCTGCTTTAATGCCTCAGGAGAAACCTTTTCTTTAATCTTTTCAAATAAGGAATTTTGGATAACCGTTGCCTCTTCTAATTGGTCGGCAGCTATACTGGTGTTGAATAAGCCTATTAATTCCTCCATACTTTTATCCTTGTAAACATCTATGCGGTTCAACTCTAGAGTCACCACGGCCTTACGATGATCAGCAAGAATAGGTTCTAGGTCTTTAGATAATTGACCTACCAATTGAGATTTGATTTCATTTTTAGATAATGATTTCAGACTGGCATATTTGCTGCGAGAAATGTCATTGAAAAATTCTACCCAATTCTCAGAAGTTGTGATCGCTGTCTCAATCTCTGGAGATTGAAAGGATTGTAAAGAACTAGCGATACTGCTGCCGCGTTCTTGCTGCAATTCCATGTTACGCTGCGTACTTCCTTCCACACTTGCATAAGCTTTAATATCTATGGTTTTAATATTGAAATCTGTTAATCGCAGGGAATCATACAGCGGCTTAATGTCTGAAACATCATAAACAGACTTGTTCTTCTCAAATGGGATTACAAACCTTAGAGTTTTGTAGCGAGTGACGGCTTGCTCACTATCGCTAACAATCTTCTCATTTTTAAAGGTCAACGAGTCTAAATACACACCCATGTCTAACAAATCCCATGGGTAGGAAGCGAGGTTGTAAATAGTATAGTACTTGCAGAGGGTATTTTCATTTAAAAAAAGAATATTGAACTCTAACTCTTCCTTGAGCATAGAAATAGGAATGGTACCTACCGCAACCCTGTATCTGGTGTTCTCAAATGGTTTCAATCCTTTTCTAATTTCGCTGGTATAAACTGGAGCGAGTAATTTCCCTTTTACTTGTGAGGGCTGTGAAGTAGTTTCGCAATCGTATCGTTTTTTAGATACGATATCAACGGCAATTCCATCAGTAGGTTTTTTGAAGAGTTGCTTGACCCATTTCTCGTCATTGGTTTCAAAAAACAATTGATTGCCTTCTCGTTTGATGACAAAAGAAGTTTCCTTGGGCTTGTTTTGAAAGGATTGCTCAAAATAGGAGCAGACTGCGTTGCGTTCATTCCCACTTGGAATGTTTATTCCAAATTGCTCCTGAGCAAATCCTTTAGAAGCAGGTAATAATAGGATAGCAAATAGTAAAAATCTAAGGTGAAATTTCATGAACGTTAATTAGAGCTTTCTAAATTAACCGTTACGGGTCATAACACCATAAAAAACTTACATAGTGGCTCGTTCATCGGCGATCTTGTAGCGTTCCAATGGTTTGCCAGTGCGAATGATGAGCTCGCCTAAGAATCCAGCGATAAAAAACAGGCTTCCTAAAATCATGGCTGTAAGCGCGATGTAAAACCACGGATTTGTAGTTACTAATTGATACGGCAGATCCTGAGCCATTTTATAGAGTTTAGAAACCCCAACGTAAGCTGCCAACACAAAACCTACCACAAACATGATAAACCCTAGGGTGCCGAATAGGTGCATGGGTCGTTTCCCAAACCTAGAGATAAAGGCGATCGTTACAAGATCTAAAAACCCTTTGATAAAGCGATCATAACCAAATTTCGTCTCCCCATATTTACGGGCTTGATGCTGCACTACTTTTTCAGTGATCTTTTTGTACCCAGCATTTGCAGCCAATACAGGAATATAACGGTGCATCTCTCCATGCACATCGATATTCTTTATTACCTCACGGCGATAAGCTTTCAGTCCGCAATTGAAATCATGAAGTTGTACACCACTAGTACGACGCGCCGCCCAGTTGAAAAGCTTGCTAGGAATATTTTTAGACAACAAACTGTCGTAACGTTTCTTTTTCCAACCGCTGACTAGATCATATTTACCGTGGGCAATTAAGTCGTATAATTCTGGTATTTCCTCTGGGCTGTCTTGTAAATCAGCATCCATGGTAATGACCACTTCGCCTTGAGCGCGCTCAAAACCTGCATGAAGCGCTTGGGATTTTCCATAATTGCTTAGGAATTTGATGGCGCTGAGGTTGTCACGCTTTCGCGAAAGCGAACTCAATAAGTCCCAACTACCATCTGTACTGCCGTCGTCTATATAAATGACCTCATAGGAAAGGTCTGTAGTCGCCATGACGCGCTCTATCCATTGCTGGAGTTCAGGGATGGACTGGGCTTCATTAAGTAATGGGATGACGATGGAAAGCTGCATCTATGTGGTTGGTTTGTTTTTCTTTATAAAGAATGCGGTAATTATTCCAATCACGGTGTAAAAAAGCAATTTTGAAGCAGTGGCAATAGCATACCCTTTAAAGCTATAATCGATTTCGCTCACTTGAACTGCAGCATTAGAGCTTGCTTTTTCTTGTTCTACCATACTTTCCTGTAAAATTCGTACGGTCTCCTGTGCCTCAGGATCCCAAACAACAAAAATCAAATAATTGATCACGGCCTCTCCCACAAAAATTATGAGCACTGATAGGAAAAATGCCAGCACCGCCTGTTTGAGAGTAAGTAAACCACCTTGCCTCTTTTTACTATACACTTGAGCGGCTATACCTACAGCTAGAGGTATGATATAGATACCTATTCCTAATGCAATGTTTGCAAAATCTTCATTTTGCCAGATGTATAGATAACAAGCGATGACGATTGCTGCACCTACGACCCCAAATAATACTCCGGTTTTTTTGACTAGTGAATCCAAATTTCAACTTGGTTTTAAGTTCACTTGCAAATATAGCCGATCTCTAGAGTTGCATTCCTACCATTTAATGATGTATTTTTGCAGGATTAGGCTTTGCGTATATCATAATATTGATTAAGTTTGCAGCCGCTAAAGAACAAAGTACAAGATCATGCAAAAAGGAATTCACCCAGAAGATTACAAATTAGTCGCTTTTAAAGACATGTCTAATGATGAGATTTTCATCACTAAATCTACTGCCAATACTAAAGAGACTATCGATGTAGATGGTACGGAGTATCCATTGATTAAATTGGAGATCTCTAGAACTTCTCATCCTTTCTATACTGGAACAAGTAAACTTATCGATACCGCTGGTCGTATTGACAAGTTCAAAAACAAATACAAGAAGTTCGATAAGAAAGCTTAAGAACTTTTATCTGATACTAGAAAGCCTCGCAACATGCGAGGCTTTTTTTATGGTATACTCTTAGTTTTTTCCAGTCTAATCGTTTGTACATTTCTCAATGTAATTGTCAGATGTTACGAAACAATTAGCATTTCCAGAAGGCATACTTTCTGTCTGTCTTAACAACCCTAGCCGTCGTTCTCACTTAATTTTGTAATTGAGAATACAGGCATGGAATACTTCCATTTTGTTAGCAAAAGCTGACCTTCTTTTTTTACATAGAATTGGCACAAATTGTTGTACATCTTTAAGCTTATTCTCAGACATTAATAACCTTAAATCAAAAACTATGAACGTACTATTTGTACTAACATCACACGATAAACTAGGAGACACAGGAAAAAAAACCGGTTTCTGGGTAGAAGAATTTGCAGGACCGTACTACACTCTTAAGGATAAAGGAGTCAACATAACCTTAGCAACTCCAGAAGGAGGTAAAGCACCCATTGATCCTTCTAGTCAAACAGAAGATGCTCAAACAGAATCTACGCAGCGTTACCAAAACGATAAAGAAGCGCAAGAACGTATTGCTACTACTCATAAATTGTCTGAAGTCAATGCAGCCGATTATGACGCAGTATTTTATCCAGGAGGTCATGGACCTCTATGGGATCTTGCCAATGATGCGACCTCAATCAAATTGATTGAGACATTCAATGCCGCTAAAAAACCTATTGGATTTGTATGTCACGCACCAGCAGCATTGAAAAGTGTTAAAGGAACTGATGGACAACCATTAGTAAAAGGCAAAAAAGTAACAGGATTTACTAACAGCGAGGAAAAAGCCGTGGAGCTGATAGATGTAGTTCCGTTCTTAGTAGAAGATATGCTCAAGGAAAACGGCGGGATTTATTCTAAAGGTGATGACTGGTCAGAATATGCTCTTAAAGATGGAAATTTGATCACTGGTCAAAATCCAGCTTCTTCTAAAAAAGTAGCAGAAATGATTTACGACGCGACAAAATAAGTCCAGTCGTTCTGACTTAAAAACGCCTATTCTCTCTAGAGGATAGGCGTTTTTTTTAGTTCGCTTTCGCGAAAGCGGAACAAACCCACCAACTATCTTTACCACCTATGAAAGAATCTAGCACCATCAAGTCAAAAGTGACCATGACATCGGCATTCAAGACCATCATCTGGCCACGGCGGAAGTTGGTCTTTATTGGATTAATTCTAATTGTAATTAGCAGGCTGGCAAGTCTGGTACTGCCCTGGAAGTCAAAAGCATTGTTAGACGAGGTGATTCCTAACCAAGACTTTGATGCACTTTATGATTTGTTGTGGCTGGTAGGTATAGCTTTATTAGTTCAAGCGGTCACGTCGTTTTTATTGACTAGAATCTTAAGTGTTCAAGCACAATTTTTGATTTCAGAATTACGCGCTCAAGTACAAAAGAAAGTTTTGTCGCTACCGATAAGCTTTTTTGACAATACAAAATCTGGTGCACTCGTCTCTAGAATCATGAATGATGTAGAAGGTGTGCGTAACTTGATAGGAACGGGATTGGTGCAGTTAGTTGGTGGTGCGATTACCGCAGTAGTCTCTCTTGTATTGCTTATTAGAATTAATGCCTGGATGACTTTGTTCGTATTCCTACCGGTAGCGGTTTTCGGATTTGTAGCATTGAAAGCCTTCAAATACATCCGACCTATTTTCAGAAACCGAGGAAAAATTAGCGCAGATGTAACAGGAAGATTGACAGAAACCCTAGCTGGTGTTAGAGTCATCAAAGGCTTTGGAGCCGAGGCACAGGAAAATAAAATCTTTGAAGATGGCGTGGAAAAGCTTTACCAAAATGTCAAAAAAAGCTTGACCTCCACCGCTATTGTTACCAGTAGCGCTACTTTCTTGCTAGGTTTGGCATCGGTTGGGATCATGGGAATAGGCGGTTACTTCATGATGGAAGGCGATATGACCACGGGTGAATTTTTATTCTTCACCATCTTATTGGGTTTTATGATTGCACCTATCATACAAATGAGCAATATAGGCAGCTAACTTACAGAAGCGCTAGCTGGACTGGACCGGACGGAGGAATTGATGAATCTGATTCCAGAAGATCAATTAGGAGAGCGAACCATCGAATTGGAACAATTTAAAGGCAATCTTAAGTTTGAGAACGTATCCTTTTCTTATGAAAAAGGCAAAGAAGTCATTCATAATATTTCGTTTGAAGCAAATGCAGGACAAACCATTGCATTAGTAGGGAGTTCTGGATCTGGAAAATCGACGATTGCAGGATTGTCCGCCACCTTTTTAAATCCTAATCAAGGTCTGGTAACTATTGATGGACAGGATATGTCTAAAATCAAATTGGCCAGCTTTAGAAAGCATTTGGGTGTGGTGCTGCAGGATGAATTCCTATTTGAAGGCACTATTCGAGAAAACATTTTGTTCCCTAGACCAGATGCCAGCGAGGAACGTTTGCTCGCCGCGGTAGAAGCTGGGTACGTCAACGAATTCACAGACCGGTTTGATGATGGACTGGACACCTTAATCGGCGAGCGTGGCGTGAAATTATCTGGTGGTCAACGCCAGCGCATTGCGATCGCGCGGGCCATTCTAGCAGATCCTAAGATCATCATTCTTGATGAAGCCACCTCCAACCTTGATACAGAAAGTGAAGCGCTGATTCAAAAATCATTATCAGAACTTGTAAAGGATCGAACCTCGATAGTGATCGCACATCGTTTAAGTACGATTAGAAAAGCAGATCAAATCTTAGTTATTGAAGCGGGAAAAATCATTGAACGTGGAACGCATGAGGAATTGATCGCTAAAGAAGGCAGGTATTTTGATTTGTATACGTATGAGGCGAGGATTTAAAGTTGTTATGTAGTTTTTTAGTAGTTCCCCTTAACGCCTGCTTTGGGAGCAGGAGGTCGTAGATTGCTATGATTTTTGCTTTTTTGAACTCAATAAAGGCGCTGTGTACTGATTGTACAGGTCAAATAAAAACTCGATGCGGGAATTTTCATTGACAAAGGCTTGTGGTCTGTAACATAGATCTACCGCTTTATCTAGTTCTTGATGCGCTTTCACTAATGCTGGCGGCATGGTCAATGGATCGTAAAGATCTGCCAGGCTGCTGTCAGGAAATAAGGCGCGCGCATCCAGTACCTTTTGTGCCTTTTGCTCGACTTTCAATTTGTTTTTATCGCTGGGATCTTTGGGCCATGGGTAGTTGTTGTATACTGAAGGAGTGTATCTTATCCTACTTTCCAATCTGCCAGCGGTGTATTTAGCCCAAGTGATATGCATCTTACTCATTAGTGCTCCAAACATGAAAATGTTTGCTGTAGGTATTATTTGTAGCGTATTGCTACATATTACATCCTTATCCAAAAATCCAATTGGAATGTATTCTCTGTTTTCGGACGAAACTTCTGATAAACACAAATAATCGGTCTCAGGTTGTCGATCCTGAGTGAATAGTGAAGGGAACCGTGCAGCTTCATTGACGCTTCTCGTAGGACTTTTCAATCTTGCCTCAGCAACTAGTTTTAAGCGTTCTAAAACTAGAGGCATTTGTTTAAGTGTTGCTGGTGGACAGTTTTTTAGCCACAAGCAAAATCTCTTTTTATTTCTTAAAAATTCTGCTCCACCCAAAAAGCTCTTAATCCAATCTTTAGAAGCTGGATTTGCCATGATCATTTCTTCTTTCTCTTGTTCATTTAAAATCAGGTTTCCACCATCGGTAGGTTGACTTCCTTTAAATAATGGCGGATAATTATGAATTGGTTTTCCTCGACTAGTGATAAATACATTTGGTCCAGCAGCCAAATAACCGTTGACATTATCCACTTTTCTAGAATATGCTTCTGATTTCACATTATCGTATTCATAAAGAATTTTTTCAGTTGGTTGAAAACTTCCAAATCCAACAATAATCACATGAACCCCAGCATTTCCCTTTGCTTCATTGGTCCATTTGAACGTTTGATGACCAAAATGTATGTTGATATCAAAATCATTGAACAGTGTGTTCCAGAGAATAGGAACTTGCTCTCCTTGACATATCGAATTGGTTGCTACTAACGCGACTGAAATACTTGAATCCTGAATATATTGTGCGGCTTTGTAAAACCACGCTGCAACATAATCTAGTCTTTTGGTTTTTGAATTCTTGCCAAAGACAAGATCCATATCTTGCATTTGTTCTTTAGTTCGCCATTGATGCCCAATAAACGGCGGATTCCCAATGATATACTTCAACTCTGTTTTAGGCACCACTTCTTCCCAGTCAATTCTTAGGGAATTGCCATGAACGATGGTGGCAGATTTCTTTAAGGGCAATCTGGCAAAATACTGGCCAAATTCCTCAGAGATCAACATATTCATCTGGTGGTCAATCAGCCACATGGCGACCTCGGCAATTTTTGAAGCAAACTCGTCGTACTCAATTCCATAAAATTGATCCACATCCAGCCAAAGAATGGACGAGATATCCAGCACCTGCTCACCTTTTTTGAAAAGCTCCCGCAGGATATCTATTTCTAATAGGCGCAACTCGCGATATGTAATGATCAGGAAATTACCACTACCACAGGCTGGATCTAGAAATTTAAGTGTGGACAGTTTTTGATGGAATTCTTGAAGCTTTTTAGTGGAAGATTTTACTTTGTCAAATTCTGCTCGCAGTTCATCCAGAAACAGAGGTTTGATCAGTTTAAAAATGTTTTTCTCAGATGTGTAGTGGGCGCCCAGATTGCGACGTTCCTCAGGATTCATCACACTTTGAAACAGCGATCCAAAAATTGCCGGAGATATTTTTCCCCAATCCAGTCCAGAGGCTTCCAGTAGCACACTACGCATATTGGAATTAAATGATGCAATAGGCAGTACTTCTTCAAATAACTTTCCATTGACATAAGGGAACGCATTTAAATGTTCATCAAGATTTTTAAAGCGTTTCTCTCGTGGAGTGTTGAGCACTTGGAAAAATTGTGCCATTAGAGCGCCTAGATTGCTGCCGTCCTCATTGGTTTTTTGATCGACAAACTCTTTAAAAGTGTCTTTTTCAAAAATGCTGGTATCATCAGCAAATAAAATAAAAAGCAGTCGTACCAGGTAGACTTCCAGATCATGGCCTTCATAGCCATATTCTTCCAGTTGGTCGTGCAGCTTGCCCATCAACTCTGCCGCCTTGATGTTTACGGGATCTTCTTCTTGAAAGGTTCTTTTTTGATATCCAGCGATAAAGCCAAACAACTTTACATTCTTGTAGAGTTCTGAGACTGGAAATTCATGTTCTGTACGCTCATCAAGATCAAAGAGTTTGATGCGGTCAAAGTCAGACACCAGGATGTATTTAGGCAACTCATGATCTTTGAGTCCAGGAAAATAATCGGTAGCTTGAGTGTATGCTTTGTCAAGGTTACGGCCTTTGGATTTGTGTTCCACAAGTAAGGTACCTTTCCAGAATAAATCGATGAAACCTTGATTGCCACTTAATTTCTTGACAGGTTCTTCAAAGGTCGCCACACGACGTCTGGAGATTCCAAACACATTGAAAAAATCATTCCAAAAGCTGTCCTTCTCTGCTCGTTCCTTGGTTTCATCTGCCCATTCAATAGAGAACTTCAGTGCTCTGTCCTTGATTTCATTCCAGCTTAATGCCATGTATTGGTAATTTTTATAGTCAACTAAGATAGTAGGAAAACGGTCGAGACTCGCGCTCTACATGATTATCCTTTCATTGTTTTTAGAATGCCTAGTAGTTAATTAGATGATCAAACAAGTTATGATGATGGTTGTAGAGCACGCTTTCGCGAAAGCGAAAAACTTCAAACAACCCCAATAAAAAAGCGCCCTTTCAGGCGCTTCAGTAATTCAATATGATAAAATGGCTTATCCTAGATAAGACTTCAAGATTTTACTACGGCTGTTCTGGCGCAGTCTCTTGATTCCTTTTTCCTTGATCTGGCGCACGCGCTCACGGGTCAAGTCAAAAGTTTCACCTATTTCTTCCAGACTCATCGGCTGCTGATTTCCAATACCGAAGTATAGCGAAATAACATCTGCCTCTTTTTGAGAAAGAGTTTCTAATGCACGAGTAATCTCTAGTGTTAAAGATTCATGCAATAGATCCTTGTCAGGATTAGGTGACTCACCACTACGAACCACGTCGTAAAGGTTAGAAGTCTCACCTTCTTTAAGCGGCGCATCCATGGATACGTGACGCCCGGCATTTTTAAGCGATTGTTTCACGTCACTCACCGTCATGTCCAGCTCAGTTGCTAGTTCTTCAGGAGATGGTGGACGCTCGTGCAATTGCTCGAGGTGGGAAAAAGCCTTGTTGATTTTGTTAATCGAACCAATTTTATTCAATGGAAGACGCACGATACGGGACTGCTCTGCTAGTGCCTGTAAGATCGACTGGCGTATCCACCATACCGCGTACGATATGAATTTGAAACCGCGAGTTTCATCAAACCTTTTGGCAGCCTTTACAAGACCTGCATTTCCTTCATTAATAAGATCGGGTAATTTAAGCCCTTGATTCTGATACTGTTTTGCAACAGAAACCACAAAACGTAAGTTTGCAGTCGTCAGTCTCTCTAGAGCTCTCTGATCACCTTTTTTAATACGCTGTGCCAGTTCCACTTCTTCCTCTGCAGTGATCAGGTCGATCTTAGAGATGTCTTGTAGGTACTTATCTAGCGATTTAGACTCACGGTTAGTAACCTGCTTGGTGATTTTGAGTTGTCTCATTAAAATAAAAAGATTAAAAAATTAGGTGACTGACAGCTTTTGACAGTCGTATTCAATGTAGCAATAATCGTACCAAACAGGAATTCTCTGACACTTATTCAGACCAGCACTGGCGCGACTTTCGCTACTTTTCTATTAGTCGATAGAGGATCATTCTTGTTACACTATAAGATGATTTTTTCGCTTTCGCGAACGCGGAATTACTTCAAAGTTCTAGTACTACAACGTTTTAGTTACTCACCATAAAAAGCTGCAGATGGTTTTATTTTGCCGGCCCGATGGCAGATTCTTATCTTTGAAATCTTAAATCACCGCATGAAAACATTTCTTCCAGCATTAGTTTTTCTAATTACCTGTCAGGTAGGATTGGCACAGCGTGGCATTTCAGAAACTGGCTTGTGGAGTCAGTATTTTTATAACGCTCCCGTGGCGGAAAACTTTAGGATCGCTGGCGATTTTCAATACCGCACTTATGAGCTTGCTGATGATTTCCAACAATTTATCGCCAGAGCGGCTATCGCATATACTCCCAAAATTGGAACCCTAGAACTACATGCAGGTTACGGCTATTTTTATGGTGAACCGTTTGGGGACAGTGATGCCGGTACGTCAGAACATCGACTGCATCAGGACATCTGGATGGATACCAATGCTGGCAAAACGGTGAGCATTAGACACCGTTTCCGTTTTGAGGAACGTTTTATAGAAGATCAGGATTTCCGTAGCAGGGCGCGTTACACCATTTTTGTAAACATTGATTTTTACAAAGACGATCAGTTGTCTAAATTTTACCTACCATTCTGGAATGAGGTATTTATCAACGGCGAGACTGAATTGCGCAACTCCACTGTCAATAGATTTGACCGCAACTGGAGTTTTGGAGGGCTAGGCTACCGTATCTCGCCAGCATTACGCGCACAAGCTGGCTATATGCGAGAAATCACGAGCAACACTTCAAAAGGGCAATTGGTGCTGTCGCTATTCCAGTCGTTTTAATGATGTGTTGAAGAAAAGTTGAAACTTACTGTCACCCTGAATTTATTTCAGGGTCTTCTTGAATAAAGCTCTGATTATTTTCATTTACTTAAGTAAGGGCATGAGAAAAAAGCCTTGTTGAAAAATATCTACTTGAGAACACAATTTCAAGAGATGCTGAAACGAGTTCAGCATGACAAAGATTACAGGTCAATCTAGAATTAGCGGCTTTTACAATGATTGAACAAGTTGTATTGTCTAATTCAGCGTATCCACAACTTTTGATTTAAGTTCAGATTCTATTTCAAATTAATCAAGTCAACTTCCACTTATAATCCACATGAACCTTTTTTAAAATCAAGAAAAATGGAATCCACCAAATGAAGTCGTTTGTGATCAATGTATAGATAAACTCAAACGGAACCTTGCCTTGGGCATAATTAAAAACAAACCCTAGCGGTCCTAGAATCTTTCCCAGCATCCCAACGGCAACAATAGGCCAGTGGCGCATGGGATCATAACTTGCCCACCAATAGCCCAAACCGTAAACCCCTATCACCATTCCCATACCTTGCCATACCATAGGCTGGTTAAGTGGCTCCATGCCCACTAGTTCCCAAAACATTTGAGGGAATAACACGACCCAAGCGCCCCAAAGAATATTATAGATAGCTGCGAGTTGTAGAGTAAGTTTCATGAAATTGGATTTGAAACCTTAGTCTTGGTTTTACAAGTAGCTTTCGAAAAAGCTAAATAATTAAATCATTAGAACCTTGAAAATAATTTTATTTCAAGGTTTTATTAAAATTGAGACACAAAAAAAACCAAAGCGAAGGCTTTGGTTTTTAACAGTACAACGTTATTGAAATATTATAAACGGAATCCTAAACCAACTTGAATATAATTAAAATTAAGTTTGATGTCATCTCCAAAACCTAAATCATCTTCAAAACGGTTGTTTAATCCAAATACATATCTACCATCAATGAATAATTTATCTGTAAGGTCAAAAGAGAGTCCAGTACCAAAACCTACACCAAATTTCCTGAGACCTTCCGAATTTTCATCAAGTAAAAATTCAAATTGAGGTCCCGCTTGCAAGGCAAGCTTAGGTGTAGCAAGGTATTCAAACATTACTGGTAATGCTAGAGTACTTGAAGACTCTCCTTCAGAAAACGACAAGATCGCTTGTAATTCTGGTTGTATATTAAAATTTTCACTCAAACCAAACTCTCCATAAACTCCGATGTAGAATCCAGATAAATCAGAGTTTGCAGATACGTTTTCGTCTGATACACTTAAACTAAGACTGTTGAAACCTGCCTTGATACCGTTATTTGACGTTTGAGCTTTAGCGGCAATTGAGCTGAAAATTACAGCTCCAATAAGTAAAATTTGTTTCATCATTTTTTGATTGATTTTATGATTATGATTCGAAGATATATTAAAGTGTAGGATTATTAATAGTAATTATTTGGGAAATCTCATTGATAAAAATAACCTTAGATAATATTAAGTAACATAATCACCGTCCACACCACAACTCGCCACCAATTAGTAGAAGTAAGCTTATCACATAACGGAATATCAAATTGTTTTTTTAGCAATTCTTCATGCAGTGGTTTATAAAATAAAGCAGTAGATAACCACATGCTACCTACTAATATAAAATCAATCATATTCATGATTGCAAACCCAGAATCAAACAGTAAATAACCAGAAAGTAGCAGTTGACCTAACATCAAGGGAAGAACGATAAAAGTAATGTTCCGCATGTAGATGCGATGCCAGCGATCAAATCCAGACTTTTCATAATGACAAAAGCTAGGGTAGATGACCAGTTGAACCATCCAGATGAGCACAACGAGTCCAACGTCTGTCAGTAGTTTAAGAAGTTCCCAAATTGTAAATGTCATGAGTTTACTTTTGTTTTCAATGGTAGAAATCTTGTAAAGGTTGTGTTTAATACGCTTTCGCGAAAGCGATATCGCAACAAATACCAGCCTGTACTTTACAGCCCGTCAAAAATAAATTAAACTTGCAGTCGTTAAGTATGTGCAATCCACAAAGCATTTGATGCGTTACCGGTACCTGGTCCTTTTAATAACTGTTGTTTTGATAGCACCTGCCGAAGCGCAAATAGGTGGCGAGGCAACGTATCAATTTTTGAATTTGGTTACTGGTACTAAGCAGGCAGCTCTAGGCGGTCGAGTGTTGACCGTTGTGGATTACGACCCTACCACTGCCTTGTACAATCCGGCAACGATCAATGCCAAAATGGACAATCAGTTGCAAGTGAATTATGCTAATTACCTAGGCGATGTGAATTATGGTACGGCCAGTTATGCCTACACTTGGGACCGCCGCACCCAAACTTTTCATGCAGGAGTAACCTATCTCGACTACGGTAAATTCAATGGTTTTGATGAGCAGGGTAATGCGACTGGCGAGTTTGGAGGAAATGAAGTCGCTGTTTCTGTAGGGTATGCCTACAATATTCCCTGGTCCGATTTTTATGTAGGTGCAAATGTTAAATTAATCTCTTCTAAACTAGAGAGTTTCACCTCGTTAGGCGGTGCTGTAGATTTAGGTTTGCTCTATTATGATGAGGAGAAAGCCATGCGTGGTGCGCTGGTAGTTCGCAACTTGGGTACCCAGTTTACCGCATACAATGAGATATATGAAAGTTTGCCGTTAGAGATCGCTCTAGGCTTTTCTAACACGATGCGCACCTTGCCTGTAAGGCTGCACGTGACTCTTGAAAATCTGCAAAAATGGAATATTGCATTTTCTAATGAGGCAAACGCGCAGCGGGATCTAGATGGAAATGTGGTGAGTGAAGAACCTGGTTTTTTCAATAATGCTTTGAGGCATACAGTTTTAGGTGTAGAAATATTTCCTGAAAGTGCTTTTGAATTGCGGTTGGGTTATAGTTTCCGCAGGGCAGAGGAGTTGCGCATACAAGATACCAGAGCTTTTTCTGGATTGAGTGCTGGCTTTTCATTGAAAGTCAATAAGATGCGCTTTAGTTATTCTCATGCGCGATATACCCTAGCTTCTCATACTAGTTTTTTAGGTGTAAATATTAACTTGCAATAATATGCAGCGTAAAATTACTATTGCTATTGATGGCCATTCCAGTACGGGAAAAAGCACCGTAGCCAAAGAATTAGCTTACAAATTAGGATACTTATATGTAGACACTGGAGCGATGTATCGCGCAGTTTCATTTTTCGCTTTAAGCGAAAACTTAATCAACGATGGACAACTGGACGAAGCTGCATTAGAACAACGGTTGAAGGATATCAACATTTCTTTTGAACGTGACCCAGAAACTGGAACAAACGAGGTTTGCCTCAATGGAAAGAATATTGAATCTCAAATACGAACCCTAGAAGTAAGTGGTGTGGTAAGTAAAGTAGCATCTGTATCTGCAGTGCGATCCAAACTTGTAGAACAACAGCAAAGGATGGGAGCTGCAAAAGGTGTGGTTATGGATGGTCGCGATATAGGTACGGTTGTTTTTCCAGATGCAGAGTTGAAAGTATTTATGACAGCCGCGGCCGATGTTCGTGCACAAAGACGTTATGAAGAGCTAACTAAGGCCGGACAGCAAGTTCAGTATGATGATGTTCTTAAGAACGTCATTGAACGGGATCACATCGATTCCAATCGCGAAGACAGCCCGCTAGTCCAGGCTGATGATGCATTATTGCTAGATACAAGTCATATGGATCGAGATCAGCAATTTGATACTCTCCTGCACTGGGTCAATCAGGAATTACGGTAGGCGCTTTTCCAGGCCGTGTTTCTGGGAAATATTCATGTACCGTGCTGTCTCTCATAAACTTGAATCTTAATACAGATCGGTCATTTTTAAGGATCTCATAATCTAATGTGTCTCCGTCACGTATCAAGTGTAAATAACTCACACCGTCATCTGCCGTGCTGTTTCCTTTAAATTCTTGATCTACTATATAATCGTAGTAATCGTTTATGGTATCTGTCTCAGTACGGTAAAACATATTGATGCGATCGCTGGAGATTTCCATTCCTGCGCTTGTGTCTAGATCATTGAGGTAAGTGTCTTGTTTTAATACTTGTGGAAGTTTGATCGAGGGATCCACTTTTTTGAACTGTTCAGGATTGTTTCTAGGATCCTCAATAACCACTGGTTTTTCATTGCAGCTGTTCAATAGGAGTAGTGAGGCAAAGGCGTAAAATAAATTTTTCAAAAGGCTAACGTTTGATTTGGTTTTCATAAGTCTCAATCCATTCTTTAACAGAAATCTTGCCACAAAGTTCTGCAATTAAGTCATAAGGAATTGCATCTATCTTTTTAAAACGTATGCAGCTTTTTCCCATGTCTAGTTTCGTTTTAGAATGTTTAGGATATTCATTTTTAAACCATTCTAAAACATCTGGGTTTGTATAAATTCCCATGTGGTAAAGAGCGATGTAATTCTTTTGGGAAGCTATATTTATAAAAGGCAATGGTGTCAATGCTTTTCCAGCATGGTAGCCTGCAGGATAGGTTTCTAAAGGCACATGATAGGCGAGCATTCCATAACTCATCGCTTCTTCAAAACCTTCTGGTAAATGATTTAGGACGGTTTGTCTTAATTGCTGCACGGCAGGCTTTCGGTCCTCTGGAAGTTCCTTTATATACTCCTCTGGTGTTGTAGTTTTTGAAGTCATGTGGTGAATCTTAATGGTGCGTTGAAGTTAAAAAGGTTTTCGCTTTCGCGAAAGCGAACTCACAAACAATCGATTACCTTAAAGAAGTGTTGCAATTATTTTAAAATTACTGTACTTTTGCAAGCCCAAATCGAGAATACGGAAACCGATTGGGAATCAAAACTTTATATAAATCTTCTAGGGAAGTTTCTATAAGTTTCCGGCAGACCCTGGAATACAAATTTTAATCAGCAACCTATTATGGCTGAAGAAACAACAAAACAAGAACTAGAGGCTGCACAAGAAGGTGCCACTCAAGAAATTGTTCAAGAACAAGTAGAAAAGGAAACTCCTCTAGAGGCTCCTAAAAAACAACAAGATCCTCAAGAATTTTTGGATACTTTCGACTGGGAACGTTACAGTGAAGGTATTGAGAAGGTTGATGAGGAGCAATTAAAGTCTTTTGAAAAGCTAGTTGCCGAGAACTTTGTAGATACTATCGATAGCGATGTAATTACAGGTACGGTAATTAAAATCACTGATCGTGATGCGATCATTGATATCAATGCTAAATCTGAAGGTGTTATTTCCCTTAACGAATTCCGCTACAATCCTAACCTTAAGGAAGGTGATAAAGTAGAGGTTCTTGTAGATGTACGTGAAGACGCAACAGGACAATTGATTCTATCGCACCGTAAGGCAAGATTGATCAAAGCTTGGGAGCGTGTAAACAATGCACATGATACAGGTGAGATCGTTAATGGATACGTAAAATGCCGTACGAAAGGTGGTATGATCGTAGACGTATTCGGTATCGAGGCGTTCCTTCCAGGATCTCAAATCGATGTGAAGCCTATACGTGATTATGATGCATACGTAGATAAAACAATGGAATTTAAGGTGGTGAAAATCAACCACGAATTCAAAAACGTTGTTGTATCGCACAAAGCACTTATCGAGGCAGATATTGAAGAGCAGAAAAAAGAAATTATCTCTCGTCTAGAGAAAGGACAAGTACTAGAAGGTGTTGTGAAAAACATCACTTCTTACGGTGTGTTTGTTGATCTAGGTGGTGTAGATGGATTGGTACACATTACAGACCTTTCTTGGTCTCGTATCAACCACCCTAATGAGGTTGTAGAGCTAGATCAAACGCTTAACGTGGTAATCCTTGACTTTGATGAAGATAAGTCACGTATCCAGTTAGGTATGAAGCAGCTTGAAGCTCACCCATGGGAGGCGATGTCTGACAAGATCAAACCAGGTGATAAAGTGAAAGGTAAAGTAGTTGTTATTGCAGACTACGGTGCATTTGTAGAAGTAGAAGAAGGTGTTGAAGGATTAGTTCACGTATCTGAAATGTCATGGTCTACGCACTTAAGAAGTGCTGGTGACTTTGTAAAAGTAGGAGATATCATTGATGCTGAGGTTCTAACGCTTGACAGAGAAGATCGTAAGATGTCTCTAGGTATGAAGCAATTGACTCAAGATCCATGGACTGACATTACTACTAAGTATCCTGTAGGTTCTCGTCACACTGGTGTGGTTAGAAACTTTACCAACTTTGGAGTATTCGTAGAATTGGAAGAAGGAGTAGACGGATTGATCTACATCTCTGACCTTTCTTGGACTAAGAAAATCAAGCACCCATCAGAATTCTGCGCGGTAGGCGATAAGCTAGATGTTGTAGTACTTGAATTAGATGTTGAAGGTCGCAAGTTGTCCCTAGGACACAAGCAGACTGAAGACAATCCATGGGATAAGTACCAGGGAGAATTCGGTGTTGGAACTAAACATGAAGTAGAGATCACTGAAATGGTGGATAAAGGAGCTGTTGTTAAATTTAATGACGACATCACTGTATTCATCCCTAGCCGTCACCTTGAAAAAGAAGATGGATCTAAATTAGGAAAAGGTGAGAAAGCCGAAATCGAAATCATTGAATTCAATAAAGAATTCAAGCGTGTCGTAGGTTCTCATATGGTTATCCATAAGGAAGAGGAAGCTAAGATCGTTAAGCAAGCTGCTAAGCAGCAGCAAGACGCTGACAAGCCAACTCTAGGAGATGCTAACTCTAAACTTCAAGCATTGAAAGATAGAATGGAAGGTAAAGTGGAAGCTGCACCAGCCAAAAAGTCTTCTAAAAAAGCAGCTAAAGAAGAAGAATAGTCTTCAACTTTTATAAATAGGAATCCCTTGTCATTACTATGGCAAGGGATTTTTTTTTCAATCTACTATGGTAATTTATGGGGCGTTCCACTGGACCTCGCTATCGCTCGATCTGCGGTCGGGCTCTGCGCTTCAATCTTTTATACGACGCATTGCATGCGTTCGTAAAAAAGGATTTTCACTTCGATCCCTAACGCGATTTTGAATAACGATTTAAGATTAGCGATTTATGATTTGTGATTGAAAAAAAAATAATTTACCACATACCACATACCACATACCACATACCACATACCACATACCACATACCACATACCTAGTTCCCGTTAAGTCTTTGGCGCCGCAAACCTTACTACTTCTAGTTTTACCGAGAAAGACTAGTGACCTACTCAACAAGGAATAATTTGACCTACTACTACAAACCAAGCGTTATCCAAATACTTTATATTTGTACCCATCAGAATCGCTCATGAGCCAGAAAATTCTTCTCAACGCTGCCCAGTTGGACATCATATTGCACCGGTTAGCCTGTCAATTGATTGAGAATCATGGTGATTTTCACAATACTGCGCTTATAGGTGTACAACCGCGAGGAGTCTTTGTTCTTAAAAGACTCGAGCGCTTGCTTAAAGAACAGTATCAAATAGAAAACCTACAAACGGGCTTGCTAGATATCACCTTTTACCGCGATGACTTTAGACGTGGAGAAGAACCCTTGAAAGCAAATAGTACAGAGATCAATTTTATCTTAGAAAATAAGAATGTAGTAATCGTAGACGATGTTTTGTATACAGGTCGCAGCATACGTGCAGCTCTTACCGCGCTGCAATCCTTTGGTAGACCTAAGACCATAGAATTGCTTACTCTTATTGATAGACGTTTTTCCAGACACTTGCCCATACAGCCGGACTATAATGGCCGTCAGGTAGACGCTATTGGCAATCAAAAAGTGAAGGTGATGTGGAAAGAGTCTGCTGGCGAGGATGCAGTGTACTTACTTAAAAATGAAGATCAATGAGTCAATTGAGTGTCGATCATTTGTTAGGAATCAAATACCTCACTACAGAGGATATCCAATTGATCCACAAAACTGCTGATCAATTCAAGGAAGTAATCAATCGGCCTATTAAGAAAGTACCTTCCTTACGGGATATTACTATCGCTAATTTATTCTTTGAAAACTCCACAAGAACCAAGCTCTCCTTTGAACTTGCAGAAAAGCGACTGAGTGCAGACGTCATCAATTTTAGCGCTGCACAAAGCTCCGTTAAGAAAGGGGAGACCCTAATTGATACTGTAAACAATATTCTTGCTATGAAAGTGGATATTGTTGTCATGCGCCATCCTAATCCTGGTGCAGGAGTCTTTCTTTCTAAACACGTTAAGGCGAGAATTGTCAATGCCGGCGATGGAGCACACGAGCATCCTACTCAGGCTTTGCTTGATAGTTATTCCATTAGGGAGAAGCTAGGAAGTCTAGAAGGCAAAAAGGTAGTGATCGTTGGAGATATTCTTCACAGTCGAGTGGCTTTATCAAATATCTATTGCTTAAAAAAATTAGGTGCTGAGGTTATGGTTTGTGGACCTGCAACATTAATCCCTAGACATATAGCAGATTTAGGAGTTAAGGTAGAGCTCAATTTGAAAAAAGCATTACAATGGTGCGATGTAGCTAATATGTTGCGCGTACAAAACGAGCGCATGGACATTTCTTATTTCCCTAGTGTTAGAGAATACGTTCAGCAATATGGAGTGACTCGTGAAATTTTAGATGGTCTGGATAAGGAGATTGTCATCATGCACCCTGGACCTATCAATCGTGGGGTAGAAATTACTAGCGAGGTAGCAGATTCTGACCAAGCTATCATATTAAACCAAGTAGAGAATGGGGTGGCCATTCGCATGGCGGTATTGTACCTGATCGCCTCAAAAATTCAACATCATGACCAGTAAGACTACCGAGAAATACACCTTATTACAAGACGACCAAGATGGTGTTTGTGACTTTGCAAATTTCCTAACTCGTATACATGAAAAGTTTGCTGACGTCAACTTAGTCATCGACTTGTTGAAGTATGATGATATGAATCTGCAAGATTTGCTGTGTTTTTTGACTTTGAGCAATCAACATAGAGCAGGAAAGCAGTCTTTAGTTATTGTAAACACAGCATTATCTAGAGACGAGATTCCTGATGAGATTTTAGTGGTTCCTACCATAAAAGAGGCAGAGGACATTATTGATATGGAAGAGATCGAGCGGGACTTAGGGTTTTAAAAAGATTTCTTGTTCCAACGCCAGTCTTTCTGACTTAATGATACTAAGTTATATCAACTATTCTGAGTCCGTGTTTACCTTACTAATCCACTGATAAAAAGCTTTTGAAACTAACCATACTCGGTTGCCATAGCGCCACACCTAGAGACAATGCCAGACCTACCGCTCAAGTGCTGGAGGTGAAAGGGCATCTGTTTTTGATCGATTGTGGGGAAGGAACACAGATGGCGTTGCGCAAGCATGGCGTTAAGTTTGCTAGAATCAAGCATATTTTTATTTCCCACTTGCACGGCGATCACGTTTATGGTTTAGTAGGCTTGATTTCCACATTTTGCCTTTTGGGTCGCGAGCAACCTTTACACGTGTATGGTCCTAAAGGGATCAAAGAGATGATCGAGTTGCAAATGCGACTCGGTAGTAGCTACATGCCGTTTGAATTACGCTTTCGCGAAAGCGTGGAACCCACAGCCACACTACTTCTAGAAGATGATAGTTTGACCGTCACCAGCATACCGCTAAATCACCGAGTCTATACTCACGGATTTTTAGTGAGAGAAAAGCCAGGTGAACGACATCTCGATGTAGTAGCCTGCGAAGAGCTGGATGTAGAAAAAGCCTACTACCGAAAAATCAAGCAAGGAGCAGATTATGTGCGGGAGAATGGTGAGGTTATTAATAATGAGAAACTTACCACACCTGGAAAGCCGCCCAAGAGTTATGCGTTTTGCAGCGATACGATGTATAAAGAGGATATCATCCCGCAGATCACTGGAGTGACCGCCCTGTACCACGAGAGTACATTCTTAAAACCTCACGAGGATCTTTGCAAGAAAACAAAACACAGCACCGCTGCGCAAGCGGCAACGATTGCTAAGAAAGCCGATGTAGGCATGCTGATCCTAGGGCATTATTCCTCTCGTTACAAATCCTATGATATGTTTACGGACGAGGCGCGACCTATTTTTGAGAATTCCCATTGTGCGCTGGATGGGAAGGTTTTTGAGTTCTAGTCGGAATTAGAATCAAGATATAGAAGAGTGAAACGAATTAGATTTTACTTCAAATAAGTCTGTGAAACCAGTATCGAGCGACAGTCGAGATATGGTTTAAGTTCCAATCTAGGTTTCTTGCAAATTCCTTTTCTCGACTTTCGCTCGAAACAGGAATTACAAACAACTCAATTAGAAAGCACAAATACATGTTTACTTATAAACACCAAAAAACTCTGGTGTCTTGGATCTATTTTCTTGATTCGCCTTTAAGTCAATCTTCGGTCATCATCAAGTCAACTGTCTTGAACTAGATCTTCTTCATCTGCTGCTTCATCATTTTTACCTGATCAGTCAGCATGCCGTGTTTGTCTAGTTTCTTAGCTTCATTAAGTAGGGTAGTGGCCTCGCGCTTACGGCGTTTAGTCATCGCAATACCTGCTAGGTTCAATTTTGCCACTGCAAGATCTTGATCCATATTCAAACCTAATTTAATCGCTTTGCGGAAATATTTCTCTGCTTGCGTCATGTTAGTTTGAGAAATCATTAAGCCTTGTAGGTAGTTATAATACCCTTGTTGTTTAGTCACCAGTGCAGCTTCTGGATCTTTGATTTTAGCAAGCCATTTTTGAGCACCTTCAAAATCTTGCTTCCTTAAGCGTAAGAATGCTAATAAAATGATTTCATTCTTGAAGTAAAGGAATACAAAAATTCCTGATAACAGGATCAACATAATCCCTGTAAGTATTTCGTTTCTAGTGAATTGGTAAATGCCGAAAGCTATGACCAGTCCAGCCAAAACCAATTTTATATTCTTATTAAACATCTGTAATTTTGTTTGGGCTGCAAATATAGACAACGCTTGAGATTTCCGCAGGATTAACGCACTAGTAATCGATAGGGTAGAAGTCTTTTAGTTGCTGTATACTTGAAAATATTTCGCTTTCGCGAAAGCGAACTAAAACAACTTCATGAACACGCGCATTGAAATTAAAGAGGTAGAAGACATGCAATTGGTAGCCATGACTGTAAAAGGCTTTGATAAAGTCGCTGCAGCTTATGAGAAATTGGTCAAATGGGCTGCACCGAATGGTTTGCTTGAATTAGCCAAAACAAAAATGGTGACCATCTATCACGATAGTGCCAGGGACACACAGCATGATAAAGTGCGAATCAGCGCCTGTGTCTTGGTGGATCAAGAAGTTACGAACACTGACGATTTTGAGCAGATCGTTTTTAAGCCCCATCGCTGTATCATCGCGCCTATGGAAATAGGATTGCAGGAGTTTGAACAGGCGTGGAAAAGCCTTTTTATATGGATGCAAGAAAATGATTATCAAAAATCAGATGCAAATCCATTTGAGGTTTATCATAACAATTATCAGGAACACCCTGAGAAAAAATGTATTGTGGACTTTTGTATACCTATAGATTAGAAGCATTGTTGATAACCGGTTAACTTTCCTAATTATTTTTACAAGGAAACGTTGTGTAGTTCTAAAGACTTCCTATCTTTGCACCCGATTAAAAATTAAGGTTCGCCCTTTTATTATATAGAATTACACGATGGCACAAAAGAGAACATACCAACCTAGTAAGAGAAAGAGAAGAAACAAGCACGGTTTCAGAGAGCGCATGGCATCTGCAAATGGTCGTAAGGTTCTTGCACGTCGTAGAGCAAAAGGGCGTAAGAAACTTTCTGTTTCAACTGAAAGAAGACATAAGAGATAATGACTTATCATCTATAAATTATAGGCGTTACTTTTTTAGAAGTAACGCCTTTTTTTATGCCTTTTAATTAACGAAATTTAGCATCACCCAGAAATATAAACCAATGCCGAAAAGAACTGACATCAAATCTGTACTGCTCATAGGTAGCGGTCCAATTGTTATAGGTCAAGCCTGTGAATTTGACTATGCCGGATCACAATCCTTAAGATCACTAAGGGAAGAAGGAATCGAGACCATCCTGATCAATTCAAACCCTGCCACCATCATGACTGACCCGTCGATGGCAGATCATGTATATCTCTTACCGCTTACCACTAAATCCTTACGTAAAATTTTAGAGGAGCACCCGCAAATTGATGCAGTATTGCCTACAATGGGTGGGCAAACGGCTCTAAATCTATGTATTGAGGCTCAGGACAAAGGAATCTGGGAAGATCACAATGTAGATTTGATAGGAGTAGATATCGACGCTATCAACATCACTGAAGATAGAGAGAAGTTTAGAAATCTAATGGAAAAAATAGGAGTAGGTATGGCGCCGCAAGCCACTGCTACCTCATTTTTGAAAGGAAAGGAAATTGCTCAAGAATTTGGTTTTCCTCTTTGTATACGCTCATCCTTCACTCTAGGAGGTGCAGGTGCGGCAATTGTTCATAAAGAAGAAGACTATGATGAGCTGTTGACTCTTGGTCTAGAGGTGTCTCCTATTCATGAGGTAATGATTGATAAAGCCCTATTAGGCTGGAAGGAATATGAATTAGAATTATTAAGAGATAAAAATGATAACGTGGTTATCATTTGTACGATAGAAAACATGGATCCTATGGGAATCCATACGGGTGATTCTATAACAGTAGCGCCAGCCATGACTTTATCAGATCGTACCTACCAAAAGATGCGTGATATGGCTATTCATATGATGCGCAGTATAGGTGAATTTGAAGGTGGTTGTAATGTACAGTTTGCTGTTAGCCCAGATGAGAGAGAAGAAATCATAGCGATAGAGATTAATCCTCGTGTGTCAAGATCTTCCGCATTAGCAAGTAAAGCAACCGGTTATCCTATAGCCAAAGTGGCTACTAAACTAGCATTAGGCTATACCCTGGATGAATTGAACAACCAAATCACAGGGAATACTTCTGCGCTTTTTGAGCCAACTCTAGATTACGTCATCGTGAAGATACCACGTTGGAATTTTGACAAATTTGAAGGATCTGACCGCACGCTAGGCTTACAAATGAAGTCTGTAGGTGAAGTGATGGGAATAGGAAGATCGTTTCAAGAAGCCCTGCATAAAGCCACACAGTCGTTAGAGATCAAACGTAATGGACTAGGGGCAGATGGGAAAGGTTATACCGACTACAATCAAGTAATTGATAAATTAACAAATGCCAGTTGGGATCGCGTTTTTGCATTATACGATGCAATCACGATGGGAATTTCCTTATCTAGAATCCACGAGATCACACGTATTGACATGTGGTACTTAAAGCAATTTGAGGAATTACATGAGCTTGAAAAGGAAATAGGAAAATTTGATATTAGTTCGCTTTCGCGAAAGCTACTTCTAGAAGCTAAACAAAAAGGATTTGCAGATCGTCAGATAGCACATATGCTAGGTTGTTTAGAGTCCGAAGTTTATAAAAAGCGGGATGAGATGAATATCAATCGAGTATACAAACTCGTAGATACTTGTGCTGCAGAATTTAAAGCAGATACGCCTTACTACTACAGCACTTTTGAAGCAGATGTAGAAACGCCTGACGGGAAACGAGCAGCGCAAAATGAAAGCATCGTAACTGATAAGAAAAAAGTCATTGTCCTAGGTTCAGGACCTAACCGTATAGGTCAGGGAATAGAGTTTGATTACTGCTGTGTTCATGGAGTTTTTGCGGCACAAGAATGCGGCTATGAAGCTATTATGATCAACTGTAATCCAGAAACGGTTTCTACCGACTTTGATACGGCTGACAAACTTTATTTTGAGCCCGTATTCTGGGAACATATATATGACATCATACGTCACGAAAAGCCAGAAGGCGTGATCGTACAACTAGGTGGGCAAACTGCCTTAAAACTCGCAGAGAAGTTGGATCGATACGGTATTAAAGTGTTAGGAACCAGTTATGAGGCGCTTGATCTAGCGGAAGACCGTGGTCGTTTTTCCAAACTGTTGAAAGACATTGATATTCCTTACCCACCATTTGATATTGCCACCACACCAGATGAGGCATTGAAAGTGGCTGATAAATTAGACTTTCCCATTCTAGTACGACCATCCTACGTTCTAGGTGGACAAGGAATGAAGATCGTGATCAACAAACAAGAGCTGGAAGAGCATGTCGTGGACATTTTGAGAAAGATCCCAAACAATGTTTTACTACTCGACCATTACCTAGATGGTGCGATAGAAGCGGAGGCAGATGCTATCTGTGATGGTGAAAATGTCTACATCATCGGGATTATGGAGCACATCGAACCTTGTGGAATTCACTCTGGAGATTCTAATGCCACCTTACCGCCATTTAACCTTGGTGATTTAGTAATGCAGCAGATCAAGGATCATACTAAGAAGATTGCACTAGCGCTAAAGACCGTTGGTTTGATTAACATTCAGTTTGCTATAAAAAATGACATCGTTTATATCATTGAGGCTAACCCGCGAGCGTCGAGAACGGTCCCGTTTATTGCTAAGGCATATGGTGAACCTTATGTGAATTATGCCACCAAAGTGATGCTAGGGGAGAAGAAAGTCACTGATTTTGACTTCAATCCACAATTAAAAGGATATGCGATTAAACAACCAGTATTCTCTTTCAATAAATTCCCGAACGTAGATAAACGCCTAGGCCCAGAAATGAAATCCACAGGAGAAAGTATCTTATTTGTAGATAGCTTGAAAGACGATGAGTTTTACGAGTTGTATGCAAGACGTAGGATGTATTTGAGTAAATAAAGGAACTAAACTCAACAACGCCTGCTTTTTCAAGCAGGCGTTGTTATTTTATATAATAAGTTTGTCTCTCTAAGATGGCAGCTCCACATTATAATCCTTCAACTGCTTCACAAATTCAGCAGCCGAAAAGTTGGTAGCCTTCATCTCTCGAGCGGACTCTCGCTTGATGCTCTTACGTCTTATTTCACGTGCAAACCTACGTATGTGAGTTTCTGTCGTTAATTTCAATCCAGGAACGGCAACCGTTTTTCCGTTTTCATCTTTGGCAACCATGGTAACATAGCTGGAGTTGCAATGTTTGGATATTCCGGACTTGATATCCTCTGCATCCACTCGTATTCCTATAACCATAGAGGTGTTCCCTACATAATTTACAGTGGCTTTGAGCGTCACCATTTCGCCAACTTCTATAGGAGCTAAGAAATCTACAACATCAACACTAGCGGTTACACAGTAGTTGTGGCTGTGTTTTGATGCACAGGCAAATGCAATTTGATCTACTAATGATAAGATGTGGCCTCCATGAATTTTTCCAGAGAAATTAGCATGGGATGGCAACATCAGCATGGAAAGCGTAACTCTGGATTCTTCTGGTGTTTTGAATTTTGCAGACATGTTGATGGGTTTGTTCGCTTTCGCGAAAGCGAAAACAACTAAAAAAAGGTTACTGGACCAGAAACTCTAGTTTCTATTAAAATGCGGCGATTGCTCTAGCGTAACCCCTGTAATAAAGTATTTAGTATCGCCCCAAAAGAAGAAGGTTCCAAACCGCTCTTCATACTCGAGCTTTACATATTGACCTTGATATTCCTTTAATTTATCAATCACTTCCTTTTCCTCGTCAAGTACGGAGAATGAAAATATCTGTGCGCCACTGATGCCTTGTGAAATCTCACCTTCCCAAGTTTTAACGAGGTACCCTTTGCTGGAAAATTTGATCAATTCTCCACTACGGTACCCGTCAGAATAAGTCGCAAAATATAAAAAGGTATACCACAAAATCGCCATTATGGCAATAGTGGCAAGAATAACACCGAGGATCTTTCTCATAGTTGTACGAGTTTTTGAAACGCAAGCCCTGTAAGAATCGCGATGCCAAAGCTAAGCAAAGTCCCGATCAATACATATTCCGTTAGTTTCATATTGTGCTCTCTGTTAAGGTCGCCAAACCTAAAAACAGATTTGGCTGCTAATAGAAAACCTACAGCTCCAAATTGCCCCACAACAATAAAAATGAACACCAATAAACGTTCAATAATACCTATCCAATTACCTGCATTTTTTAAGGAATTGATTCCAGTGTTCCCTGGGCTCAACTTCCATCTGGTAAAAAAAGTTTTAAGGGCAATGCTTACAGGTGTGGTCAGGAACACTAGGCACAAAATAAGAATCCATACTTGAATAGGTATTTCCAATTCAAAGTCTGCAAAATTTGATGTTGACTCTATGAAAATCAATATGATTACCGCAATATGAGCTACTTGATCTGCCAGGAATAACCAGCGTTTGTTTTTTTTATTGGTAGCATACAACTTCCCTGCGTCAATCAATAAATGTGATATCATGATGATCAATGGTATGTACCATAGCTCAATATCCCAGACAGCAATAGCTGCAAGGATCCCATGAATCAGAACATGAAAATAAAGTGCTGCAGATTTGAGTTTGTTCTTTTCTTTGCTCTTGACACTTTTAGTGGTCTGAAGAAAGAAATCGCCTATCAGATGAGCGAGGATGAGTTTAACGAGTATGGCTAGCGTCATGATTTACATCATTATAGTATTGATGGAATAATCCGTATAGTTCTTGAGTTTCCTGCCAGTTTGCTCGATTGAGTCTGCGGCTTGCTGTTGATTGTTGAATTCCTAATTTTTTCCCTAATTCTTCTTGGGTCAAGCTAGGGTTATCAAGCAGTTCATATACTACTGACGCTGAATTTTCTGTCCAATCATCCATGTACAGCAAAGCCATTTTAAGAACCGCATTCATATAATTATCTAATTTATGATCAGATCTGACCATAATGTTTTGTTCTTTGTTTTTCAGAGAATCCAATAGTTCACCAGATCGTGTCAACGCATTTCCAGTAGATATAGCTACGTTATTCTCGATGATATTTACATCACCTAATCCTATTGCAACCCTCACATCTAAAGAACTTAAACGCTTTAAGGCTGTTTTTAATTTTAAAGCTGCATACAAACCAAGTTGTGGTCGATTCAATACCGCTTGAAAACTATCGCCTCTATAAATCTGAAACATTCCGTCTTGGGAATATTCAGACAAAACTGATTTGAGTACCGTTAGATACTCATCTGGATTGTTTTGTTGTGAGTTGACGATATCTCCTGCGATGACTACTTCCATAAGTATTACGTAAATATGTAATATATCAAATGTATTACATAAAAGCGTAATATTTAAAATTATTACGTAAAAGTGTAATAATTATTCTTCTGTGTCGTCAGAACTATCCAGTTCTAAATAGTCTGGGTCGTTATCGACGGCGCGACGTACGAGTTTTTCATTCACAGCCTTATTAGCTTTAGCTCCTAGTTTCTTCAAACGCTCCACACGCCCTATCAAGTTTCCAGAGCCCTCACTCAACTTATTCATACTAGACTTATAGGTTTTCTGAACCGTGTCCATTTGTTGCCCTACTTTGATCAAATCATCGGTAAGACCTACGAATTTATCATAGAGCGAGCCAGCAGCTTTAGCAATGTCTAACGCATTCTTCTGCTGCTTCTCGTTTTGCCACATGGTATCAATGGTGCGCAAGGTCGCTAGTAATGTTGTAGGTGTAACAATCACAATATTCTTTTCAAATGCATCTGTATAAACCGTAGAGTCAAAGTTCAGTGCTGCTGCAAAAGCAGGTTCAATAGGAACAAATAGCAACACGAAGTCTGGGCTGTCCATAGCATAAAGCTCATGATAGTTCTTTTCTGATAAGTCATTCACGTGTTTGCGTAAAGCCATCACATGAGCTTTCAAAAATTGAGTTTGTTGGGCTTCATCTTCCTCATTGACCCAACGTTCATAGGCGTTAAGCGACACTTTAGAATCAATCACCATTTTATTGCCACCTGGTAAATGAACGACCACATCAGGATAATACATCTTGCCTTCCTCAGTTCGCACGCTTTGTTGTACTTCATATTCAGAGCCTTTTTCAAGACCTGACTTTTCAAGAACTCGTTCTAGAACTAGTTCTCCCCAGTTCCCGCGCATCTTTGAGTCTCCTTTCAAAGCTTTAGTAAGGTTGCTGGTCTCCTTACTCATTTGCTCATTTAATTCCTTCAAGCCTATAATTTGCTGTCGTAAGGAACTTTGACGATCAATTGTATCCTTATGTGTGTCTTCCACACGTTTTTCAAAACTTTTGATCTTCTCTTGCAGCGGATTCAAAATCTGTTCAATGTTGAGTTTATTTTGAGTGGTGAACTTGGTGCTTTTCTCATCAAGGATTTTGTTGGCTAGATTCTCAAATTCTTTGGTGAACTTCTCATTCAGCTTTTCAAGTTCGGCCTGAGACTCGCTGTATTTTTCTTCCGCTTTTTCATGAATGGTACGCATCTGGGCAAGTTGAACACTTAGGTTTTCTTTATCTTGATTGAGCGTGGTATAATTCTCTTCAGTTTTGGAAAGTCTGCTGCGCAAGTCTTCTAAAGTTTCTTTTTTCTGACTGATCTCCGCATGCAAGGCGCTTTGAGAATTGCGCAATTCGTCACGTTCTCTAGTAATTTGTTTACCATCTTCCACAAGAAGGGATAAACGTTCTTTTTCATTCTCTAGAAATTGAAGTGGAGAAGAGAATTTACTTTTGGCAAAAAACCAGCCCGCTAGAGCTCCCACTGCTAATCCTGCGATCAGCATCACTACCGCAAACACATCTGCCGTCATAAAAATTGATTTAGTGTAAAGTTACAAAGTGAAGCTGGGCGATCTAAAATTCTCTTGGAGCAGTTATCCACATTTACAAGTTGGAATCCTTTAAAGTATATTGACCATCATTCCATGAAAGAAAAGGAGATGGAAATAATTGCTGCAAGATGTTCTTCTTTTTAAACTCTTCTGCACTTTTGAACCTGATGTATTCCTCGTTAAAATAAAGAACTTGATCTGCTAGGGAAGTGGCCATAGCAATCTCATGGGTAGAGAACAAAATAGTTTTCCCATGCACCTTGCAGTGATTTTTCAGTTTTATCAGTAATTCCGCCTTATGGTGAATGTCTAGATGATTGGTAGGTTCATCCATCAGGATGTAATCCGTTTGTTGCACTAGGGCACGAGCGATCAAGGCTCGTTGTAGCTGTCCATCACTTAAGGTGGATAATTGCCGGTATTGTAAGTCTTTCAGTTCAAAATCAGCTACAACAGTGTGGATGACAAGTTCATCCTCAGCGGTCAAGCGTCCTAAAAAGTTAGTATACGGCGCCCGGCTTATTTCTAGCAACTGCATTACAGTAATGGATTTGCTGATGGCACGATCTGTTGTGAGAATGGCGATATCCTTGGATAAATTTTCTAATGGGATTTGAGCAATGGCTTTCCCGTTGAGCGATACGCTTCCTTTTAAAAGGTGTTCACCGCTTGCCATACATCTCAACAAGGTTGATTTTCCTGTCCCGTTAGCACCTATGATGGCGATGAATTTCGCTTTCGCGAAAGCGATATGACCCACACATCGAGCAATGGCTTCATTTTCATAACCTATATGTACATCTTGCAATACGAGCATCAGAATCTAAGGTATCTTTTTTTAACGATGAGCCAGATGACCAGTGGTGCGCCCACTAAGGAAGTGACTGCGTTAATGGGTAAGGAGTAGTTTGAGAATGGGATCTGTGCGACAATATCGCAAGCCAGTAGGAGTGAAGCACCTATGATCATGACTAGCGGGATTAATTTTTTGTGATCCATACTAGGCAACAGCATGCGTGCGATATGAGGTACGGCGAGTCCTATAAATGCAATAGGCCCTGCAAATGCGGTAATGGATCCTGCCAGGAGACAAGTAATTGAAATAATGATCCAGCGCGTTTGTTTTAATGGGATACCTAAACTACGGGCATACGTTTCTCCTAATAATAAGACATTCAATGGTTTAATGATGAAAAGCAAACCGATGAGCGAGATGAATATAATGGCGGTAATAATTGCTAATTCATCCCACGATAAACTGGAAAGACTTCCCAATCCCCAGAAAACATACCTTCTTAACTGCTCACTAGGACTGAAATATTGTAAAATCCCTACCACTGCGCTACTCAAACTTCCCACCATCAAACCTATAATCAGCAGCCCCATCGTGTCTTTGATACGCATTGAAATTAAAATAATCAATAAAAAAACAGCCAGACTTCCTAAAATACTGGAAGTAATGATCCCGAACCCTGACAAGACTCCTAGCCCTAATAATGAACCGCCCATAATAGAAATAGCAACTCCTAATCCAGCACCAGAAGAAATTCCTAAAACAAACGGGCCCGCCAGCGGATTCCTAAACAAAGTTTGCATGAGCATACCAGAAATAGCGAGACCAATGCCGGTTAGAACAGCCATAACAGCTCTTGGCAAACGTAGTTGCGTAATAATGTAATGACCTGTAGTATCAGGAGAACCCACGAGGGCATCCCAAATGTCAGGTATGGAAATATAAACAGAACCCAATGCCACGTCTGCCACAAAAAGAAGCAAGAGTAATGCAACTAGCGCTATGTATGTTTTGGTTTTCAATCGGTTAATGGATCAAAGAAGTAGAGAGCATCACTAGTTGCGTTCCCATGAAAAATGGTAATAAGATCTTTTAAGACAAGGTCAGGTCGCATGGATGCTTCTTCATAATAAATCACACCACCCGTAGCTCCCGTCCCTAGAGCAAAAGTGTACAGTCGTTGCTCTTGAAATGCCTTGAATCGCTGGTAGGATAAGTTGTCTGCGAGCATTTTTGAATAGGAGGTGTATTGACCAGGCGCGATCCAGTAATCGGCTTGTTGGGCATCTGTAAGTACCCGTTCTAGATTATAGGATAAGGATCCAGAGCCTTCTGTATGTTTATAGATGTAATCCCCACCAGCATCATTGATTAAAGTTCCCTGCCAGGAATTCCCATAAGGTAAATACCACACATCTTTCCAGGTGGCGCCTGCAATAACCGTAGGTTTTTCTAGATCCTTCACACGAGCCTTAGCAGCTAGATAATCAGATTCTATCCTATTGAATATCTCGTAAGCTTCTTTTTCCTTATCAAACAATACTCCAAATACCTTAATCCATTCCGCGCGACCTAGTGGGTGATCCTCGGTCCAGTCGGCATTATACAGCACAGGAATCCCTGATTCCATCATGGACTGGTACAATGGATTGTCAGCATCGATGCCATAGCCCATGACCAGATCAGGCACTAGAGATATCGTGCGTTCTAGGTTGACGGTTTCATTAGAGCCCAGATCCTCCACATTTCCTGCATCAATACGTTTGCGCATCACTGGAGAGCTTATATAATCAGTATCTGGAAAACCGATTAACCGATCGGTTTCCTTTAATAAAACAAGAGGCGGAATATGAGTTGTAGAAGTAGCAATAAATTTCTGAACAGGTATCTGTACATCGCCTACTGTGGCCTGACGATTCACGTCTAGTTGTAAAGTGTCTTTAGATCCAGGCCAGGGATTGAAAATACGTATCCTATAGCCGTCGTTAATTTCCAATAAATCAAAACCTTTGGCATATTTGACCTCCAGCGTATCGATTACTGTTATTGCTGCAGAACTCTCAGCGGGATGTTCATTCTTGCAAGAAACTAGTAGGGCTATGATCAAAAGTGAGCAGCCTAGAACAATATTCTTCATAGGCTCCAAAAATAGAATTTATCTTGTAAAACAGGACGGTAACACGGCAAGACTACTTTTTTTTATTACCCTACTTGATCCGTTATATTTAATTACTACTTTTGCGACTTGTTATAGGTTATGCCTTGTTGCAATGAGTTACTAGTAATTACGCTTTCGCGAAAGCGAAAACCTTTTAAAATTAGATCTCAAAGCCACAAGTCGTATTAAAAGGGAATCTGGTGAAACTCCAGAACTGTTCCCGCAACTGTAAAGAATCTGTGCTAGCGCACTGCCATTGTAAAATGGATCTTATGAAAAGCCACTGAGTCATCGGGAAGGCCGTAAGATATTCAAGTCAGGAGACCTGCCATAACAATTTATATTGTAAAACCTTCGGGATAAAGGTGATGCGATGGAATGGTCCTGTGGTAGGATACTAATTAGATATGCTCTTTTTTTAGGATCATGCATTCCATCTTCTCGCTCGCTCCCGATCTATAACAGATCGATGATCAGAAAAATAATTTCAGTAAGTATTTTGGCCGTCAGCATGATAGTTTCAGCTCAAACGGACTCCACATTAGTCAACCTAGAAGATGTGCTGGTCACAGCAAATTCTAAGTTTGAAATCAAACGCAAGGATAGCGGTAAACCTGTAATCAAGATTACTAGGGAAGACATTGAGAAGCAAAGTGCTGCAAGCATTGCAGATCTGCTCAATCAATATGCGGGTATTGAGATCAATGGAGCCCGCAGTAATGCAGGACAAAATTTAGGATATTTTATTCGTGGTGGGAATAACAGACAAGTCTCATTTCTAATTGATGGCGCTCAAGTAAATGATGCCAGTAATATTGCTAGTGATTTCGATTTACGATTGATCAGCCTGGATCAGGTAGAAGAAATAGAGATTTTGAAAGGAGCTTCCAGTTCATTGTATGGCGCTAACGCCAGTACAGCGGTCATTAATATCAAACTTAAAGAAGCTGCTCGCAAGAAACTTCAAGTCACCCTGTCTTCGTTTTTAGGGACGAACACCAGTTCAGAACTTGGTATCAATGGAGTAGATGAGTTTACTACAAATATCTATGCGAGTGGCCGGGCATCTAATGGATTGACTTATGCGGCAGGCTTTTCTCATCAATCTACAGATGGACTCAGCGCCGCAGAAGCGGCTGAGGATGCTCCGGCAAACGAGTCCGATGCTTTTAACCGCATCAACTTACTAGGTAGGATAGGTTATGACAACGATCGTAATTTTAAACTGACCAGTTACATCAGTCTGGATGAATACAAAGCAGAATTTGATAATTTTGATTTGACTGATGGGGATAATGAAACCTATAATAAACAAATACGCTGGGGAACTAATGTCAATTGGAACTATTCAGATAAGGGAGAAATAGTTTATACCGACGTTAGCACCCATACCAAACGAGATACTCGCAGTGGATTCCCTAGTATTTTTAATGCAGATGGTTATTCTTTAGATCTGTATCATAAATACACACTTGGATTCAAAGAAGGTCACGAACTTAAAACTATTGGCGGCTTTAACTTTAGAACAGACCAATTTGAAAGTTTTTCCATTCCCTCTGGGAGTTCCAGTTTTGAACAAGAAATCAGCACAGATCAGGCAAATGCTCAGATTTATGATCCTTATGTTAATGCCGTTTACCTCAGTGATTTTGGATTGAATTTGAACGCTGGATTGCGGTATAACAACCACAGTGAATATGATGCTCAATTTGTATACAGCATCAACCCGTCCTATTCTGTAGAAGTGGGAGAGTCGATCTTGAAAGGATATGCGACTTATAGCACCGCTTATATCACGCCATCTTTATTTCAATTGTTTGACTCCACCTTTGGAAATGCAGATTTGCAGCCAGAAGAAAACAGAACCATAGAAACAGGGGTTGAATTCCTTTACAAGAGTTCTAGTCTAGGTGTTACCTTTTTTAATAGAAAAGAAGAAAACCTAGTGATATTTACAAATATAGATCCGGTGAACTTTGTGTTCCAATATCAAAACGTGGAAAATGAACTTACCGCAAGAGGTGTAGAAGTCACGGCACAAACATCATTATTCAATGATATACTTCAGGTAAACGGGAATTATTCTTTTACTGAACGTGATAATGCGCCTTTACTGGTTCGCATTCCTAAACATAAAATAAATGCTTCCGCTAGAGTAAATGTATTGCCTAGAACCTTCCTAACCGCCAGGTACCAATACAACGATGGTCGTGGAGATGCTTTTTTTAACAGTCAAACCTTTGCCAGTGAAGCTGTGGTATTAGATAGTTATCAATTGGTAGACCTAGATGCGACCTATAAATTAGAGAAGAAACAAGTTACTTTTTTTGCGGGAGTGTCTAATTTATTGAATGCAGATTATCAGGAGCTATTTGGCTACCAGACCCGCGGAAGAAATTATAAAGTAGGGGTGAGGTTGGCATTTTAAGCCGCTCATAGGAACAACTCTGAGTTTTTTGAAGAGATCAATCGATGCTTTTGAATAGCGCTTTCGCGAAAGCGCAATTCATTACATAAACTCTCATAGGTTTTTCTCTACTCATTTTTTTAGACAAGCTGCGGTCTTATTTTTAAGTAAATAATTCAAGGAACATAGGTATAACAGCTAGAAAAACCAGTTTAAATATCGATGAAACACCCGTTTAAAAGATTAAAAACAAGTTAACGCAGTATTAACTAAAAACGTAAAACACTATAAATAAGAATATTATGTATATAAAATACCGTTAATCGTGTTTTAGTGTTTGTTAAGCTGATTTTATGATTGCATATTTGGTCATTGAAAACGATCAAAACCTCTACATCATGAAAAAACTTACTTTACCTACCGCATTCCTTTTAAGTGCTTATGCATTGGTATCTTGTTCTACAGACAATGAAAGTGTTGATGACACTAGCATTGCATTTGATGGTCCTAAGGTGACTTTGTTTACTGGAAGCAATACCTCAGGAAAGATCAATATGTTTGATCTTTCTGATATGAAGAATATCACTAATAAGTCTTTTCAATCTTCTAGTAGGGATAGTGGTGGTTTGAGATTTGATCCTATTAACGGATCTCTCATTGAGGCCTCTAGATCTGAAAGTAATGTACTGGTTTTTGAAAATATCAACAACATGCAAAGTGGAGCATCACTAGCACCATCCTTAAGAGCAGATGTTGAAGTGAAAAACGCTCGTGATATCGCAGTCTCAGGAAATAGAATTGTGGTTTCTGCTGACGCTTTAGAGCCAAGAGATAGCAACAAATTTTATGTATACGAATCCAATGGTAGCTCTTTACGTTTAGTGAAGATTTTTGAAACAGGTTATCAGCACTGGGGCATCTTTATCGAGGGAAATCGCTTATATGCCGCTATGGATAACAGTAACTCCATCGCAGTGTACAATGACTTCTTCAATAAACCAGCAGGTGTATTAACCGCAGATGATGTGGTTAATGTTGAAGGTGCGCAATCCTTAAGAGGAATCACTTATGATGAATTTGAAGACACTTTGTTTTTAGCAGATGTTGGGAACCCACTAGATGACAGTGACGGTGCTATCCATACTATTAAAAACTTCTCTGTAAAATATAGTGGGATGGGATCCTACGGTAGTTTTGCAGCAGTTGACGTAAAAACAGTACGTGGTTCTAAAAGCATGTTAGGCAATCCTGTGGCTTTAGAGTATGATACTATAGGAAAAGTACTTTATGCAGCTGAGCGCAGCACGAATGGTGGTATGGCTTTAGGCTTTAATAAACTCGACGAGGCAGGAGATTTTGCTCCAATGATGCAACAGTCCGTTTCAGGAATATCTAGCATACATTTAAATGTGGAATAAATAAAGATTACAATTTGTAGAGTAGATTGTAGATTAGAGGAGGCCGAGAGATCGGCCTCTTTTTTATTATATCTATTTATCATCTCTTACTGTTTCTGTTATAAGGTATGCGCAACAGAACTAAAAGTGAATCGAAATATCGATTGAGGCGCTCGTTCATCATTAAGTTACCTCACCAACTCACTAGCATTTTTACGTTTGACGAATCAATTATAGCGTTTCAATAATTGATTCACCTCACTTATTTCCCGTCTCATGTTACTTGGTGCACCTATCCATACCAATAATCTATAAATACTTTTTAAGCTACTATAATTCAAAACACCGATAAATAACTCGTTAAACCGATTAAAAACATGTAGATCTAAATTTAGTAAAAATTTTAAAACACTGTATATCAGTAGTAAAGGCGTAATCATTACACTTTAACGATGAAACATGTTTGATAAACGTGTGAATACGTTGCATATTTGAAGCATCTAAACAATTACACTCTACAATGAAAAATTTTACTCTACCCGCCGCATTACTTTTTAGCGCTTTCGCATTTGTTTCATGTTCTACTGATTCTGAAGGAATCGATGACACTAGTGCTCCACTAACTCTTTCTAAAGCAACCCTTTTTACAGGAAGTAATACTTCAGGTAAAATCAACATGTTTGATGTTTCAGACATGAACGAGATCACCAACAAATCTTTTCAATCTGCAAGTCGTGATAGTGATGGTATTCATTATGATCCCATCAACGACTGTTTATTTGAAGCCTCCAGATCTGAAAGAGATGTGTTGGTTTTTGAAAACTTAAACAATAATGAAAACGGTGCTTCATTAGCGCCTTCACTTAGATCTGACGTTCAAGTTGAAAACCCTAGAGATATTGCAGTTTCAGGGAATCGCATAGTTGTATCATCTGATGCTGCTGGACCTGGAGAAAGCAATAAGTTCTACGTTTATGAGTCCACACCTAACTCTGTAAGACTTGTAAATATCTATGAAACTGGATATCAACATTGGGGAATATTCCTAAGAGGTAATACACTTTATGCAGCCATGGATAACAGCGGTAGAATCGCAGTTTACAATGACTTTTTCTCTAACACTTCAGGTGAATTAACCGCAGACGATATCTTTAGAGTTACAGGAGCAAAGTCATTAAGAGGCGTAACTTATGATGAAGTAGAAGACAAATTGTTTCTTGCAGATGTAGGAAACCCATTAAACGATAGTGATGGAGCAATTCACACAATCGATAACTTCTCCGTAATCTACAGTGGTATGAATGCCTTCAGCTCTATCAATGCATCTGATGTAAAAACTATTACTGGAGCAAACACCATGTTGGGTAACCCAGTTGATCTTGAGTACGATAACAAAGCTAAAGTACTCTATGCAGCAGAGCGTAGTACAAACGGTGGAATGGCTCTAGCTTTTGATAACTTTTCTAACGGTGGCAATATGTCTCCTAGAATGAAGCAAGCAGTATCAGGAATCTCTAGCATTTACTTGAATGTGGAGTAAATCTAAAAAAGACATTATACAATTTAAGTACAATTTGTAGAGTAGATTGTAGTTTAATAGAGGCCGAGAGATCGGCCTCTTTTTTTTGAAATAAAGTCAGAGAATTTGTGAGGGTTGTTTTTAGTTCGCTTTCGCGAAAGCGAACTTATCAGAATGATACCGTCACCTTTAAATTTATTGCTTTAACCCGAATTTTATCGCAAGCAACAATAGGAAAAAAGCTAAAAACCCCACTAGAATCCACTTCACTCCCTTGTAGTTTTTGCGGTGTAGTAATTTGTCTTTTCCATACATGAACGTGATCAAGATGACAAAGGCGACAAAGAACACTATAGCAAAGATGATCTGACCTTGTGAGAACATAGGATCTTTTAATAAAGGCAGGGGCAATAACATAGTGCTGATTTTTTCGTAAAATTACGATACAAATGACCAACTACCCATGAAGAATAGCATTGATGCCGTCCAAAAATTCCACAAAGCCTTCAAACTGAATATTCAAGAAGAGCCTACTGTTCAAATCTCTCTAGAACGCAAATTATTGCGTTATGAGTTGATGCGAGAGGAAAATGAAGAATATCTAGAAGCTGCAAAAAATGATGATCTTATAGAGGTCGCTGATGCCTTAGGTGACATGTTGTACATCTTATGCGGTACTATTATAGAACACGGTATGCAGGAAGTCATTACCGATGTTTTTGAAGAGATTCAGCGATCAAACATGAGTAAGTTAGGAGCTGATGGAGAGCCTATTTATAGGGAGGACGGCAAGGTTCTTAAGGGTCCGGATTATTTTAAGCCAGATTTTGGCAAGATATTGAGCAAATACAAGTGATATGACTAATGTTCAGGTACTAGCAAGCGACTTACCCGCCGTGGAAGAATCAGATTTCAAAAAACATCCTAAGCGATTTTTGAATAAAAAGCTGATTGCTAAGGTTTTGTTTTTCATACCACTGCTAATAGGAGTGATCGTGATTGCTTTTTTGGTAGATCCACTTTGGATCTTTTGGGCCAGTCTAGCAGCCTGGATTGTACTTTTATTGATTACTTTATTTTTCTCTTATAAAGAATACTTTGTCCGCGGTTATGTATTGAGAGAGCATGATATTACCTATAAACATGGTTGGGTATTCCATCATGAAATTACAGTGCCATTTAACCGCATCCAGCATACCGAGATCAAGGATGGACCCATTGATCGATTGTTCACACTATGTGAATTAGAAATTTACACTGCCGGTGGTAGTGCTTCAGATCTAAGCTTATCTGGTTTAGATCCAGAGGATGCGCTAAAGCTCAAAGAATTTATTTCAAGTAAGACAGCACTACATGCTTGATTTATCAACTCCTACTCGACAAAGTAAAAAGAGCATTTTGCTTTATGTTCTCAAGAATGTAAAAGCACTGTTGATTTTTGCTCTTTACGCCATCTTTGGAATTGGGAATTGGACAGACTTAAGGGTCATGATAGGTTTGACGGCTCTATTTGCAGTGGTGGGGCTGGTGATGCCTGTTTTGAAATATTATTTTTTTACGTTCCACATCGAGGATGACGAGCTCATCATCCAGCAGGGTGTTCTCAATAAAGAACGCAAGGCGATACCTCTAGAGCGCATTCAATCGGTAAATATTCAGCAAAATTTAGTACAACGCATTCTGCAATTGGTATCTGTTGAGGTGGAGACTGCTGGGTCTAAAGCAAAAGAATTAGAGATTCCAGGTTTGGACGGTGCTTTTGCGGCATCTTTCAAAAACTTGCTTCAAGATCAGGTGCCTATTTCTAGAGAATCTAATATAGAAATTGCTACTGAAGAACAAGATGTAAAAGATGCCACGTCTCATACGGCATATAAAAGGGAACAGAATACCTTATTAATTCTTGAATTTACGGATCTACTGAAGATCGCCATGACTCAAAATCACGTGCGCAGTGGCTTGCTTGCGCTTGGGGTGGTTGTGGGTTTTTGGTATAAAATTAAAGACGTAGTAGAACGATTTTACGGTGATGTTTTTGAAAATTTTGAATGGGAAGACGTGATCAGTTATGCGAGCCTGAGTTTAGTGCTTTTTGCTTTAGTACTATTCATTGTCGTTTCTTTATTAGTAAGCCTGGCTCGAACTTTCAATAAGTATTACGGCTTTGAATTGCGCAAGTCTGGAAATTATCTAGAGGCGCAAATGGGTTTATTTAATAAACGAGAGGTCAAAATTCCTATAAATAAAATTCAGCTGTTGGAGTTTCATAGCAATCCGTTGCGCCGTTTGCTCAATTACCAAACAGCAAAGATCTATCAAGCCCAGTCTGAAGGTTCTAAAACCACGAGTATCGACGTACCTGCTTGTAATCCAGCAATGGTGTTGAGGCTGCAGCATTTGATGCATGGAAATAGTCTTACAGAGGATCATGAGGTGCTGCAATCCATTGCTTCATCCCATGCCCGCTTGAGTTTCTATATTCTATCGATCCCTTTAATTGCCACTGCTGCAGTTTTTGCCTATTTTGAGATTTATATAGGTACTGTTATAGCTATATTGATATTATTATGGACCACCTATCAAGCGTATAGGGATGGTCAATGCACTAGGATTGAGGCAGATCAAGAGCTGCTAGTTTTACAATCTGGATGGTTGTTTCACAGCACCATTATTACTCCGGTTTTCAAGATGCAGGCACTAGAAAAATGGCGCAGTATATTTTTAAAACGCCGTCAGCAGATCCATTTTAAGCTGCATACAGCTGCAGGATCTCGTGGATTACGTTATTTTAAAGAAACCGAAGTAAGCGCTCTTAAAAACAGCATCATCAATCGAGTGATCAGTTCGCAGCAGCGCTGGATGTAAATTAATAGATTCGGGTGTCCGTTATTTGGATAATTAACCACCTATTTTCTTTCCATACCACGGTAAATACATTGGTACCCGTGTGCGTCTTCTTACCATTTAGATGAAAAATATAATCAGCATGAACACTGGCGATAGATTCATTACCTAAACTGGTGATTCCTGTCACTTCCTCTTGAAAGTCCACTCCCGCTGGAATGGAGGCGATGGAAGTTAAAAATTGATCCAGTGAAGTTGAAGAAACCTGACGCTGCTCTCCTTTTATGGATAAGGACTTGAGAGCGGCACCTTCTGCCATAAATGCTCGCAATGCTGTAGTGTCTTGAGCGTGAAAACTTTCAAAAAAGTCCTCCACAACTTTTTCTGCAGGATGAGACTGTAAGTGTACCATGCTGCTAGCGGTTGATGTAACTTCTTGAGAGTTCGCTTTCGCGAAAGCGATAAGCCCTACAAATAACAGTGCATATTTCATCATAACCTTCAAATTAGATCCTAAGTTAATATTACTATTTTTACCGCACAAACCGAAGATATGTCTACAGCCAAAAAAGAATACAAACGCATTACCGTTAAATCCTTGACAGAGATGAAAGTGAACAAGGAAAAAATAAGCATGCTCACTGCTTATGATTATACGATGGCTAAGATTATTGACAGTGCGGGTATTGATGTGATTCTAGTAGGAGACAGTGCGAGTAACGTGATGGCAGGACATGAAACGACCTTGCCTATCACACTTGACCAAATGATTTATCATGCCAGCAGCGTCGTGCGTGGTACTGAGAGAGCCTTAGTGGTAGTTGATTTACCTTTCGGTAGTTATCAAAGCGACCCCAAAGAAGCACTGAGGTCTGCCATACGCATTATGAAAGAAAGCGGCGGTCATACGGTGAAGCTAGAAGGTGGTCGCGAGGTAAAGGAATCTATTAAACGTATTCTAAACGCTGGAATTCCTGTTATGGGGCATTTAGGGTTAACACCACAGTCGATTTATAAATTTGGAACCTATACGGTGCGTGCTAAGGAAGAGGAAGAGGCTGAAAAATTAAAAGAAGATGCACTGGCGATGGAACGTTGGGGTTGCTTTGCTATTGTACTGGAAAAAGTGCCGGCAGCATTAGCACAAGAAGTAGCAGAAAGTTTAACGATACCTGTCATAGGAATAGGTGCTGGAGGTGGGGTTGATGGACAGGTATTAGTGTCCCACGATATGTTTGGGATGACCTATGAATTTGAGCCCAGATTTTTACGACGCTATATGAATCTTTATGAAGATATGGGCGATGCTGTTACAAGATACAATGCAGATGTGAAAAGTCGTGATTTCCCTAACACATCTGAGCAGTATTAAGTTTCCTGGATATTCATTCTGTCATAAATACCTTGCAATACTTCTAGATCAATAGGGTTTTCTATGGCACTATTGACATCTTGAATCATCATGGTGGCTTCTCGATCCAGCACCTGATAAAAAGAATCGTTTGCGGCATCTAGGGTCTTCAGGTAAGCGATCATGCCCAATAGTTTTTGCATCACTGTTATGTCATGCTTACAATAGGTGCGAAAAGGTGCCAGTACATTATACATTAGGGTTTTGAAATCAATAACTTTGAGATTGATAACCGGATTCCCGTCTTCATCTTCTACCACGCCTATATCGCCCTTTTGCATGCGTAAGGCAAACAATTCAGTCAAGTAGTGAATGGTATCCAGCGCTGTTCCTGGATCATTGATTCCAGGCGACATGGCTTTAATGCCTATTTCTGTAATTTGTTTGAATCCTATAATGTAGTTGTCACTCACTAATTCGGACTCCGTATAATTGAAGTTTTTGAAAAGTTCTTCCAACTCGGATTCATCTAACTCTTTTTTTGATTTGACTAGAGGTTGATGTTCAAAAAGGTATTCGCCTTTAGACATCAATATATCAAACTTGGTTTCTGATTCACGAGCAAGCTCCTTTAAGCCTGTGATACTCATATTTTGTATCGTTCCGCTTCTGTTAGTTTTGATGGTATGCCAGTCGTCTGTATCCTCAAAATCTTTGGAGAATCTATTTTCTTCCACTAGAAAAAGCAATCGCTTTCGCGAAAGCGAATAAATATTCTCCAATATATTATTGATCTGTATGCTAGAGGATATGCTGTGAATAAAGTAGACAAAAGCTGCTAAAGCGAGCACTGCAAAAGCAATACCTATCAGTACTGAAAATCCTGGAAGTTGATAATCATCGCCATGTGGTTGTAGCCCTATGACTGTGATGATATTGTAAAGGATCATCGCGAGGAACGTACCTAATATGGTCTGGTGACGGCGGTTTGAAATCAAACTGGGCAGTACTCTTGGTGAATAATTGGCTGCCGCTTGGCTTAGTAAAAGCATTACCATAGAAAAAGAGAATACCAGCATGCTCAGGCCTCCAGCAATTAATGTGGTAAGAACATTTCGCGCCGTGTCGATATCGTTGACGACTAGATAGGAGGCGTTTTCTTGAAGGAATCGAGAAACCCCCATTGCCTCGGCAGTTTTCATGACAAAACCGAAAATCACCGCGGATACAGCATAAAAAGTAGGGTAGAAGGCTATACTACTCGTGACAATATTAAAAAACGAACGTAAACGGGTAATGATAATCATGCTATAAATTTAGGCGACGGAAAGATTTAACTGGTTAAGTATTTCACAAGTATTCTTTATTTTCACACAAAGAAAGATATTGATGACCTATACACTGCAAGAAAAGACAGATATTTTAAAGGAGTTGATTTCCATGGCGTATGTAGACCAACATTTGAAACGTGAAGAAGTGGAGTTTGTAAAAGTGGTAGGTAAGCGCTTAGGAGTAGGTGAAGAAGATCTTTCTGAAATGCTAGAGCAGGCATCTACGGGCACTCCAAAACCGCCTAAGGAATTCATCAAGCGTATTCTTCATTTTCATCGCATTATGTTAATGATGCGCATCGATGGAGATGTGGATGAGAAAGAACTGCAATTGTTGCATGAAGTAGCACTGCGATACGGCATACGCAGATTTACTGTACTTTCATTGCTGGAAGTCATGGATAAATATCCACATGGCAATATTCCGCCAAGTGAATTATTGGCAATTCATACTCAATCCAGCAATTAAGACATGTTGTCATGGTTTAAAGAGGTAAAAAGCGACATAGTGTCGCTTTTTGTGTTTGGTATTTATTTTGACTTCTTCTAGTCAAATAACTAAAAATTTATATATCATGAAATTAGCACATAGAACCCCAAACAATTGGTTACCATCTTTAATTGATGAAATGTTCAATAACGACTTTGACGGCGGTAGCGCTGTAAGAGCTTCGCAACCCGCTGTGAATATCTCAGAATCTGATGATAAGTTTACTTTAGAAATGATTATCCCTGGATTCAAAAAAGAGGATGTCAGCATAGAAGTGGACAAAGATGTATTGACCATTTATTCTGAAGTGGCCGAAAACTCTGAAGAACGTACGGAGCAATTTACTCGTAAAGAGTTCACCAAGCGTTCGTTTAAAAGAAGCTTTAATCTTCCAGAAACGGTAAACCAGAATGAAATTGATGGTAGTTATGAAGATGGAATTTTAAACATCACCCTACCTAAGAAAGAGGAGGCTTTACCACAGCCTAAGCGAATGATTTCTTTGAAGTAATTCACCGCCTTACTTTAGTGAATATGAAAAATTGGACACCAGATTTATTTACTTTAAGGTAGAAACTAAAACTCCCAACTAAAAAGCTGGGAGTTTTTTATTGAATCTTAAATTTAAAATAGCTTAGGAGCCTTTATTTTTTAATTACGTAGTACGTCAATGATATACCAGTCAGTCCCATTACTTTGAATAGTAATTCCTCTCGTGCCGTTCCCGTTGTTATTGAGTCCATAAGTTGAGAATGCATTAGCATCACCAGGATATCTGAAATCACCTCCTATAGCAGTGATAACTCTATTGTTTGAATTAATTCCCAAAGCAATTATATAAATTTGGCCAGCGTTGGAAGTAACAGCGTCAGGTATACTGATGTCGCCATTTATTATCAAGGTATGATCTGTGCTTAGTGCAGTACCGCCGCTAATAGTTCTTATGTTCGTCTTAAACCCGTTAGCATTTGCATTTTTCCAAGAAGTGGTTTGATCGCCATTACTTGTCAAAACCTGACCAGCTGTACCAGTGTCCACAGTTAAATCATATCCAGTAGATTCATTTTGGTTTCTAATTGCAAATTTATTTCCTACAAAATAACCGGAATACGCATTTTCAGTACCAGTATTCAAAGCTTTGCTGTACACTCCATATTTCGTTCCTCTACTAGTGGAACGCCCTACTTCTGAATACAAGCCATAGTTTGTTTGCGAAACAATATCTCCAAAACCAGATTTAGTATTATACCCAATGCTTGTACTACCTCCATTTAGAGAACCCATGAAATTACTGAATCCATAAACAATAGCACCGCTGGCTCCAGAAGGTACATTGTTGATATTACTTTGAGTACCTATAGTCACTGCGTTATTAGTGCTACTTGGCGTAACCTCTGAATCAATTCCAGTTTTGTTACCATTTCCGGCGCTGGTAACTACGTTTCGTATACCAAATTTAACACCAGATGAACTTGTGTTTTCAGTCAGAATGCCATACGTCGAAGTACCTGCTGCGGTAGTTTTATTTGCATTAGCAATTCTTAAACCTATCTCTGGCGCATTAGAGACCAGTTCACTGTTTAAAATTTCTAGATTGAGCCTCCCTGAATTGAGCGAGCTACCTAAACTCAAATTACCAGTCCTTTGAACATTTGCAGTTGTTGTAGTTGCAATAGTAGTAGTACCCGTATTAAAAAATGCCCCAGCTAGTGCCCCAGCTTCTAACTTTACATATTGAGTGCCATCAAACATGTAAATACCCTTAGTGGTATCAGTAGTATCCAGATATAGAATTAAACCCGCTTGAGCAGCTTTAGGAAATGTAGCATCTCCAGTAACTGGTAGTGCACTTACTTTAGGAATGATCACTCCATTATAATTGTCTGCTCCTGGCGTTGGGTTGGAAACAATTTCTAAATCTGCGGTGGGCTGAATGGTGCGTATTCCCACCTGACCTAAAGCAGTAAGTGATAAAAGCGAAAATAAGTAGAGTAAAGTCGTTTTGCTTTTCATACTTGAATTAACTAGTTAGGTCTATCAAAAATACGCATATGAAAAGGGTTCTAAATGCTGAAAATGAAGCTCTTGTAGGAAACCTCTTCTTTAATCGGCGATTCCAGTTATTGGTCTCAAATAAACGTTTTACGTTTAATATATTCGTTGAAGGACGTTAATAAAAACTCAAGGGTTCATTCTTGCTTGATTTTTTCTTGAAGCATCTTGATCTGATCTCGCAGTCGAGCCGCCTCCATAAAATCCAGTTCTTTGGCAGCTGCCTCCATCCTTTTGCGGGTGTCCCGTACTTTTTGCTCCAATTGTGCCTTAGACATGTAAGTAGCCTCCTCCTCTGCAGCTTTTAGGTTGAGCGTTTCTTCTATCGCATAGACGGCCTTTGTTTTTCCAGATAAGGCAGACTCGAGACTTTTCTTAATCGCAGTAGGAGTAAGTCCATGCTTCGTGTTATATTCTATTTGCTTCGATCGACGATAGTCTGTTTCGTCCATCGTTTTTTGCATACTGTCTGTAATTTTATCTGCATATAAAATAGCTAGTCCGTTGACGTTTCGCGCTGCTCGACCTATGGTTTGAGTGAGAGATCGATTATTCCTCAAAAAACCTTCTTTATCTGCATCTAATATGGCGACCAGAGATACTTCTGGTAAATCAAGCCCTTCACGCAACAAATTGACGCCTATAAGCACATCAAATATTCCCTTTCGCAAATCAGACATGATTTCCACCCGTTCTAAAGTATCTACATCACTATGAATGTATCTACAGCGCACGTTGATACGGGAAAGATATTTGGTCAATTCTTCGGCCATACGTTTAGTTAACGTAGTTACTAAAACGCGCTCATCCCGCTCTTCTCTTAGACGTATTTCTTCAACCAGGTCGTCGATCTGATTCAAGCTAGGGCGCACTTCGATAATTGGATCTAGTAATCCCGTAGGCCGAATGATTTGTTCCACCACGATTCCTTCGCTTTTTTCTAGCTCATAATCGGCTGGAGTCGCACTTACATAAATCACTTGATTTTGCAAGGCTTCAAACTCTTCAAATTTTAATGGTCGGTTATCCATGGCTGCCGGTAATCTGAAACCATAATCCACTAGATTCACCTTACGGGATCTATCGCCACCATACATAGCTCCTACTTGAGGTACACTTACGTGGCTCTCGTCAATGATCATTAAAAAATCATCTGGAAAATAGTCTAGTAAACAGAAAGGTCTGGTTCCTGGCAATCGTCCATCTAAATATCTACTATAGTTTTCAATACCAGAACAATAGCCTAATTCTCGAATCATTTCGAGATCAAATTCCGTACGTTCCTCCAGTCGTTTTGCTTCTAGTGGCTTGCCTATTTCTTTAAAATAATCTACTTGCTTAACCAAATCTTCCTGGATCGCATGTATGGCACCTTGCAAGCGATCTGGCGAGGTCACAAACATGTTTGCTGGATAAATCGTAATCGTCTTATACTTCTCTATCACACGACCATCGACCGGATTAAAGCGCTCAATTTCCTCAATCTCATCGCCGAAAAAATGAATTCTAAATGCGGTATCTGCATAACTAGGAAATACGTCTAGCGTATCACCTTTGATGCGGAAGTTTCCTCTATTAAATTCTGCAGTGGTTCTAGAGTACAAGCTCTGCACTAATTGTTTCAATAAATCAGTTCTAGCAATTACTTGATCTTGATTGATTCTGATCACATTTTTTTGAAACTCGATTGGATTCCCTATACCGTACAAACAAGAAACCGAGGCGACTACGATAATATCGCGACGACCAGATAGGAGGGAAGAAGTAGTAGAGAGCCGCATCTTTTCAATTTCCTCGTTAATCGAGAGATCCTTCTCTATATAAGTCCCGCTGGTAGGAATAAAAGCTTCCGGCTGATAATAATCATAATAAGAAACGAAGTATTCCACCGCATTATCAGGGAAAAATGACTTGAATTCTGAGTACAGTTGCGCTGCTAGTGTCTTGTTATGGCACAACACTAGAGTGGGTTTTTGAACCCCTTCCACAACATTTGCCACAGTAAAGGTTTTCCCGCTTCCGGTGACACCTAATAGAGTTTGGTACCTTTCTTCCGCATTGATACCGTTTACTAATTTCTTAATCGCCGCGGGCTGATCACCAGTGGGCGAAAACTCTGAAACTATATTAAAATTCATAAGTTGTAAAAATAAACCGTTTGGAATTTCGCTTTCGCGAAAGCGTCGTTAAAATAAGTCAAGGCATAAAAAAAGCCTCTGTACTAGAGGCTTTATATCTTTTAAATCTTCACGCGCCACTGGTGTGGATCCTCAGTTCGATTGTATTGTATGTCATTAAGCTCTTTCTTGAAGCGTTCTGCATAACTATGTTCCATCGTTGGAAGTTCATGAACAAACTCTAAGTGCTTGTACCCTTTAATAGGAACAATTACTGCAGCTGTACCACTCCCAAACATTTCCTTCAACTCTCCAGCTCTTGCCGCTTCATTGATCTCGTTAATGCTTACACGTCTTTCTTCTACCTCAATACCCATATCCTTAGCCAGTTGAATAACGCTACGTCGGGTTACACCGTTCAAAATACGGTCGTTGTGTGGTGAAGTGAGCAGTTTATCACCTATGCGTACAAAAATATTCATAGTTCCCGCTTCCTCTAAATACTCGTGAGAGGCAGCATCTGTCCAGATAATTTGCTGAAATCCTTCTTCTAGTGCAAGATTATTAGGATAAAAACTCGCTGCGTAATTTCCAGCCGCTTTAGCATAACCTACACCACCATCAGCCGCACGAGAATAACTAGTAGCGATTACTACACGTACCTCGCCGCGGTAGTATGCTCTAGCAGGAGACATGACGACCATAAATTTATATTCCGTTGAAGGGGCAGCGGCCACTCCATTCTCACTAGCAATCATAAAAGGTCTCAAATACAGCGATTGTCCATCACCTTTGCGCACCCAATCTTTATCTAATTCTACCAACTTTTTAAGCCCATCCATAAAAATTTCTTCAGGAACTTCTGGCATGGCGAGACGTTTAGCACTTGCGTTAAAACGTATCCAGTTGTCAGCAGGTCTGAAAAGGAAGACATCATCCTGGTCATCTTTAAAAGCTTTCATGCCTTCAAAAATCGCTTGACCATAATGAAAAACTTTACAACTAGGCTCCACCATAATAGGCCCGTAAGGCTTGATTTCCACATCGCCCCAACTGCCGTTCTTCCAGGTACATTCTAGCATATGATCTGAAAATGTTTTCCCGAAAGTTAGATTATCAAAATCAGTAGAATCAATTCTAGATTTACGAACTTTGTCTATTACAATTTGATTGGTATGAGTCATTGTATTTAACTGTTTTTGCAAAGATAGCAGAACTATGATTATAAGAACCACTGTCAAATTCATAATTTAAAATGAAATTAATAACAATGAAACATTTATTCACTCTCATTTTTATCACATTAGCAATATCTTCTTGTCGTGAATCCTCAGAAACTGAAGAAATGCCTGCCGTAAACGATGAACAATTAGAGGAAGTCGCTTACTTAAACTATGGCGAGCTTATCACTAATACTGATGCGATAAGTTCTGATCAGCTGGCTGATGTGTATGCTAACCTTCAACCTAACGATAGTACTGCAGTTAAGGTACGTACTACCATCAATGAAGTTTGTGCAAAAAAAGGCTGCTGGATAGAAGTGCCGGCAGGAGATGCTACTGCAAGAGTTACATTTAAGGATTATGGTTTTTTCCTTCCTAGAAATAGCCAGGGACAAGAAGTCATTCTTGAAGGTATGGCCTATAAGAGCAAAACTTCGATAGATGATTTAAAACACTACGCCCAGGACGGCGGCAAAAGCCAGCAAGAAATTGACGCGATTGTTCAAGATGAAATCACGTTGAGCTTTGAAGCTACAGGAGCCTTAGTGGAACCTTTTGAGAACCCAGATGTAGTTGGAGCAACATCATCTGCAAAATCAGAGTAAGTGAAAAGAGAAATCATGACTACAGGCGATGGTTCTAAAACCATACACATGCCTGAGCTCAATGAACAATACCATTCTAAACACGGCGCGCTTCAAGAGGCGCGTCACGTGTTTATAAAAATGGGGTTACAACATTTTCTGGAATCGGTAACCGCTGATTTGAAATCAATTCGGATTTTAGAATACGGTTTTGGTACTGGACTTAATGCGTTGCTCACAGCTCAGTATCCTACATCATGCAAGGTAGACTATACGGGTGTAGAAGCTTTTCCTATCACAAATGACGAAATAGAAGCCATGGATTATGGCAGCATGCTCAATGATATTGCCCTATTTTCTAGCTTGCATCAAGCTATTTGGGAGCAGCAAGAAACCATCTCAGATCAATTTAAGTTGACTAAGAGACAATTGAAGTTTGAACAAATCGATTTTGACAATTCATTTGATCTGATCTATTTTGATGCCTTCGGTCCACGCACGCAGCCAGAACTATGGTCGCTAGAGATATTTGAGTCCGCTTACAAGGCATTGTCTAATACTGGTGTTTTAGTGACTTATTGTGCCGCCGGTCAGGTGCGACGCAATCTTCAAGAAGCAGGATTTCAGGTAGAACGATTGCCTGGACCGCCTGGAAAACGAGAAATGCTGCGAGGTAGGAAGGTGGTTTAGTTTTGAGTGAAAAGTTTTGAGTGAAAAGTGAAAAGTGAAAAGTGAAGAGTGAAAAGTGGAAAGTGAAAAGTTGAAAGTGAGGAGTGAAAAGTTGAAAGTGAAAAGTTTGAGGCTGGATGGTCGTGGCTGGTAATTTGCAAGGTGATTTAAGAAGTGAAAGTCAGCAGCTTTAACAAAAAGGCCTTGACTATCAGAGCTCAAATCAAAAATTTTAAACCTTAAACCTTAAACCTTAAACCTCCAGCTCCTAGCCACGTCTTTTAATATAAGGTTCACGAGTAACAGTCTATTGTGATGTAGCTTTGTAATGCATAAAAAAACACAGTACCATGAGTGACCAAGTAAGACAGTTAGAACCACAATCCGTTTGGAATCATTTTGCCGACTTAAACGCGGTTCCCAGACCTTCTAAAAAAGAGGAGCGGGTCCGTCAATTCATGGTCGACTTTGGGAATAGTCTTGATCTTACGGTTTTAGAAGACGCCATTGGGAACGTGATCATTAAGAAGCCAGCGACCACAGGAATGGAAGATCGCCAAAGCGTGATTTTACAATCTCACCTGGATATGGTACATCAAAAAAATAACGATACCAACTTTGATTTTGACAATCAGGGTATTGAAATGCAAGTAGATGGCAACATTGTAAAAGCAAATGGAACCACTCTGGGAGCTGATAATGGTATGGGAGTGGCCGCGATCATGGCGCTGCTTTCATCAACTGATATTGCACACCCTGCGATAGAAGCCCTATTTACCATCGACGAAGAAACAGGGATGACTGGAGCTAAAGAGCTCGATAAGAACATACTTACCTCCTCCATTTTGCTTAATCTGGATACAGAGGAAGATGACGAGATTGACATAGGCTGCGCCGGTGGGATCGACGTTACTGGTGTGAAGAATTACGCTTTGACTGATTTAGGCGAGAATTTTATCACGCAAAAAATTACCGTTAAAGGATTAAAAGGTGGTCATAGCGGTATGGACATCCATAAAGGATTGGGAAATGCTAATAAAATTGCCACCAGACTTATGGATGCGATGCAAAACCAAGGCGCCATCCACATTCAGGAATTTCAAGGCGGTAGTTTGAGAAATGCGATACCGCGGGAAGCTGTTAGTATAGTTCGCTTTCGCGAAAGCGAAAAAAACGACATTCTCAGTGCTTTTCAAAGGTGTCGTACTGCAATCGAAAAAGAGTACCATTCACTGGAGCCAAATTTAAACATCAGCATAACGCCTGCAGATCCAGCACCGGCGCTGGACGATACTCATAGCAAACACCTACTTTATATGCTGCTGGGAATTCCCAATGGAGTGTACCGCTGGAGTCCAGATTTTGAAGAACTGGTAGAAGCCAGTAACAATCTAGCTCGTGTTACCTTGAAGGATGGGAATCTAGAAGTGGCTTGTTTGACACGCTCGTCAGTAGAAAGTGTGAAGGATGATTTGAAGGCGAGTGTGCGTGGAGTAATGGAATTGAATGGGGTAGAAGTGACATTCTCTGGTGACTATCCAGGTTGGGAGCCTAAACCAGACAGTGCTATTTTAAAAGTAGCCAAATCTAAATATGAAGAGCTGTTCAAATCAGTGCCTAGAGTGGTGGCTTGCCATGCAGGATTAGAATGTGGTATTCTAGGCGAGCGTTATCCTGGACTGGATATGATTTCCTTCGGGCCTAACATACGTGGGGCGCACAGTCCTGATGAGCATGTTGAAATTGAATCCGTACAGAAATTCTGGAAGTTGCTTCAGGAGATTTTAAAGGAGATTCCGAAAGCTTAGGCAAAAATAAAATCAAAATCAAAACGCCCTATCTTTTTTAGATGGGGCGTTTGTCGTCTTTAAAACCTAGGGTCCGGCTGTTTTCTTTGGTCGTATTTGATGTCGCTCAACGCGCCTGCTTTGATCCCTATAAAGAAGAACCAGCTGTTGTTGACCCCTATGGGATTCCAGTTGAAACTCATTCTAAAACTCTCTAGATCTCGCTGAAATCTGATGGTAGTAAAGGAAATTCCGTCTCCTACAAAATCATAACCTGTGTTGCCGCCCACACTCCATCGTGGGGACAGTTCCAGATCACCACTCACCATGATGCTATTGCCAGTAATGGCATTTTGCCGTCCGGTATTGTTGTAGTTCAGCGTATAGGCAAAATTCAAGGTCCAGGGCAATTCAAAATTATAACGGCTTTTTTTCAAATCTACCTCTTGTTCCACCGCGGGCTCTTCCTCATAATACACCCCATCAGCCGGGTCAATAGGATCTCCAAATAAGTCATCAGCGCGACCACCGTTGCGCAAGGTTTCATTTTCTACTTTTCCTAGTTCTTCCTCTGAATCACCTTTGATAAAATCTTTGTTACTCAATTTGAAATTGAAACGCGCCCCAGCATTTGTCAAACGGAAAGGGCTTCCCCCATTTTCAATATTGAATCGATCAATGCGCTGGTTAGAGTTGTCTAAGGCATAAGGATCTAAAGTTGCATTTAATTGTAAGTCCACATCTTTAAAAACGGGAACTACACCACGTATATTTAGTGGACTCCAATTCAAGGAATCTCCTGCTAGATTGTAAGCGGTATCAAAATTTAAACTTTTGATCCATTGGACTTTTTTGAGCTCGCCGTCTTCATTTTCAGGATCTTTTACTTTGGCTTCTAGCGTGTTTTGAACACTAAAACCTAGGCTGCTCGAATAAATCCGACCTGGAGCACTATAGATGGAACCTTCGAACCGGCTAAAGAACCGCTCCTCATCAGATATGATCTCACCGCTCTCGTCTAAAAGGCGCTCGTAATATTGATCAAAACTAGGGTTTGCGGTATAGGATACGGAAGGCCTCAGGATGTGACGTATCGCTTGTACTTTAGAATCTTTGTTTTTTGAATTCCATTGTCCGTAAACCGTAGTCCCTATGCTAGCGCCATAATTATAGGTGCGGTAGCTGTCAAATCCATTGATGGTGTCTCGTTGTACTCGCACCGTCCCGTTCTCATCAAAGAAGGAGGTTTGATCTACCGTGTCAAATACCCAGGTTTCCTCATAGTTAGCATTACCACTAACACTGAAATAGCCTATTTTAAAGTTCGTCGCTACAGGTATGGTATGCTGTACACCAGCACGTGCTTGATCTAAAAAACCAGGACCGAAGAATTCTGTGTCTTGGGAATTGATCGTATTCTCAGCATTTACGGTGTATTGTAAATTGATGTTTTCTATGATTCCTTTTTTAGCACCTACTTTAGGTTCAAACGGATACACCCTGGAAACACTACCTTGAAAATTAGGCAGTTTCATAGTTGTTTGACTGGTGTTCACATTCTGATTCACAGATACCGTAGTGTTTAAATTTACTTGAGGTTCTCCAGGAAAGGTTTTAGTATAAGAGATCGAACTGCTCAAGTTGTTGATGAGCGTTGCACTTTGATTGGTCTGATTAAAAGAATTCCGATAGAAATCAGGACTACCTAAGTTGACACTGGCGCTAAATCTGGAATTAGGATTGGAATTAGGATCCTGGCTGTGCTGCCAGTTCAAATTATAACGACCTGATTTTCTAAAGTCTGAGAATCCGCGTTCACTTTGAATCGACACCTCATACAAGAATCGCACACTACCATTATATTTATAGCGCTTTCTATAATTACTTTCTACTCGAGCTCCATAACTACCGTTTGTAAAATAATCCCCAAGTAAGGTTAAATCCACATAGTCGTTGACGGCAAAATAATAGCCTCCATTCTGCAAAAAGTAGCCTTGGTTATTATTGTTTCCAAACGATGGTATGATGATACCACTACGCCTTTCAGTAGTCATAGGGAAGAAGGCAAACGGCAATCCTAAAGGTGTAGGCACATCAGCAATGTACATATTGACCAGTCCTGTGACAATCTTCTTTTTAGGGACAAATTTGATCTTACGTGCTAAAAAATAATACTCGGGATTTTCAGGATTTTTTGAAGTGGTGAACCGTGCGTTGCGCATAAAGAAAACGGAATCGTTCACTTTTTTAGTGATTTCCGCCACTACATTAAATTCGCCTTGCGCTGTTTTTGAATTGTACGTCAGTGCTTTTTTAGTATTCTTATTGAAAATGATAGAGTCTGGTTCTACCACATTAGCACCTTGAGTAAAAACGGGCTTTTGAACATAATTACCGGTGGAATCTTCTACAATACCATAGGCATAAACATCTCCCGTATTGTTGTCAATAATTATTTTCCCAGCTTCCAGCTTGATATCTCCATAAATAATAAGCGCTTGATCGTATAGCGTAATGATATTTTTTTTACGGTCAAGCTGGCTATAACCTAGGGCATTGGACTCTAGTTTATACTGTAAAAAGGCTTTGGGTTTCGTTGTGTCTTGCGCTGGCTCGGCTATCAATTGGACCGCTTCTTCCGCTGGGAGGGTGACTTCAGTGGTTGGTGTATCGACAACCTTAGGGATAGGTCGTTGAGTAATAGGCAATTCCTGGCTGTACACGCTGCACAATCCTGTTAAAAAAACTATTGATAAAATGATATGCCGTAAAATGGGATACAATCTGGACTAAGGTATATTCGTTAACAGAATTGGTCTGGTTTTTGAAAAGTCAAAACTACATATAATTTTGCAGCGTTTTTATGATAATTACGCTTTCGCGAAAGCGAACTAAACAGCAGCATCCTGCAACCTATTTGCATTCTATGAAAACGAATTTAAAGTTCATTATTGTCTTACTCCTACAACCGACCTTGATTTTTGCGTCGGTTTTTTCAACCGCGGCGACTCCAGATCCTCCTAGAAAATTTGTGGTTGTGCTAGATGCAGGTCATGGTGGGAAGCATCCAGGAAATATTTCGGGCAACTCTCAAGAGAAAGAGGTTTCACTTGAGGTAACATTAAAGCTCGGAAAAAAACTGGAAGAACATCCTAATATAGAGGTGATTTATACTCGTACAAAGGACGTATATGTTGATTTATGGAAGAGAGCAGAAATTGCAAATAATGCACAGGCTGATCTTTTTGTTTCTATTCACTGTAATGCATTTTTTAAAGAAAGTGCTAATGGCAATGAAACATGGGTGCTAGGTTTGACAAAAAGCAAGGATAACCTAGAAACAGTTATGAAGGAGAATAGTGTGATTTTACTGGAGGAAAATTATAAGGAGAATTATAATGGGTTTGACCCAAACGATCCATCCTCTTATGCGACTGGGGTTCTTACTCAAGAAGCCAATATGGAGCAGAGTATAGAGCTTGCAGCAATGATTCAAAATAACTTTGCTTCTAATGTAAAGAGAACGAATAGGGGTGTAAAACAGAACTGGTTTGTCGTATTATTGAAAACTTACATGCCAAGCGTTTTAGTAGAAATCGGCTTCTTGTCAAATAATAATGAACGCAGTTACATAACTAGTGAAAGTGGTCAGTTAAAAATCGTACAATCTATCCATGATGGTATTATTTCTTATATAAAAACTAGAGATGTCAATTTCACTCCAGTAAAAGAAAACAGACCTTCTAGCAGTGCGACAGCGATTCAACCCATAAGCTCGAATGCTGTTTATATGGTTCAAATTGCCGCTGGAAGTAAGTCAGTAGAAGCACGATCAGCGAACTTTAAAAAGCTTCCTCAAATTTCAAGAGAAAAAGAGGGTAACATTTATCGATATTTTACTGGGGAGACAGATTCTCTAGAAGAGGCTAGTGAGCTAAGAGCACAAGCCGTGAGTAAAGGGTATAAGACAGCATTTATAGTGGTGGTTGAAAATGGAGTACGCCGCAGGTTATAAGAACTCCTAATAAAATGTTACTCATAATATTTGGGCAAGCCTTATATTTACATTTGCTGAAATTGCTATAACATGAAATTTACCAAAGAAATTAAAGTCGGCCTACTCACAGTGGCCGCAGTCGCGTTATTCATATTTGGCTATTCCTTTCTTAACGGGCGTAATCTTTTAAAAGCAGATCGTTCTTATTATGCAGTGTATAATAATGTAGAAGGTCTGACTAAATCAGCGCCAGTAACTATCAACGGTCTTATTGTTGGTAATATTGACGATATATCCTTTCTTGATTCTCGTGGTCGTTTATTGGTAAAATTTCATGTGGAAGAGTCCTTTACCTTTTCAAAAGAAAGCACAGCAACGGTTTACAGCACAGGAATAATAGGAGGAAAGGCACTTGCTATTATTCCTAATTTTGAATCAGATGCTCGTATAGCACAACCAGGTGATACCTTGCGATCCGATACTGACAGTGGTCTCGAGGGTCAAATCATGCAAGAATTTTTACCTTTAAAAGATAAAATTGAAAACATGGTGGTGAGCGCAGATAGCGTTCTCATGGCAGTCAATAAAACCCTGAATCCAGAAACTAGAAAGGCAATTGGTCAAAGTATTGAAGAGCTCAATAGAACCTTAGTTCAAGTTCAAAGCTTATCTGCAAATGCTAATAAATTCTTAGCTAACAATGATAAAGAGTTGACAGCTACCATTAAAAACCTGAACAAAACTTCAAAAAATTTCGCCGCTATTTCTGATACTTTGTCAAAAGTTGAGATCGCGAGTGTAGTGAAAAACCTAGAGATGACCATTGGCAAATTCAATGCTGTTATGGATGATGTGGCAGAAGGTAAAGGGAGTCTTGGTAAGTTAATGACAGATGACCGACTGTATACAAACCTAGAAAGAGCTACTAGACAAGCAGAGATGTTGCTTCAAGACATCAAGCTTAATCCTACTAGATATATAAATATTTCTGTTTTTGGTAAAAAGAACAAGGAATACGAAGAACCAGAAGACCGAAAGCAATAACTCATGGAGTACCTACCTAATATCATTTTTGCCATTCTATTAATAGGAATGGTAGTCTTTTTTGCCACTAATATTCGCAAGATGATACGCAACATCAAGTTGGGTAAAGAAGTAGATCGATCAGACCGTAAGGGAGAACGATGGGCGCAAATGGCACGAATAGCACTAGGTCAATCAAAAATGATACGGCGTCCTATCGCTGGATTTCTTCATGTCATTGTTTATGTAGGTTTTGTTATTATCAACATAGAGGTTTTAGAGATTATCATCGATGGTTTAACGGGACAGCACCGCATTTTCGCCCCTTTTCTAGGTCCAGTTTATGACGTATTAATCGCGACATTTGAAATTCTCGCATTTCTAGTTTTAGTTAGTGTCATCGTTTTTCTGTTGCGCAGGAATATTATGAATATTCGTCGTTTCTTGGCTAGAGATCTTAAAGGATGGCCTAAGAATGATGCCAATTATATTCTCTATTTTGAGGTGGTGCTTATGGCATTATTCCTTACTATGAACGCGACTGACCTCGCCATACAACAAGGGGTAGAAGCAGGAAGATTTACTAGTGAGGCAGCAACACATTATATAAGCGCAGGAAGTTTTCCTATTAGCAGCTGGATGACTCCGTGGTTTTCAGATCTTAGTTTTGAAACATTATTGATCATAGAACGTACCTGCTGGTGGTTGCACATTGCTGGAATCTTAATTTTTCTTAATTACCTCTATTGGTCTAAGCATTTACATATCATGCTTGCCTTCCCTAATGTTTACCTAGCTAAGTTGACTCCTCAAGGCCAGTTCACAAACATGGAAGCTGTAACCGCTGAGGTGAAATTAATGATGGATCCTAATGCTGACCCATTTGCAGCACCGGCAGAAGGTGCTGATGATGCGATGCCAGCAGCATTAGGGGCAAATGATATTTTTGATTTAAACCAGGTACAACTGCTCAATGCTTACACCTGTACAGAATGTGGTAGATGTAGTGCAGAATGTCCGGCAAATATCACAGGCAAAAAATTAAGTCCTCGCAAGATCATGATGGATACTCGCGATCGATTGGAAGAAGTGGGAGCAGTGATTAATAAGCAAGGTGAATGGAAAGATGATGGTAAGACCTTATTGCACAATTACATCACTCCGGAAGAGTTGTGGGCGTGTACCACTTGTAACGCTTGTGTAGAAGCTTGTCCTATCGGCATTGATCCACTAAGTATTATCATGGAAATGAGAAGGTATCTGGTGCTAGAAAATAGCGCAGCACCAACAGAACTCAATGCAACCATGAGTAATATCGAGAATAACGGAGCGCCATGGCCTTACAACCAGATGGACCGTTTAAACTGGGCAAACGAAATTTAATGAGCGCAGAAAATAACTTTCTAGAATCTAAAGCGGAAGATGGATCACTTAACAGTCCCATACTTCGAGAAGGCGTGAAAAACTATTTGATAGATATAGACGGCACCATTACAGAGGATGTGCCAAATGAGGAGCCAGAACGCATGGCAACTTGCAAACCTTTTCCAGATGCTTTGGCTACTTTAAATGAATGGTTTCATGATGGTCATATCATTTGTTTTTTCACTTCACGAACTGATGATCATCGAGAAGTCACAGAGAATTGGTTGAAAAAGCACGGGTTCAAATACCACAGCTTATTGATGGGCAAGCCACGAGGCGGGAATTATCATTGGATTGATAACCACATGGTACGCGCGACTCGATTTACTGGGGAGTTTACGCACCTGATAGAAAAAGAAGTGACCATAGAAGTATTTAAAAATCATAAATAAATCAAAGTTGAGTTCGCTTTCGCGAAAGCGAAATACATTCAGTTTCAGTGCTTCATTTGATGTTTTAAAGTACAGCATAAACGTCATGACTCTGAATTCTCAATTCAACATTCTGAATAACTAAGAAATGAGTGAAACTATAAAAGTACCAACGGTAGCAGAATTTATTGCACAGGGAAAACAACCTGAGGTCCTATTTTGGGTAGGATGTAGCGGTAGTTTTGATGATCGTTCCAAAAAAATTACGAAAGCATTCGTAAAACTTTTAAATAAAGCAGGTGTTGAATTTGCCGTACTAGGAGCAGAGGAAAGCTGTACAGGTGACCCGGCAAAAAGAGCCGGTAACGAGTTTTTATTCCAGATGCAAGCGATGATGAACATTGAAGTACTTAACGGGTACGAGATCAAGCGCATCGTTACCGCCTGTCCACACTGTTTCAATACCTTGAAAAATGAGTATCCAGAGTTGGGTGGTAATTATGAAGTGATTCACCATACCTCATTTCTTAAAGATCTTATTGCTACAGGAAGACTCACTATTGAAGGAGGTAAGTTTAAGGGTAAAAAAATCACCTATCACGATCCATGTTATTTAGGACGTGCTAATGATATTTATGAAGCTCCAAGAGACCTGATTGAAAAGTTAGATGCAGCATTAGTAGAAATGAAACGCAGCAAGCGCAATGGCTTGTGTTGCGGCGCTGGTGGTGGCCAAATGTTTAAGGAACCAGAGCCAGGAAAAAAGGACGTCAATATAGAACGCACAGAAGAAGCTCTGGACACTGGAGCTGAGGTAATCGTTGCCGCCTGTCCATTTTGTAACACGATGATGACTGATGGAATAAAAGCTGCAAATCAAGAAGGAAAAGTAGAAGTTCTAGATGTCGCTGAAATGATTGCTAATGCGGAAGATTTATAGAATGAAACGAATTTTAATATCACTAGTTACTGTACTCATCTTTTCTTTTTCACATGCTCAAGGTGATCTTGATAAGGCCTATAGAATAATTGCAGACCATATTTGTGAATGTTCGAATTTCAAAAGTGATGAGTTTAAAAACGCTTCAGTTGCTGAAGCAACAAATATCTTTTCCTCTTGCGGCTTAAAGTTTTATGGCGATAATAAGAACACATTGAATGAACTTGGTTTTAAATTAGATACTGATATGGAGGCCAATAGAGCCTTATGGGAACAGGTTGGAATTGTTGCTGCCACCACTTGCCCAGATCTATTCTTAGGGTTAAATAGGAAAAAAAATCAAGAAGCAGAAGCAAGTGGAGAAGAGGTTTATGAAGAATTACCTTATGTAGTTGGTAAAATCACTGAAATAGAAAAGGGAACCTTTCCCATTTTTAAAATAATTGATGTGGATGGCAGAAAACATAATTTGCTATGGTTGACCATAATAGATAACCCAGTGCTTTTTGAAGAAGCTTTGAAAGGGGAAAAGAACTTCGTTCTAGAATATTATGAATCAGAACTATACGATGATCGAATTAAGGAATATCGCTATATGAAAGTTCTTAATGCGGTTAAAGTTCAATAGCTGATTTATGGCATTTTGGAAGATGAATAAGGAAAAACCAAGTCTCAAATTGCGATTTATATTTTCATTGATTGCATCATTCATAAGTACTTTCCTTTATGAATTGATTCTATCATTTGATGAAGAATACGTTTTCCATATTACCCGTACTATCACCTTTTTGATTCTCAATTTCATTGTCTATTTCTTAATATCGTATTACACCTTAAGGAGCAAGAATGCCAAACAAGATTGAAAAACGCCCTCTTAAATCAATCCTCTTCACAGGATTTCTGTGTGGTTTGTTCAATGTTATTCTAATAGCGGGATGGGATTACTATGATGGCGAACCATTTAAGCCATTTCAATACTTTTTTACTTTTCTAATTTTCGGTTCCCTTATGGGCTTTGCCTTCCGTCATAAAGTGACTAAAATCAATTAATTATGTTCGTAGATTTTCAAGAATTACCAGAGGATGCTAGAGTGTGGATCTATCAGGCAAATCGCACTTTAAGTGATGAAGAATTAGAAATTTTGAGACCGCAACTAGAAGCATTCTTACAGCAGTGGACCGCTCACGGCAAGGATTTGAAAGCGGGTTACGAGATCCCTTACAATCGATTTATTGTCATAGGTTTAGATCAGACAGAAGCCGGTGCTACAGGATGTTCTATTGATGCATCTGTTCATTTTATTCAAGCGGTAGAGAAGGAGTTCGATATCGATTTGATGGATAAGATGAACGTATCCTTTAAAAACGGACCATACGTTGCTTACAAAGAGCTTGCAGATTTCAGGAAAATGGCAAAGGCAAAATCTGTAACTGCAAATACTATAGTATTTAATAATCTGGTACAAACGGTAGGTGAATACAAAGATTACTGGGAAGTTCCAGCTTCTGAAAGTTGGCATAGTAGATTCTTTTAGAATACTAAAATCATAGTTTTACGATGGTTGGTAAGTTGGTTAAAAACAGCTGGAAATATCTTTCCTAGGCTTCTTCAATCCCTAGGTTTTTAGGTATATTTCGGTTATGGGAACAGTTCTTGATTTCCTTTGCCTACAAGCCTTTAAGAAGATTATGATGAAGAATATGTACTGGTTGTTGATGGTATTCGCTTTCGCGAAAGCGAACTCCCAACAAACTTTAAATCCACTAGTAACCATAGATCAAGACGCCCAGAAACATTGGGTGGACAGCGTGTATTCTTCACTATCGCAAGAGGAGCGCATTGGTCAGCTATTTATGGTAGACCTTTTCTCTAACAAAGAAGCAGCGCACGTCAACAAGGTTCGAAAATTAGTAGAGCAACAAAAAATAGGAGGAATCATCTTCTCTAAAGGTGGTCCATTGCAGCAAGCTCATTTGACAAATGAGCTGCAATCCAAATCTAAAACACCTTTAATGATTGCCATGGATGCAGAATGGGGACTGGCCATGCGACTGGACAGTGTGTATGCTTTTCCCTGGAATATGACACTAGGTGCGGCTAGAACCTCTACTAGCAGCTATGAAGTGGGTAAGCGAATAGGGGAACATTGTAAACGACTAGGTGTGCACATCAATTTTGCGCCTGATGTGGATATCAATACAAATCCAGATAATCCTATAATTGGAAATCGCAGTTTTGGCGAGAATAAAGAAAACGTCACCCAAAAGTCGTACGCATTTATGAACGGGATGCAAAGTACAGGGACATTAGCCTGTGCCAAACATTTTCCTGGACACGGCGATACCGATCAAGACAGTCATAAAACTTTACCTACGGTAGACTTTACCGCAGCCCGCATAGACAGTATAGAATTATATCCCTACCGCCGCTTGATTAATCATGGTCTGGCTAGTGTGATGGTGGCACATTTAAATATACCAAGTTTAGAATCTAGATCAGGTTACCCAACCAGCATCAGCAAGAAGGTAGTTACAGATCTTCTTATTGATAAACTCAAGTTTGAAGGTCTCATTTTTACTGATGCTTTGAATATGAAAGGAGCGAGCAACTTCAGTAAACCTGGAGATATTGATCTAGCAGCGTTTAAGGCTGGTAACGATGTGCTATTGATTTCTGAAGATATTCCAACCGCAATTGCTAAGATCAATGCTGCTATCAAGACGGGAGAAATCACTAAGGAGCGCTTAGAGGTAAGTGTTCGCAAGATTTTGATGGCCAAATACAAAGTAGGTCTTCATCAATATGTTCCCATAGATACTGAACATCTAGTAGCAGATTTACATACGGAGGAAGATGATATGGTTTATGAATCTGCCATGGAACAAGCGATTACTTTATTAAAAAACGAAAAGAAAATACTTCCCATCAAGAACTTGGAGACTAAAAGGATCGCTTACGTCCATTTAGGGGATGATTCTGGAGCTGTGTTTTTAAAGGAATTGAATAAGTATGCCAATGTCGATCAAATCATCACAGATGATTTGAACACCATGCTAGAAATGTTGTCAGATTATAATACCGTAATCATAGGTGCACATCGCAGTAATGAAACGCCTTGGAAATCATACAAACTGACAGCGAAAGAGTTGAATTGGTTAACTGAAATAAGCAAGAAACACCGAGTCATTTTTGATGCTTTTGTGAATCCATATATGCTGAGCCAGCTTAAAGCCACTGCCCCAATGGAAGCAATCCTCATGTCGTATCAAAACAGCGATTGGAGCCAGCAAATTAGTGCTCAAATGATTTTTGGCGCGAGAGCTATCAAGGGTAGACTGCCTGTATCTGCAGGAAAATTTGATGTAGGTGATGGTTTACAGTTGGACGGAATTAGTAGACTGTCTTACGGCGATACACCTGCGAGTGTGGGTATGAAAGCCGCAATACTTGCTAAAATTGATTCGGTTGCACGATATACAATTGAAAACAAAGGAGCGCCTGGAATGCAAATTCTCGTAGCGCGTAAAGGAAAAGTAATTTTTGATAAAACTTATGGAGGACATACTTATGGAAAGGATGATCCTGTGTCTTCTACAGACTTGTATGATATCGCATCAGTCACTAAAATTCTAGCGACTTTACCACTGGTGATGGAACTGGTAGATCGTAAGGTGATTTCCTTAAATGAACCTTTGAGCAAATTAAACGCTAAACTTGCTCATACTAATAAATCTGATATCAAGCTGAAGGAAATGCTTTCTCACTATGCACGATTACAGGCATGGATTCCTTTTTATAAATACACCTTAGACAGCTTAGATTCAACACCTTTAAAAGAGTATTATTCTACGACTAGAAGTGACATTTATCCAATAGAAGTAGCCGATCACTTTTATGCCAGTACCATGGTTAAGGACACTATTTTCAATCGAATAGCAAATAGTGAGTTGCTGGACAAACTCAATTACAAATACAGTGATTTACCTTATTACATATTAAAGAATTATCTAGAATCGCATTACAAGAAAAATCTGGATGAATTGACACAAGATCATTTTTACCAGTCTATGGGTATGACGCACACTACGTATTTGCCTTTAAAGAAATTCCCCAAAAATAAAATCGCCCCCACTGAAAATGATCAGACCTTCAGAAGACAGCAAATCCGTGGTTATGTTCACGACCAAGGTGCGGCGATGCAAGGTGGTATAGGTGGTCACGCTGGACTTTTTTCAACAGCAAACGATGTGGCTAAAATGATGCAGATGTACCTTCAAAAAGGATTTTACGGTGGGAAAACCTACTTTAAATCAGAAACTTTTGACAAATTCAATCATCGATATTTTGCAGGTGATCAGGTGAGAAGAGGAATCGGATTGGACAAACCTGCGTTAGATAGCGTTGGAAACACCTGTAATTGTACCAGTGACTCCAGTTTTGGACACAGTGGATTTACTGGAGCCTTCACCTGGGCAGACCCAAAAGAGGAGTTGGTATATGTATTTTTATCCAACCGCGTGTATCCAGATGCGGACAATCGCTTCTTGATCTCAAAAAATATTAGAACGAATATTCAGCAAATCATATATGACTCAATCATTCAATAAAATTAAAGTCTCATGAAAATTGCCATTGTTTGTTACCCAACTTTTGGAGGTAGTGGTGTAGTCGCCACCATGTTAGGAACAGCCTTAGCGCATCGTGGACATGAGATTCATTTTGTGACTTATAGGATGCCTGTAAGGTTAGAGCTGCTCTCTCAAAAAATTTATTTTCATGAAGTGGATGTAGAAGAGTACCCGTTGTTCCACTATCAGCCATACGACTTAGCCTTAAGCAGTAAACTAGTGAACGTTGTTCAAGAGTTTGGGATCGATGTGCTCCATGTGCATTATGCCATCCCGCATGCTTATGCAGGATACATGGCGCAGCAAATGTTGAAGGATGTGGGTATACAATTGCCCATGGTGACCACCTTGCACGGTACAGATATCACACTGGTAGGAAATCATCCTGGGTACAAGCCGTCGGTTACTTTCAGTATAAATCATAGCGATGTAGTGACATCAGTGTCTGAGAGTCTAAAAACAGATACACTAGAACTATTTGATATCAGACAGCATATTGATGTGGTGCCTAATTTTATAGACATGTCTCTGTACAAGACAGAATTTAATGACTGCGATCGATCTATTATGGCGTTCCCTCAAGAGCGTATTATCACTCACATTAGTAACATGCGTCCCGTAAAAAGAATTAAGGACATCATCAAAATATTTGAAAAGGTAGAGAAGGAAATACCTAGCATATTGATTATGGTAGGTGACGGCCCAGAACGTGCAGAGGCAGAGGAATATGCTCGCAGTCGTAAATTGCAACTCAAGATCAAATGGTTAGGAAACAGTAACGAGATTGATAGGATCCTTTGCTTTTCAGACTTGTTTATACTTCCGTCAGAGAAAGAAAGCTTTGGACTTGCTGCTTTAGAGGCGATGGCAAATCGTACTCCAGTTATTTCTTCTAACACAGGAGGATTGCCAGAGGTTAACGAGAACGGAGTTACTGGATTTACCAGCGATGTAGGCAACGTGGAGGAAATGGCGCAAAATGCTATCAAGATCCTCAAAGACGACGATGTACTTAATAATTTTAAGAATGCCGCTTTCGCGAAAGCGGGACAATTTGACATTAATCTAATCATACCACAGTATGAGAAACTTTACATGAAAGTCTTGAACTTATAGTGACAAAAAAATAGTGCATAAAAAAAGCGACTTCATTGAAGTCGCTTTTCTGTTTATTAGTTTCTCGTTCTAGAATTGATAACGGATACCTAAGGCAACGTCTAATTCTAAATCATCGCGGTAATCTGCAAAATAGATTTCTGGTCTTACATCCAAAGAAAGAATTATAGGGAAGTCAAAATTATACTCGATACCTACTTGACCAGCGGCAAATATGAATATCTCGCTATCATCGTCATTACGGTCACGTCCTGGGAAATCATCGTCAAAATCAATGCTTCCTAAACCACCACCTACACCAGCATACCAGTTGAATCCGCCTTCAATATTCCATAACCATTGGTATACACCAGTGATTCTAAAAGCGTCGTATCGATTACCATATTCAATACCTAAATCCAATTCTAGTCTGTTGTTACCACCTAGAGCGCGTTGGTAGGATATTTCAGTACCAAATCCATCGCCATCACCTAAACGTAGGCCGATTGCATTATTGGAAATTTCTTGAGCTTGAGTTGCTACTGTAGCTCCTAGAGCTAGAGCCAGCGTAAAAAGAATTTTTTTCATGATTAATTAAGTTTAGACAAATGTGTCATTATAAAACTGTTTAAAATCACTATGAATTGTTAATTGTTCTAACCTTCAAACTCATACTCCTCTTCATCACCGCCACGTTCTTGATTTTCTTTTTTTCTTTGATTGAATGTATAGACGAATGCCATGGTAAATTGACGTTCCCTATACTGGAAAGCACTATCCGAAATAAAATTAGGTGTAACAGTGGTAGATTCCCTGCGTCTTGCATTTAATAAATCACTAACGTTAAAGGTGAGTGATCCCTGACCCTGCAAAATATCTTTACTCGCTGCGAGGTTTATTGTAGCAATCCCATTTTGAGACCCTTGTGCATTTTCAGAGGCGCCGCGGTAATTAATACGCGCCTGGAAGTCAATTTCCTCAGGTAATTCAAATTTTTGATTTAGTCTTACGAAATAGGTGGTATTGACAAAGTCAAAATTTTGACTCTGGAATTCACCATCTGTTTCTACTCTAAAAACATTTAAATCAGAATTGATAGTCCACCACTTAAAAGGGTTGTAGGTGAGAGTAAGTTCGTAACCTAAACGTTCTTCAGTTGAAAGGTTCACTGGGGTTCTGCGTATTACCTGATCGCCATTATCTGTTACTTGTCCTGTCTGTTCTTGAATGGTTTCTACATTATCCGTACTGCGGTTGAAGTATATAGAAGTGCTCAGGGTTAACTTTTCCCACCTTCTTAAGTAGCCGAGATCGAGTTGATTGGAAAAGGTTGGGTTCAAATCAATATTTCCTTGGAAAATACTTGCTTCACTCGATCTACTTGGAAAAGGATTTAAACTTCTACCTCTTGGACGGCGCACCCTTCTATTAAAACCTAGGGTGAAGTTTTCTCCCTCTTGTAATTCGTAACCTAAATTGACTGTAGGAAAGAAACTACTGTAATCCTTTTTGTCAGTAACATCTGTAGTTTCCTGATCGATGGCGATATTAGTTTGTTCAAACCTCAATCCAGCTAAAAATGAGAATTCCCCAAATTTTTGCCCATATTGACCATAAACAGCATTTACAAATTCCTCATATTGAAAAGTATTATTCAAACCAGCATCCGGTACGAGTGGGCCGTTAGGAAATACCTGTCGTTCTTCTAAGAAAAAGCTATTTGTGATATCGCGATAATTACCTCGATAACCCGCTTCATATTGAATATTTTCACCAACGGGTTTTTCCCAGTCTATTTGAATGAGACCTTCAGTTTCATCTTCTTGTTCAAGAGTCCGCTCAACATCATTAATGGTGTTGGTAGTGGTCTCTGTTTCTAAAATATTTGCTTGTTGATCTTCTACTGAGGTTGAAAACTGTGCTGTGGCTATTAATTTTTGTCCATTTTCATCTAAATCGTTTTGATAATCTAATGAAAATTGAAGATCTGTTTCATCCTCAGCCTCTTGCTCTTCTCTTATCGTACGTTCATTAAGATTCATGTTTTCATCAAAACGCTGGATGTCATTCGTGGTTACATCATCATCGTTATCTAAGCGATAAACAATATTACCAACTATACTGCTGTTGTCATTAATGAAATATTCAGCTCCAAAACTGGTAAAATAGTTTCTACCCAATCTATCAAAGTCACGCTGCTCATTAATGAAAACATTATCTGTAGTTTGAACACCGTCAGGAAACAGAAATTGAGTTTCTGAGGAGGCATTCCCAGGAGAAGTCCGGTACCTGTAGCCTGTATTTGTAAATAGATTCCATTTATTGGTACGATAATTTAAGTTGACTGATGCGCCATAACGTTCTGGGTACCCACCATTTAAATTTATAGACCCGTTAAAACCTTGAATTCTATTTTTCCTTAGAATAATATTTATGATACCAGCAGTGCCTTCAGCATCATACCTCGCACTGGGAGATGTAATAACTTCTACTCTTTCAATAGCTTCTGACGGGATTTGGCGTAATGCCTCCGCTCCATTAATGCCTACTAAAGCACTAGGGCGACCATCGATCAAAATTCGAACGCTGTTGTTACCTCTTAATGCTACATTTCCTTCCACATCTACAGATACTGAAGGAACATTATCAAGCACATCACTTACAGTACCACCGCGAACCGTGAGATCCTTACCTATATTATATATTTTCTTATCTAATCTTAAGTCTACTGTAGTTTTCTCTGCCACAACAATTGCTGCATCTAGTTGATCCACATCTTGTTCTAGGGCCAGAATTCCAAAATCGATATTCTCTGTGATCGAAACATTAGTTCGAGTCAAAGGTTTAAAAGAAATAAATTCCCATTTGACAGTGTAAGTTCCAGGTGTAACCGTAAACAAATAATTTCCATCTAAATCTGTAACTCCACCTTGTGGTGAGACATCAGGGTCATTACTTATGAGAGAGACGGTGGCAAATTCAAGTGGAGTTTGAGTGGCTTTATCTATTAGTTTTCCAGATACTTGCATATTTCCTTGTGCATACAAATAAAAAGAAAGGAATAAACATAAAGAGGTAAGAGTGTATTTCATGAGAGTTTTGGTCTTTGATCTATGACGGCAAAACTGTTCATTGGATTAAGCGGCTTATGCTAAGTTTAAGTTAAAGGAAAGCTTATAAATTATAATACCGTGTTAACAAGATAAACCTAAAGTTGGTCTGAAGGTTTTTCTTGACCTGTCGACATGAGGAATGCTTTCAAAAAGGCATCTAAATCGCCATTGAGTACTGCATCTACGTTCCCAGTTTCGTGAGCGGTACGCACATCTTTGATCAGCTTGTAAGGATGCAATACATAATTACGTATTTGAGAACCCCATTCAATCTTCATTTTGCCAGATTCAATTTCATCTCGAGCTGCATTTTGTTTCTGCAATTCAATCTCGTACAATTGAGACTTCAGCATTTGCATGGCTTTCTCCCGGTTCTCTAGTTGAGATCGAGTCTCAGAATTATGGATAATGATACCTGAAGGATGGTGTGTTAAGATCGCTTTAGTTTCTACCTTGTTTACATTTTGTCCACCAGCACCGCTAGAACGAGCGAAATCCCAAGAAATATCTGCTGGATTGATATCAATTTCTATGGTATCATCTGCTAGTGGATATACATAAACTGACGCAAAAGAGGTATGTCTTTTAGCATTTGAATCAAATGGAGAAATACGTACTAATCTATGAACACCATTTTCACCTTTCAGCCATCCAAAACTGTAATCGCCTTCAATCTCCAGCGTCACTGTTTTTATACCAGCCACATCACCAGCCTGAAAGTTAAGTTCCTTGACCTTATAGCCGCTCTTTTCTGCCCACATGATGTACATGCGCATCAACATTTCAGCCCAGTCACAGGACTCAGTCCCACCAGCACCGGCTGTGATTTGCAATACGGCACTAAAATCATCGCCCTCGTTAGAAAGCATGTTCTTAAATTCTAGTTTTTCAACTAGTTCTGTTGCGGCATTGAATTTAGAAATCACGTCCTCTTCCGTTGCTTCATCTTCCTTATAAAATTCGTAGAGTACTTCCAGATCTTCTCCTAAAGTCACCGCAGTAGCATAATCAGTCGTCCATGCTTTTTTGTTGCGCAGGATTTTCATGATCGCTTCGGCTTCTTTGGAATTGTTCCAAAAATCTGGAGAAAAGGTTTTCTCCTCGAGATTCGTAATCTCGATTTGCTTGGCCTCGATTTGCAGATAATCCTTCAACGCTGCGGTACGTTCCTTCAATTGCGCGATTTGGTCTGCTGTGATCATATAAGTCAAATAATTTGGAGCACAAAAATACAGCTAAAATCCCTTTTTAATTGGTGTTTGACTGTGCTTAAGTGTGCAAAGAGCTTTAAATTTATCTCGTGATTTGTGGGTTTTTCGCTTTCGCGAAAGCGAACTAAAAAAGAGTATTGAGCCACAAGATGTTTCACAATGTAACAAACTTAAGATTAAATAGATTCCATGATTGATTTAAGAAGTGATACGGTAACAAAACCAAGCCCTGCCATGCTGGACGCCATGTTTCATGCGGAAGTTGGCGATGATGTATATAAGGAAGACCCCACGGTAAATGAATTAGAACGCCGTGTGGCGGAATTATTTGGAATGGACGATGCGCTGTTTTTTCCAACGGGAAGTATGGCAAATCAAGCCGCTATCAAAATGCACACACAACCTGGAGAGCAATTGATATGTGATAAATATGCGCATGTTTATAACTATGAGGGTGGTGGTGTTTCTTTCAATAGTGGGGTTTCCTGTAAATTGTTGGACGGTTCTCGCGGGATGGTTACCGCTACCCAAGTGGAAGAGGCGATCAATCCGCCAGATTTTTACCACAGTCCATTGACAACTTTAGTTTGTTTAGAAAACACAACCAATAAAGGCGGTGGTGCTTGTTATGATTGGGAAGTAGTTAAGGAGATCAAAGCAGTGTGTGTAAAGCATGGCCTGGGATTGCATCTGGACGGCGCACGTTTGTGGAATGCTATTGTAAAAACGAATCAGGATCCAAAGGAATATGGAGAGCTGTTTGACACTGTTTCTGTATGTTTTTCTAAAGGAATGGGGACTCCGCTAGGAACGGTACTTGCGGGTAAAAATCCGCTAATGGAAAAAGCCATGCGAGTGCGTAAGGTATTAGGCGGCGGCATGCGTCAAACAGGTTTCATGGCAGCAGCAGCCTTATATGCGTTAGATCATAACATGGAACGGTTTAATGATGATCACCGCAAAGCAACCGAATTAGGCCTATTTCTAGAAGGACAGACGTGGGTGAAAAAGGTAGAACCTGTGGAAACCAACATTGTGATTTTTGAGGTCTTTGATGAGAAAGCGGTGAGTGCTTATTGCGCAAAAAACGACATCATCATCAGTAATATGGGACAAGGCAAGTTGCGCTTAGTAACCCACTTGGATTATACCGATGCGCAGCATGAGCAGTTTATGGAAGTGATGGGTAAGTTTTCTGCTTAAATCTAAATTTAAAATTATATCTAAGTTTGAACTTGAACTTGAACTTGAACTTGAAAAATTTCCGATTATTAATTTGCTACGCAAATCCTAAATTGCTAATTTCTATTTATTCAATCCCAATTATTGACTGTCACCCTGAATTTATTTCAGGGTCTTCCACGTGAGAGTTCGTGATCTGTCTCAAAACAGAATTTTGAGTTCCCAAATGGGCATACCATCCTGTTATCGATCAATTTTGTACTTCATTTCAAGAGATGCTGAAACGAGTTCAGCATGACAGAATCATTAAGATTCATCATGAAATCACCCCATCATCAACCCCTTACTTAAACATATCCATCCCAGGAATATTTGGCATTCCTTCAGACGCTACGGCAGCTACCTCTTTATCGTAAATTTCTGAAGCACGGTTCAGGGCTTTATTCAAATTAAGAATCAGGTAATCTTCTAATTGCTCTTTATCTTCTAGCAATTCGTCTGCGATCTCTATGGTTTTGATTTGACGATCTGCAGTTACGGTAATGTTGATGAGTCCATCACTTGATTTCTCATCGATCAATACGGTACTCATTCTCTTCTTAGTATCTTCTACTTTTTGTTGGGTTTCTTTGAGCTTGCCCATCATCCCCATCATATCTCCTAACATAATCTTGCTTTTGAATTGTAAGCCACAAAAATAACAACTCCCTAGAATCTAGAGCATCACTTAACCTTTGATTATCTTGCGCGCTTATTTTACACGACTACAATTCCCTATGGATATCAAAGCCCCAAGAGCCAAAAAAATACCCCACGTTCACGAGATTCACGATCACCAGCGATTAGATAACTACCACTGGATGAAAGAGCGAGATGCTCCTGAGGTCATTAGTTATTTGAATGAGGAAAATGAGTACTATGAGCAAATGACTGCGCATACGGCAGACCTTAAGCAAGATCTTTTTGAAGAAATTAAAGGTAGGTTGAAAGAAGATGATGAGTCCGTACCTTACTTATACAATGATTACTGGTACTTCACTAAAATGGAAAAGGGAGAGTCCTATCCATATTATTACCGTCGTAAGGATGGAACTGATAAAGTTGAGTTACTTTTTAATGTCAATGAGATGGCTCAAGGACATGATTTTTTCAAATTATCTGGAATCAATGTCTCTCCTAATAACAATTTAGTGGCCTATGGTATTGATGCGGTAGGAAGAAGGGAATATTCCTTGTTTGTGAAAAATCTTGAGACCGGCGAGATCAAGGCAGATGCTGTTCTGGGAACGACAGGAAGTTCCGTTTGGGCTAATGATAATCACACGTTGTTTTTTGTACGCAAAGATCCACAAACACTTCGAGCTGATAAGATATTTAAGTATCGATTGGATCAAGATGTGGATCAGGCGCAAGTGATTTACGAAGAGACTGAAGATACCTTCAACTGTTTTGTATACAAAACCATGTCTGCTAAATACATCATGATCAAATCCTCATCCACCTTAAGTGATGAGATCCGATTCATTGATGCAGATAAGCCGGACAGCTCGTTTCAAATTATTCAAGAGCGTCAGGAAGAAATGGAGTATAGTGCTTCTCACTATGGGGATCATTTCTACATCATGACTAATAAGGATGACGCGTTCAATTTTAAAGTGATGAGAACCGCTATCGAGACTGCGCAAATGGAGAATTGGGTAGACCTGATCCCTCATGATCCTAAATCCTTGCTAGAAGATCTCGATATTTTTAAAGATTACATGGTGGTGACAGATCGCTTTAATGGTCTGAATAGAATCCGGATCAAGTCCTGGGATGGAACTACAGATTATTTCTTGCCATTTTCTAGCGAGACTTATACAGCCTACACCAGTGCTAATTTTCAGTTTGATTCTGAAGTATTGCGTTATGGATATAACTCTTTGACCATGCCACCATCGGTCATTGAATTTAATATGCGTACAAGGGAAGAGAAAATTTTGAAGACTCAAGAAATTGAAGATCGAGAATTTGACCCTGAAAACTATGGGTCAGAACGTGTTTGGGCCACTGCTAAAGATGGTGTAAAAATCCCTATCAGTCTTGTATATAAAAAGGACATGCGCAAAGCAGATGGAAATCCTACCTTACAATACGGCTATGGAAGTTATGGGCATACGATTGACCCGTACTTTTCCATTTCCCGATTGAGTTTGCTGGATCGAGGTTTTATTTTTGCCATCGCTCATGTGCGTGGCGGTGAATATCTAGGCCGCGAATGGTACGATCAGGGAAAGATGTTTCAAAAGATGAACACTTTTACTGATTTTGTGGCTTGTAGTGAGTATTTAATAGAGCACGCTTTCGCGAAAGCGGGACACCTTTATGCCAGCGGTGGATCTGCAGGTGGTTTGTTAATGGGAGCTATCATGAATCTAGCGCCCCAGTTGTACAACGGGATTTTGAGTGCCGTACCTTTTGTAGATGTCGTAAGTACCATGCTAGATGATACCATACCTTTAACGACAGGAGAGTACGACGAGTGGGGAAATCCAAATCATAAGGATAGCTATGAGTATATGTTGAGTTATTCTCCATACGATCAGGTTGCCGATAGGGAATATCCTAATGTGCTCGTTACTACAGGCTACCATGACAGCCAAGTTCAATATTGGGAACCGGCAAAATGGGTAGCACGTTTGAGAGACCACCAAAAAGGGAGTCAAGTCATTCTTTTTAAGACAGATATGTCTAGCGGTCATAGCGGTGCATCAGGAAGATATGATGCTTTGAAAGAGGTAGCTATTGAATTTGCCTTTTTGATCGATATGGAGCAAAAAGTGAGCAACTAAAAAATTATGTAGATTTGCAACGTTTTGCGCTTTTTTAGCACTCGACAAAAACACATTATATGAGCGGACAAATTCAGGCGTACAACAATGTTCTTGAGTTAATAGGAGAAACCCCCCTAATCAAACTATCCCAAACCGTTGACGGCTTTCCTGGCGATTATTATGCTAAGGTGGAGTCTTTCAATCCAGGACATTCCTCTAAAGATCGAATTGCATTACATATTATAGAGCAGGCAGAAAATAAAGGACTTCTTAAGCCTGGCGACACCATTATAGAAACGACTTCAGGTAATACAGGATTCAGTATCGCCATGGTAAGCCGTATTAAAGGCTATGATTGTATTCTAGCCGTGAGTTCTAAGTCCAGTGCTGATAAGATCGACATGCTTAAATCGATGGGCGCTAAAGTATATGTGTGTCCAGCAAACGTGAGTGCAGACGATCCTCGCAGCTATTACGAGGTTGCTAAACGACTGCATGAAGAAATAAAAAACAGTATTTATATCAATCAGTACTTTAATGAGCTGAATACGGAAGCTCATTATATGTCCACTGGTCCAGAGATCTGGAAACAAACGGCTGGAAAAATCACTCATTTAGTAGCATGTAGCGGTACAGGTGGTACCATTTCTGGAACTGCAAAATACCTCAAGGAACAAAATCCTAATGTGCAAATCTTAGGAGTTGATGCGTACGGTAGTGTACTTAAAAAGTTTCACGAAACTCAAGAATTCGATAAGAATGAAATTTACCCGTATCGTATTGAAGGGTTGGGTAAAAACTTGATTCCAACAGCGACTGATTTTGATGTGATTGACAGCTTCACAAAAGTGAAGGATGAAGACGCTGCCCACATGGCACGTAAAATTTCACAGACTGAAGGATTGTTCGTAGGTTATACCAGTGGTGCAGCGATGCAAGCGGTAAAACAATTGGTTAAAGAAAATGCCTTTGGTGAGGATGCTGTGGTTGTGGTGATATTCCCAGATCACGGGTCTCGTTATATGAGTAAAATATACAACGACAAATGGATGCAGGATCAAGGGTTCTTTGATTCAGTTTCTACTGCGGCAGAGCAGCATATTGAGTATATTAAGTAAACCTCCTTATTTTGAGGTGGTTAGAGGTTTAATGAGTTCGCTTTCGCGAAAGCGAACTTATCCATACAACCTATTAGTTATCAACAGATTATCAACTAATATCAAATTTTCTATGCCTATTATAGCATAGGAGATCTGCGTTTTGTATCGTATATTTGCAGCTTAATTTTGACGATGAAAGACTTATTTGATAAAATTTATGCGGACAAAGGACCACTAGGAAAATGGGCTTCTATTGCAGAGGGTTATTTTGTGTTTCCTAAGCTAGAAGGACCTATCTCAAACCGCATGCGTTTCAACGGGCGCGAGGTTATTACCTGGAGTGTTAACGACTACCTAGGATTAGCCAATCACCCTGAAGTTCGCAAAGTAGATGCAGAAGCTGCTGCTGAATATGGTAGTGCTTACCCAATGGGCGCTCGAATGATGAGCGGTCATACAGACTTGCATGAACAACTAGAGCGTGAACTTGCTCAATTTGTGGACAAGGAAGCGGCTTATTTATTAAACTTCGGTTATCAGGGATGTATGTCTACCATAGATGCGCTAGTGTCTAAAGACGATGTGATCGTATATGACGTCGATGCTCATGCATGTATTATTGATGGGGTACGACTTCACCAGGGGAAGCGCTTCACTTATGTGCACAATGATCTGGATAGTATCGAGAAAAACTTACAGCGAGCTACCAAACTTGCTGAAGAAACTGGCGGCGGAATCCTCGTTATTTCTGAAGGTGTATTTGGGATGCGTGGAGAGCAAGGGAAATTGAAAGAGATTGTAGCCCTTAAAGACAAGTATAAGTTCAGACTTTTTGTGGACGATGCGCACGGTTTTGGAACACTAGGTAAAACCGGTGCCGGAGCAGGCGAGGAGCAAGGTATTCAAGATGGCATCGATGTTTATTTTGCAACTTTTGCAAAATCCCTTGCCAGTACAGGAGCATTCATTGCTGCTGATAAAGAAATAATGGACTACCTAAAGTACAACTTACGTTCACAGATGTTTGCAAAGTCATTGCAAATGCAGTTAGTGATAGGTGCTTTGAAACGTCTAGATATGTTACGTTCTATGCCAGAGTTGAAAGAAAAGCTTTGGGAAAATGTAAATGCATTGCAGTCTGGTCTTAAGAAACGTGGCTTTGATATAGGAACCACGCAAAGCTGTGTGACTCCAGTGTACCTTAAAGGAAGTATACCAGAAGCTATGGCGCTGGTTAAAGATTTGCGTGAGAACTACGGTATCTTCTGTTCGATTGTAGTGTATCCAGTAATACCTAAAGGGCTGATCTTATTGAGATTGATTCCAACGGCTACCCACACCATGGAAGATATAGAAGTAACACTAGATGCGTTTGATGCTATACGCGATCGCTTGGATTCTGGCGTTTATAAGAGATTGAGTGCAGCAGTTGCTGAGGCGTTTGCATAAATAATAGTTATTTCGCTTTCGCGAAAGCGAACCATACACTAAAAGTCCTGCATTAAGCGGGACTTTTTTATTTTGTACGAGTGGAGTCGGTTTGCTTGTAGAGCGTCGCTCGCTGCAGCACTGACATGGGGTAATTCTTCACTATGGCGCTTTCCTCATTACCTGTCATTGAGGTGTCTTGGATTCGAGCCATGGCGATCATAAATTCCATTTTATCGTCGTAGAAGATCTCCGTACTGTGCAATAAGTTACCCATCACTTCATAGGTGCTGTACAAGGTATGATCTGCATAGGCGCTTTCTAGTACAATACCATTGTTCTCATCTACTAGAAATAGATTAGGGTTGTGTGTGCGTTCTAAATTGTAGTTTCTAGGATCACGTTCTTTTCCATAGAAGATTTTGTAATTGAATTTGTCGACGGTGTCTGTTTTGGATAGATGAAATTCCATGGGAATTTGTGAAGTTCCGTTGCTAGATGTGATTTGTAGGTCACCTTTATAAATGCCTAGAAAATCTTCGGGAAATACTTTGTCAACAGTAGTTATTGCTGGCTGCTCTATATTTTTTTCTTTGCTATTTTCACAACTAGATAGGGCAAATAGAATGAGTATGGAAAGAAGTCTTTTCATGGGCAAAAATTGAATTTCAAAAGTAACCGGAATTTTAATGAAACGGTTCTCTATAAACGAGGAAATCCCGAGAGTCGAAAGACATCTCGAGATTTCCCACTAACCAACCAAAAAACTTTATGAAAGCAACTTACTCTTATAATTTACCTTCCCTATATACTTTACAATTCGCGTGCCAAAAAGAATTTACCTACAAATTAAAGCCACTTTTTCCACTTGAAAAAACCGAGCAATGCAACAAACATACAGCCGCTTAATATCCAGAAGTAACGGTAGCCATGCTCCCAGTGCAATTCAGGAATATGGTCAAAATTCATCCCATAAATTCCAGCTAAGAATGTCAAGGGAATAAATATGGAAGACATAATTGTTAGCACCTGCATGATCTGATTCATCTTGTGGCTTACACTGGATAAATACATATCCCTCAACCCACCATTGATCTCGCGATAGGATTCTACTGTTTCAATGATTTGAATGCAGTGATCATAGGCATCCTGAAAGTAACTCTTAATTTGTGGGTCAATAAATTTAGAATCCTCTTTAAGTAAACGGCTGATAGACTCTCTCAATGGGAATATTGCCCTGCGTAGAGTAAGCAACATGCGTTTGTTTTTTTGCACACGTTCTAGAGATGATTTTTGAGGATCATCAAAAATCTCATCTTCGAGCTGGTCTAGGTATTCTCCTATTTGCTCCACAGCTATAAAATAATGATCAATAACACTGTCTATTAATGCATAAAACAAGTAGTCATTGTTACTATATCGTATTCTACCACGGGACTGCTCAATGCGCTCCCGTATATTTTCAAACACATCGCCCGTTTTTTCTTGAAATGTAATTACTGCATGATTGGTAAGTAAAATACTCACCTGTTCCTGATTGATTTCATTTTCCTCAGGGTCGTAGCTGATCATTTTTATGCATTGGTAAATGCATTCTTCGTAGAATTCGGTTTTAGGACGTTGAGTGGTATTGGCAATGTCTTCCAGTAGCAAGTGGTGTAAGTGAAATTTACTTCCCACTTTTTCCAAGAGATCAATTTCATGCACACCGTCCACATTGAACCAATTCACTTGATCATCCTCTAATTTATCCAGAAAAATACCTTCTAGCTTTTTAAACTCTTTCTCGTCGTAAAGAATGGTTTCAGTAGCTACCTTCTCCGTGCGATCTTCACCTACATAGGAAATAGTTCCAGGTGGCTGAAAGACGCTGTTGCGAGATTTAGGCGTTGCTTTACGACGTAATCTTGGTTTTTTCATTAGCCTACTATTAGTTCACTCTAATTTAGTTTTTCTGCAATAAAAGGGGCGGTATAACTCTTCTCAACTAGGGCAACTTCCTCCGGTGTTCCAGCAGCTACAAGGTAACCACCTTCAGCACCGCCTTCTGGTCCTAAGTCAATGACATAGTCGGCACATTTGACTAAATCCATATTGTGTTCAATTACAATGACGCTGTGTCCTTTTTCAATTAACGCATTAAAACTGTCTAGTAATTTATTGATATCGTGAAAGTGTAATCCTGTTGTAGGTTCGTCAAAGATGAATAGCGTTTTATCGCTAGTGGTGCCTTTGACTAGAAAACTGGCAAGTTTGATGCGCTGTGCTTCTCCACCTGATAGGGTAGAACTACTTTGTCCTAAAGTTACGTAGCCCAATCCTACATCTTGTAAAGGCTTGATCTTCCGTACAATTTTATCCTGTCCCTTGGATTCAAAAAAGTCCATCGCATCATTGATCGTTAAGTTAAGTATATCGTCAATGTTTTTACTTTCAAACTGGACCTCCAGGATCTCTTTTTTAAATCGTTTTCCGTTACAGGTTTCACAAATCAAGGTAACATCTGCCATGAATTGCATCTCGATAGTTACCTCGCCATCTCCTTTACAAGTTTCACATCGACCTCCGTCAACATTGAAGGAGAAGTGTTTCGGTTGGTAGTTTCTTATTTTGGAGAGCTTTTGAGAAGCCAGTAAGCCGCGTATATCATCATAAGCCTTGATATAGGTCACAGGATTGGATCTAGAACTGCGCCCTATAGGATTCTGATCTATAAATTCAATAGTTTTTACATTTTCAAACTTACCGCTGATATCAGTGTACTGACCAGCTTTTGCACCATAGCCACCTAGCTTTTTGAGCATGGCTGGATACAATATTTTTTTCACAAGAGTAGATTTCCCGCTACCCGAGACGCCAGTTACCATGGTCAAAACTCCCAATGGAAAACTAACATCAATGTTCTTAAGGTTGTTTTGTCTTGCGCCTTTGATGTCTACGTGATACTTGTGCTTTCTTCGCTTTCGCGGAAGCGGGATTTCCATCGTCCCATTTAAATATTGAGCAGTTAAACTGGTCGATTTCAAAATTTCTGCAAGAGTTCCTGCAGCAACCACCTCGCCACCGTGAGTTCCAGCTTCTGGGCCTATATCAATGATGCGATCTGCCGCTTGCATGATTTCTTCATCATGCTCTACGATGATTACTGTGTTCCCAAGGTCTCGCAAGTTTTTCAATACCTTAATCAATCGTTTGGTATCCCGTGGATGCAGGCCAATACTAGGCTCATCCAAAATATACATACTTCCTACTAAGCTACTCCCTAATGAGGTTGCGAGGTTGATACGCTGGGACTCCCCACCAGATAAGGAATTGGATTTACGGTTGAGCGTCAAATAGTCCAGTCCTACATCAGATAGAAATTCTAATCGACTATGTATTTCTTTAAGTAGTCTTTTTGCGATGACCTTTTGCGTGTCGTCCAGAGTGAGTTCCTGAAAGAAAACACGCAGTTCCTTGATGGGCAATTCTACAAGATCAGTAATGGTGGTACCATTGACTTTGATATAGTTTACTTCAGGTCGCAATCGCTTTCCTTTACATAGCGAACATTTAGTTTTTCCGCGGTACCGGGATAACATCACCCGATTTTGAATTTTGTATGCTTTTGCTTCAAGCTCTTCAAAAAAGGAATGTATTCCTGCAAAGTATTTGTTTCCATCCCAGACTAAGCTTTTTTGTTTGTCAGTCAATTCAAACCAAGGTCGGTGAATTGGAAAATCAAATTTATCGGCATTTTTGATCAGCTGATCTTTATAGTAACTCATGCTATCACCTCGCCAAGGAAATACAGCACTTTCATAAACGGATAGCGCCGTGTTAGGAATGACCAGATCTTCATCAATCCCTATCACATCACCATAACCCTCACATTTAGGGCAGGCTCCATATGGATTATTAAAACTGAAGAGGTTAGGGTTAGGTTCCAAGAATTCCATACCATCCAGTTCAAACTTGTTGGTAAATTCCCTTGACTTGCTACCGTCTAAATATTCCACATAAGCTACACCTTTACCTTCAAAAAATGCGGTGTCTATCGCATCTGCCAGGCGGTTATAAAAATCTTTATTGTCTCGTTTGATAATACGGTCAATCACGATAAAGACTTTGTCCTTGTTTGTAAAACTTAGGTCATTCTCATCAATACGGTGAACTTCACCATTAACTTTAATACGAGTGAAACCCTGCTGTAACAAAACCGCAAGCTGTTGTGGGACGTCGCGTTTTCCTTTTACAATCAGTCTTGTGGTAAGAAGCATTTTAGTCCCATCTTCCTGCTCCTTGATATAGTTTATCACGTCAGTTACTGTATCTTTTTTCACTTCATTTCCTGATACAGGGGAATAGGTTTTGCCAATACGAGCAAACAGTAATTTCAGATAATCATAAATCTCCGTCGTTGTTCCCACTGTACTACGTGGGTTAGTAGAGTTTACCTTTTGCTCTATAGCAATAGCCGGAGCGATACCTTTGATGTATTCTACTTTTGGCTTGTTCAATCGGCCTAGGAATTGCCGAGCATAGGAGGAAAGACTTTCTACATACCTGCGTTGACCTTCTGCATACAAAGTGTCAAAAGCTAGAGAGGATTTGCCACTTCCAGATAATCCAGTAATGACTACCATTTCATTTCTAGGAATGACAGCATTCAGCTTCTTAAGATTATGTAATTCAGCGCCCTTTACTAAGATGTTCCTTTTAGGACTTAGGGTATCAATGTTGTCGAAAATGATCTTTTCTGCCATATTCACAAAGATAGCAAGCGGTTCAACGATAATGGAAGCACGAGAATCATTAATTTGTTAAATTGTAAAGACATGTTTTGCTAGATTGGAACAAATGTTGTTATCTTTAACCCGTTAACAAAATTTTAATCTACAGCGTATACTATAACATTACTCTAAAAAATCGATCTGTCTAACTAGCTGGATCATTAGTTGTTATAGTATGAATGATATAAACGCAAACGATGCGGTGCTTGTAAAAGAGTACATGCAAGGTAGAGAAAGTGCACTCGAGGTACTTGTCAATCGCCACAAACAAAGAATTCACGGTTTCATCTTTTCTAAAGTTCTAGATAGAGATATCACTGAAGATATTTTTCAAGATACTTTTATTAAAGTCATTCGTACGCTTAAACGCGGCAAGTACAATGAGGAAGGAAAGTTTCTTCCTTGGGTGATGCGTATTGCTCACAATCTTGTTATCGACCACTTCCGTCGTAATAAGCGCATGCCTAAATTCCAATCGCGTAATGACTTCGATATTTTTGATGTGATCAGCGATGGTGAGGACAGCATTGAATCAGAAATGATATCTAGCCAGGTGCACGAAGATGTAAGACGACTGGTAGAGGAGCTTCCTGAAGACCAAAAGGAGGTTTTATTGATGCGTATCTACAAAGAAATGTCTTTTAAAGAAATTGCAGAGTCTACTGATGTAAGTATCAATACTGCCCTAGGAAGAATGCGTTATGCGCTTATCAACTTGAGAAAAGTTATTGATAAGCATAATATCGTTTTGACAAAATAAAGTTGATGTAGATATACTATTGTAAAGTTGAGTGCGTTTTAGTATCATAAACACACTTACACATGCCAAAACTTTACAATACATCCTCATCTTCAGAACGAGTGAAACCGACAGGTCCAAGACCGGAAACTGTTAATAGGATTTTAGCCTATTCTAAAGCACTGAGCGTTATCAGATTGCCTAACATGACTATTGAAACGCTGAACAACTAATTTTTTTGTTTTTTAGATTTAGAAGATCCGATCTATTGCTTAGATCGGATCTTCTTTTTTTTATTATACTCGTCCAGCACGGTTTTCCGTCCTATAGTTTTGGTAATGATATCTTGATCTAAGTCCCAACCTCTTGCTGGGCTATATTGACGACCGTACCAGATAATTTGAAGGTGAAGGTCGTTCCATTTTTCTTTAGGAAATAGTCTTTTAGCATCCCTTTCAGTTTGCACCACATTCTTTCCATTAGTCAAATTCCAGCGATACATTAACCTATGGATGTGCGTATCTACAGGAAAAGCAGGAATTCCAAAAGCTTGGGATAGCACTACCGCAGCTGTCTTGTGTCCTACAGCTGGTAGTTCCTCCAATTCTTCATAAGTCTGTGGAACTAATCCATTGTGTTTGTCAATTAAAATATGGCTCAAACCATGAATACCTTTAGCTTTCATAGGGGAAAGTCCGACCGGTTTTATAATCTCTCTGATTTCTTCAACAGTTAACCGGATCATGTCATATGGGTTGTCAGCTCTGTCAAATAGGAGTGGAGTGATTTGGTTTACTCGTACATCAGTGCTTTGGGCACTCATTAGTACAGCTATCAGGAGTGTATAAGGATCTTTGTGATCCAGTGGTACCGGTATTTCTGGATAGAGCTTTTCTAGCGTATCCATCACAAAATTTACTTTCTCCTTTTTATTCATTTTGTATCTTTAGATTTCAAATTACAATCATGACAACATTAAAAGCAGGAGATAAAGCTCCAGATTTTTCAATTCCTAATCAAGACGGTAAAACAGTTTCCCTTTCAGATTTCAAAGGTAAGAAGTTGGTTTTGTTTTTCTATCCTAAAGCCAGCACACCAGGATGTACTGTAGAAGCTTGTAATTTGAGAGATAATGTAGATCGCTTTCGCGAAAGCGGATACGAAATACTAGGTGCAAGTGCCGATAGCCAAAAACGTCAATCCAATTTTAAAGAAAAATATGAACTGCCCTACGATCTTCTAGCTGATGAGGATCATGAATTACTAAATGCCTATGGCGTTTGGGGACCTAAAAAGTTCATGGGTAAAGAATACGATGGAATCCACCGTACGACTTTTGTTATCGATGAAGATGGAAAAATAGAAGAAGTAATTACTAAAGTGAAGACTAAGGAACACAGCGAGCAGATTCTATAACCCGCAGTCCACTTGTTCATCTTTTAAATTACATCCAAAGAAGTTTCCTTCTTCAATCAACTCTGGAATTCCTTCTGGCAACATTTCTTGCCACCCGTCTTCTCCTTCGTTGATCATTCGCAAGACCTCGCGAGAGAATATATGTCCAATTTCTGGATCGTAGTCCTCAATATCAATAACGCGACCATTGTACTTAAAGAACTTGTACAATTCCTTCATTCGAGGGTGTACTTTAAGATTTTCACTGGTGACCATTTTACCAGTATCTGCTTCCTTCATAGGATACAGATACACGCGTAAATCTTTGAAGAATAGCTTACCAAATGCTTCCAAAATTCCTCCACTCAAATGGTGGTAGTATCTCGTGTCAAATATGTCTACTAGATTGTTGACACCCATCACTAAGCCTATACGCTCTTTAGTATAATTATTTAAGTATTCTACCAGACGGTAATATTCTTTAAAGTTAGATATCATGACCGTTTGTCCTAGAGAACAAAGCAGCTCTGCACGGTGCATGAAGTCCTTTTCATCAATCTCTCCAGATGCCTTTAAATTACTCAACGTGATTTCAAAAATGGTTTCTAGACGCTCTTCTTCTACCTTTCCAGATTTAATAAACATGGCTCTGGACTTTTCATACATGTCCATATTAACCTTAGTCACTGGCCTAAAACTTCCCCTTAAAGCCAGAACGTTTTTCTTGTAAAGAATCTTAGCAGCTAGAATGTTATTCCCGTCTGGTCCAAACATTACCGCCTCCGTCATTTCGTTGCGTAACAACTGTAAACTCATTAAACGATTGTCCACTTCTTTAAATCGTGGACCATCAAAATTGATCATATCAATTTCGATCTTATCCTTGTCGATATGATCGTAAAGATATTTCAGCAGTTTCTTTGGTTGATCATGTTTATAAAAAGCACCATAGATCAAATTCGTTCCCAGTATACCTAGGGTTATTTGCTGTAAACGAGCATCACGCTCCTTAAAACGGACGTGTAAGATAATCTCACTGTATTCTTCACCTGGAGAGGCCTGAAATTTTATCCCAACCCAACCATGACCTAAGAACTTTTTAGCAAAATCAATGGTTGCCACTGTATTAGCATAGGTAAAAAATAGTTTTTCAGGATGCTTTTCTCTAGATATACGTTCCTCAATGAGATCAGTTTCATGTCTCAACATTTTACGCAAGCGAGATTCCGTTACGTAACGACCATCATCTTGTACTCCATAAACAGCATCAGAAAAATCTTTATCGTATGCGCTCATTGCCTTTGCAATGGTTCCCGATGCGCCACCTGCTCTAAAGAAATGCCTTACTGTTTCCTGTCCTGCGCCTATTTCAGCAAAGGTTCCATAGATATTGCGGTTCAAATTAACTCGCAATGCTTTGTTTTTCAACGATGGGACTGATTCAAAATCGTTATCTCCAGGAAGGGTAATCGCCATTAAGTGGTCTTTTACTGTTTAAAACAAAGGTAGCGAACCCCTTACTAGAACAAAAAAATATCAATACTTTTAACCTAACTTAATGAAAGTAAAAATCACCATCTTAGGAACTGGAACTTCTCAGGGAATACCTGTCATAGGTAGCGACCATCCTGTTTGTAAAAGTGAGGATCCACGTGATAAGCGATTAAGAGTAAGTTGCGCTATAGAAGTGAACGATAAACGCTTTATAGTTGATTGTGGTCCAGACTTTAGGCAGCAAATGTTGACCAATCAAATCGATAGGTTTGATGCTCTCCTTTTTACCCACGAGCATGCAGATCATACGGCAGGACTCGATGATTTACGACCCTTCTTTTTTAGACAAGGCGCAATACAGTGTTATATGAGCAGCCGGGTTCAAAGATCTCTACAAGAACGTTTCCACTATATGATGGCGACGAGTAATAAATATCCTGGTGTTGCAGATCTGGATGTTCACCTTTTTGACGATGATAATTTTGTGGTGGAAGGAATTACAGTAATTCCCGTACAAGCCGACCATGGACTATTGCCCGTGCACGGATTCCGCATTGAGAATTTTGCTTATATGACTGATGTTAAAACTATTGAAGAAGACCAAAAAGAAAAGCTCAAGGGTCTGGATGTTTTAGTTGTCAATGCCTTAAGGTACGAGACGCACCGCACCCATTTAAATGTGGAAGAAGCCTTAGAACTTGTAAGGGAACTGGCGCCCAAACGTACTTACTTTACTCACATAAGTCATCACCTAGGTTTTCATGCAGACGTCGAAAAAACACTACCTGAAAATGTCTTTCTAGCATACGATAATTTACAAATTACTACTGATTCATGAGACGAAGTATATTTTTATACCTATTCATTTTTGCCGCATTAATTGCCCTGATCACTTATATTAACGGCCGTAATTATCAAGAGGTTCTGGAAAAGGACTTGATAAGCTTACGCAAAAAATATATCGCTCAAGAGCAGGAACTTGACAGCATTGAGGATTCTCAAATGCTACAACCCTTGAGTTTTACACTTGAGCAACATCAGGAAGCTGCAGACTATTTTAATAAATTAGGCTGGACGGTAGAGGAGGTCAAGCAGAACGTCACTGACCAATTATTAGAACTCAATTTAACTGAAGGAGGAAATCCATTAGTCCCTTTCATAGGGCAGGGAAGAGGTTTTCAAGTTAACGATACCAGATTTATCAACCACAAATGGGTTTTAGTCAATTTTTCAGACAATTATCAGTGGGGCGAATTACTGGTCACATATACCATTAAGGACGATAAAACGATCAACCTAGAGACCACAGCTTCAGTGCTCAATGAAAAGTACCGCTAATTATAGCCGTGCCTCTAGCCACGCTTTCATATCGTGAAAATTATCTGGTGATACGCCGTGACCTATAGGATATTGTTTGAATACATAATCAGCGTTTAGTTTTTCTAAAATAGGCTGGGTTTTAATGGCCCAAGAAAACGGGATCACTTGATCCATAGTACCGTGGGATACAAAGAAATTGGTGGGGTTTTCGCTTTCGCGAAAGCGAACTTCTAAAGAATCATAATTCTCCACCAGATCTGTATTTAAATAGCCCGACATTCCAACTACGTTTTTGAAAAAGGACGGATTAGACAAGGCTAAACCCATGGATAAAATAGCTCCTTGAGAAAAACCTAAAGCGTTGATGCTGGAAGGCTCTAATTTGTGTTTCGCGAGCAGCTCTTGAATAAACTTTTTAATGAGATTCATACTTTGACGCGCTTGATTTAAATCAGAAAACTTTCCTTCATCTGCAGTGTAATCTATTGCGTACCAGGCTGCACCATAAGGAGGCATATCGTACGGCGCTCGTAAAGAAACGATGTGCATGTCATTGCTCATTTGTGGTGCAAAGGAGAATAAATCTTCTTCATTGCTGCCGTATCCATGGATGAGCAATAATAAAGGAGCGTTTTTATCGGCAGCCCAACGGCTGATGTATTTGAGACTTAAATCTGTTTTCATGAATTATTTTATAAAGCTGAACCACTTTTGGAATAAACCGCCAACCACAGGCAGTGGTGTCATTTGATTTCTTGTCGCGTCTAGAAACCCTAGTATGGCGATAAATACAATCGTGGTAATCAGTATAATAGCCACCCATCCAGATGGGACGATATTGCTGAAAGCGGTTATTAAAAAGGCAATGACTGCTATTCCAAACATCTGACGATGGTGGAATGTAGTAAATTCTTGTTTCTTATTGAAATTGAGCAATAGGGCAATTCCTAAAACTGCAATGAATAGGATCAAATGAAAGTAGAGCAATAAGGTACTGGCATAAGCCATAAGTGCTAAATTCTTGCCTTTAGGAGTTGCGCTCATTCCACTGTAGTTTTTGGTTGTTATACGTGCCTAGGACTTTTCCCTTCAAATTCCTACCGATGAATAGACTATTCTTAGAGGTGCTCGATAGTTGTTGTTTGCTCAACACATACGATTCTGATGGATCAAAAAAGGTCAGGTTTGCAGGTGATCCTTTCTCAAGTTTAGGCAGCTCTTTTTGAAAAACTGCATATCCGCCAGTAAGTAGTTCTATGCTTTGTTCTGTACCTAGAGCTTCATTTGCCATTCCAAAAGCACTTTCCAAGCCTGTACTGCCATAATCAGCCTGATCAAACTCTACGTCTTTAGATTCAATGGTAAGTGGAATATGGTCGCTGGTGATCATATCTACCAGTCCATTTTTTACATGATCCAAAACTTTTTTAGTTTCCTCAACATCTCTTAATGGCGGCTGAACTTTGAAGTTAGTATTGTAATCCAGTAACGCATCGCTCGCTGTTGTAAAATGGTGAATAGCAACACTACAGGTGATTTGAACACCGCTCTCTCTTGCTTTATCAATCAATAGGAGCGCAGCGTTAGTAGTAACCGTAGGAATATGTAAATGAGAGCCGGTATACCTGGCGAGTTCGATATCACGAGCTACTCGCAATTCTTCTGCAAACGTTGGGATGGTTTTTAAACCTAGTTCTGTACCAGCTTGATCTTCATTAATCATTCCTTTGCCTGCGATTTGGGCATCTTGAGGGAAGGATTGAATGATACCCTTAAAAGGTTTTACATATTGCAGTCCTACTTTTAATAAGTTAGCATTCTCAACGGAATGCTTGTAATCATAGAACGAAACGGCTCCCGCTTGGTGCATGTCGTAAAGTTCCGCTAAATGTGCGCCTTCTTGTGAAAGGGAAAAGTTTCCAACTGGAAGTACTGTTACAGGACTTCCAGAACTTATCGATTTTAAATAATTGATTCCACTGGCATCTTGTGGGTTAGGCTGGTTATTAGGGTTCAGCATGATGTGCGTGAAACCACTTGTAGCCGCGACTTGTAATCCGTTTTTCATGGTCTGACGTTCCTCAAATCCAGGTTCGCCGAAACTCACACTGCTATCAAACCATCCTATGGAAACATGTAAGTTTTCTTGTTCAATTACCTGTGCATTGTCATTCTCAATACTAGACGCGATGTTCTCAATGATCCCATCACGTATGAGTATATCCATCTGTTTCATGTGGTGCTCACTAGAAGCACAAATGATTCGGGCATTTTTGATTAGGATCATTTGATAAATTTTAAAATCATCAGTTCGCAAATTAGAAAAAATAAGGCACCAGTAAGAAAGAATTTCCATAAGTCTGAAGCTTGCGCGCGTTCCTTATATTGCTGTACAAATTCAGATACGCTAGATAAAGTGTTGGCACCTAATTCTTCCACGTTGTAAAAATCATTCTTGTTTTCCTCTCTTGTTACATTGAAGGATAAAGAGGCAATAGGCTCATTTTTTAGAAGTACTTGATAGGTTCCAGGTTGAGAAACCTCTGTACCAGTTTGCAATTCTACATAGGAATCATAGGCGCGCTGTTCTGGAATCAACCGTTGTTCGCCTAGTGCTAATTCTACAATTTGATCTTGTTCTAATTTTATAGGAAGGGTGACCTGATTGTTTTTTCCTAATTGTTGATAGAGGTTTCCTGACTCTCTATTTCTCAAACCAAGTTTGTAAAAAATAGGTACTACTAGTGGCGAATTTTGAAAATTGGAATTCCCTTCATTCAATGGTGCTGCAAAAAAGAAAGTGTTTCCATCTTGCCACAAAAAGGATGATCCATCTTCAAAAGATAGAATTTTGTTGAGTGACGCTTTCGCGAAAGCGATATTCTCCACCTTAGGATATTGAAAGTTGGTAACTCGCTTACTGAAAACATCTCGTAGCAAAGGGTGGTCAAAATTGATGCTAACGATGCGCTTCTCGACAGGCAAGGATTGCGGATTCCCTGCGCCATTCAACGCGCTGTAGCCTTGACCGCTGAGTGAAGGGATCACTACCAAAGTTTTTCCAGCCGACATGAATTTATTAAGCTCTACTGCAAAATTAGATGGTAAGGTATTCACTTCATTGACAACAACTACATCCTGGTCCTTAATGCTATTGTAATTGAGTTGAGAGAATGTAGTATTTTGATAATCAAACTCATCGCTCGTATAAATATTTTTCAAAAAGTCATTGCCGCTGTCATTAACGTGCAACACTTTAATTTTTTCCCGTTTATTTGTTGACAGGAACAGCTGGTTATCGAACTTGAGTCCCTCATCTACAATTTCGAGATAACTGTTGAGGACTGTATTTGCTGGAATCTTAAATTGGGCACTCCCGTTTTGGTTTGTTAGCGATGCAGTGGTTTTGGCAAGCAATATGTTGTCGTTATACAAGCTTACTGTTACTGGCGCATCTATTTGATAATTAGCGGTAATGAATACGTCAACAAACCTTTCAGAGGCATCGTTCACGGTAATATAAGCGCTATCAATGCTGATATTTTGGTTTTGTACAGCTTCTAATTTTACCAATTCTGTTTTTAATTGATCTCCATTTCCTTGAAAAGGCTGTTCTCCACTTCTCTGAAAATCTGAAATCCAGAGAAGCGTTGCCTTCTGGTCTTGAGTTCCTAAAAGAGATTGTGCTTTAAGTAGAATCTGCTCATTAGATAAAGCGGTAGGAGCGTAGGTTGCATTGAGTAACTCATTAGCAATCTCTTGTCGGGAGACATTTTTATACACCTGGTCATTAGTGAATACGCTCAAGTTGAGATCGCTAGGTAGTTTTTCTATCAGTTGATTCACTGCATTTTGATACAACACGCCATCTATACCTTTAGCTTGCATGCTGTAGGAGTTGTCTAGGTAAACGATCAAGGAATCGTCTGCAGGAGAATCCGTAATTGAAGGAAAAAACGGCTGCGCAAAAGTAATAACAACACAAGCAACCGCAAGTAGTCGAGCAAACAGTGTAAGCCACTTTTTAAGAGTTCTGCTTTTACGAGTTTGAGTCAAGAGAGGCTTTAAAAATGCCACGTTGCTAAAAGCAACTTTTCTAAACTTTCTTAATTGGAAAAGGTGAACAATAATCGGAACGAGTAGAAACAAAAGCCCGTAAAGTACTGTGGGGTTTTTAAAAAGCATCGATTATCTAGGATTGCTCAAAGATAGGTCGTTCCCTAGGATTTACAAATTAATTTGATAGCAGTGGCTCGCTTATAATTCCTTAAAAGCTCCTAACCCGAACAGTGCAAAATCGTATTTAACTGGATCAATTGGATCTAATTTGCGCAGTGCTTGATCTAACTCTAGCACCGCTTTAGCATCGTTCTGTTTGCGTTTGAGCAACTTCAATTTTCTAGAAATATTACCAGTATGAACGTCCAGCGGTAAGGAAAGGGCACTCATGGGTATTTGGTCCCATATCCCAAAATCAACTCCGTTTTGATCCTTGCGTACCATCCAGCGCAGGAACATATTGATTCGTTTTGCGCTGCTGTTCTTCATCGGGTCGCTTACGTGTTTTTGGGTTCTTGCCAGGTGGTCCACTTCAAAAAACCGCTGTTTAAATTTAGAAATACCTTCTTGCAGGTGGGTAGAAGTGGAGTACGCTTTCGCGAAAGCGTGCTCTAATCCATCATCTTTTAACTCAATATCCTGCAATGCTCTTAAAAACATCTTGCAATCTTCACCATTAAAGGTGCGATGTACAAAGTCGTCAAACTGAGCTAAATCGGATTCTTGAAAGTTGCTGATAAAATCAGCAGGAGAATCGTCCATCAGATCCATCAACTTGTTCGAATTATTGATGATGGATTTACGGTTTCCCCACGCAATAGTTGCCACTAGAAATCCAGATATCGCTATGTCTTTAGGATCAGAATACCTGTGCGGAATCTGAATGGGGTCGTGTGGAATAAAGTCTGGAGTGTTGTAGACTTCTACCTTATGGTCAAGAAATTCTTTGAGTTCTTTTTTATTCATGCTCTAGAAATCTTCCATCACTCATGGTAAGCGTGCGATCTGCAAGTGTGGCAAGTTCTTGATTGTGTGTAACGATAACAAAGGTTTGCTTGAAGGAATCTCGCAAATCAAGAATCAATGAGTGAAGATCTGCTGCGGTATTGCTGTCTAGGTTTCCAGTAGGCTCGTCAGCAAAAATTACTTGTGGATCATTTATTAACGCTCTTGCTACCGCAACACGTTGTTGTTCACCACCACTTAACTCTCCAGGTTTGTGATGAATGCGATCTCCTAACTTTAAGTATTCTAATAATTCTTGAGCGCGCTTTTCAGCCACAGCTTTTGATTTTTTATTAATGAATGCAGGAATGCACACATTTTCTAAAGCTGTAAATTCTGGCAATAACTGGTGAAATTGAAAAATGAATCCTAAGGATTGATTTCTAAAATGGCTAAGCTGTCGTTGCGATAGCTTTGTGACATCCGTTCCATTTATGGTGAGCGAGGTATCTGGATTTTTATCTGGACGCTCTAAAGTTCCTAGAATATGAAGTAAGGTAGTTTTACCGGCACCTGAAGTTCCAACCACGCTTACAATTTCAGCTTCTTTAATCGACAGATCAACTCCCTTTAAAACTTCAAGGTCTGCGTAGCTTTTATGAATATTTCTCGCTTGAATCATAGAAATCAAAGGTAATCGCTTTTAAGCGGAACGGAACCAGCTTTTAGCATCGTTGACATCAAGAAAATAAGAAATACGAAGTGACACATTATGTCTCACGGGTTCCATGAATAGATCGTTCAAGCTATCATTAAATTCAATACTACCTTGATTGTCAAAGTTGAAGATGCTATTGCGATATAATAAAGTTGCTTCACTACCTGGTGCAAATCTCCATCTATAAGATAAATCAAGGTTCCACACGTTAAAGTTAGCATCTGGATTGGAGTTTTCTGCAAGCTCAAAATCACTGTCTGTGGTGGTACCGTCGTCTTGCAATTCTTCAAAATCTCTACTAAATCTAGCTCTGGACCAGAAGTTTCTGAAGGAAAGACTTAGTGCTTGCTTGTTGTCAAAATTGTAGGTTCCAGAAAGCTGATTCTCTACACTATGGGTGTCTCTGCGGCTTAAAATACTCGTTGTGCGATCGTTAGTGCGAGCTACGTAACTTATTCTTTGATCGTTTTTATTCCAGTTGAATCTATATACCAGTAAAAATTTATCTGAGAATCTGTATCGTGGAGCAATATTGTAGCTGTATCCTTTTTCTGGATCAGAAAAGAGATAGAAATAATTTGCTCGTACATCTACTGCAAACTTTTTGCGGTAGTCTGTGGATATAAAACCACCAAAAGATTGACTAGCAGCATATCGCACATTGAGGCCATCAATTCTAGACTCAAAACGATCTAGATTCCGAGTGTTGACATTCGCATCCACACCGAAAGCATTTCGCTCCCTAGTTCTAAATCGAGCATTGATTCTAGCTCCACTATTAATGTGAAAATCTGGATCAGCTGACCTGCGGTGACTAGCACCAAGTTCTACACTATAACTATTGAAAATTCCGGTAGGAACAAATTGATTGTATTCAATCTCACCTCCAAATTGTTGGAAATTGGTTCTAAAGTTTCTTCCTAAATCGTTAGGATTCCAGTCTTCACTTACAAAATCATGAGATAATCGTGGGCGCCAGCTCCCACTGGTTTTCCTCCAATCCAACTCCGTATTATAACCTGTTACAGTTCCATCTGGGGTGAATCGATTACTCATTTTCAATTCGGCTCCATAATTATAGGTAAGGTCCCTATCATTATGATCTACAACAAGTGCGGTAACATTAGCATCTGTAAAACTACCATCGCGCAAGGTACTTGCATTAACAAAGGATACAGAGGAATTACTCCCGTATTGTTGATCTAGAACAAAAACATTGTAATTTGTAAGTGGCTCTGTCAATACATTACGGCGCTCGCCAGACAAACTATTCTCAACGGTGGCTTCAGTTCGCTCTGTAATAGCATTCAGAAAACCTATACCTAGCCCGTTACGATTTCTACCCGTTACTTTTACCGCATTCAAGAGTTTAGAGGCATCTGGGTTGTCAATGATATCCTCATCAGCAAATAACTCAATTCTTCCTGATCCTGTAGGTGATTGACCTATACGTCTTGAGAAAAATAGCCCACCTTTATTAAAAAGATCGGTTCCTTCTGTAAAAAACGCTCTATTCTCACCAAAGGTTTGTTCAAAAGGGCCTAAATTCAATCGCACTTGATCAAAAGCCACCTGGCCAAAATCTGGAATTAACGTAGCATCTAGTGTAAAGGCCTCATTGATTCCATACTTCAAATCCATTCCTGCAGAAATATTAGAAGTAGTCGTACCATCAAACGTGGTGTAACTCCCTTGAGCAAATGGATATAAATTTAAGCGCAGTGGTGGATTAATATTTTTAATTCCAGTAAGCAAGGCGTCGTACTGTGAAGAACTTCCGCGAGTCCTATCTATGTAATTATAGGAATACTCTTCATTCAAATGCCTGATTTGTCTATAAACTTGAAAACTCCAGTCTTGTACAGGAGCCTCATTAAATCGTAAGGTTCTATAAGGAATACGCATTTCCACATACCAACCGTTTTCATCTATTGTAGCTTCAGATCTAAAAACTACATTGAAACTAAAATCATCCCTTCCATTTTCTGCTACGGAATCCCCTAGACTATTAGCACTTGTGGCGTAAAATCTAGTTTGATTGATTTGATTGTTGTAGGTATTTATAAAAAAACCGAATAAATCCGCTTGTGCAAACACCTCATCACGCTGTGAAAATTGTCTTGCAATTTGTGAAGGATTACTATCGTACATGTAGCCGGCGACATACAAAGCGTCATCATCATAGGCTACTTTGAATTCTGTTTTGTGAGTTTCCCTCTCTGGCAGTCCGCTGGTAGGTTCTATCATCCTGAAGTTCCCGCCAGCTGGTATATTAGCCCAAAAGTCTTCAAATGGCTTCCCATCAATTTCGGGTTCTGTAGTTACTCTAGTAGCCTTGTAGGACTTACGTTTGATAATTGTGGTATCTATGTTTGAGGATTGCGCTTTCGCGAAAGCGGAACTTATCAAAATACAAACAAGGACCAAGTATTTTTTAGTCATGAAATTTTTGAACATCCCGCAAAAATAATGTGTATGTACAGTGAAATCTTTAAATGAGTGTTAAGAATTATCTATAAAACGACTACCGTTGTAACTTGTGAATAAAAAGATTATGGAAGCAATTCTTGCTGGTGGTTGTTTTTGGTGTACAGAAGCTGTTTTTCAAAGGGTTAAAGGTGTAACCAGTGTAGAGCCTGGGTTCTGTGGTGGTAACATAAAAAACCCGCCTTACAGAGAAGTCGTACAAGGAAGAACTGGTCATGCTGAAGCAATCCGTATCGTTTATGATGAGTCCATTGTGAGCTATAGTAATTTGTTAGAAGTCTTTATGGCGACTCACGACCCGACGACTTTAAATCGTCAAGGCTATGATATAGGCTCTCATTACCGCAGTGCGATATTTTACGTAAACGAGGAGCAAGAAAAAATCGCTCGTGACTACGTGGAAGACTTAGAAGAATCAGGTGAGTTTGACGATCCTATAGTTACTGAAATTGCCCCAGGATCTGCATTCTATCCAGCTGAAAAGCACCATGAGAATTACTACAATAACAATCGAGATCAAGACTATTGCCAGATTATCATAGACCCAAAAATCCGCAAGCTTCTTTCAAAACATGCGGATCTTGCTATTACTTCTTAAAGGGCTTCTACCTCGATGACTTGAGGCTCTTGAATTTCATTAGTTTCCTTTTTAATAACATAAGTATATATCCAGGTAAGGGTAAACGTGGGTATGATATCCAGTCCTGGAATTAACTCCTCGATAGTTGTTAGTATACCAGCGGTTTTACCAGTTTTTCCAGGATAAATTTTAGTCATAAGATAACCCGCAATAGGAGCCCAGATAATATCTATAAGTTCGCCTACAAATGGAACAGCATACGATGCCATACCAACCAAATCGAATAGGACACTGAAAAATAGTTTTGAAGATTTTGATTGAAACATAGTTATATTAATTATTCATTTCTAAACATTCAAAAAGTGTTCCGATTTTAATGAAGTTTAGCTGAAATGAGATTTAAAAACTCACTTCTAGTACCTTCTTTTTCAAATTGCCCTCTAAATCCACTTGTCGTTGTAACGCTGTTTTGTTTTTGAACACCTCGCATCATCATACACATGTGTGAAGCTTCAATAACAACTGCTACACCTTGAGGTTTTAAAGTACTATGAATGCATTCTAAAATGTCATGAGTCAAACGTTCTTGAACTTGTAAACGTCTAGCAAAAATATCTACTATTCTAGGAATCTTAGAAAGCCCTACGATATGGCCATTAGGTATGTATGCGATATGAGCTTTCCCAAAAAACGGCAACATGTGATGCTCACATAAAGAATACAATTCAATGTCTTTGATGATTACCATATCCTGATAGTCTTCGGCAAACATGGCTCCTTTTAGCACTGCTCCAGGGTCTTGATCATAACCACTAGTGAGGAATTGCATGGCTTTCGCTGCTCGCTCAGGGGTTTTGACAAGACCTTCACGGGAGACGTCTTCTCCTAAATGCTCAATAACACTTTTATAATTTTCTTTAATATCATCGGTTACTTGGATGTTAAACTCTTCAAAAACTCGGTAAGGCATAGGTTAAGTACTAAAAATAATTGGTTTGAATTTGAAATCATTCTTGAATCCTACCTTAAACTATTTAAAATTTAAAGATTGAATAGAAGTTGTAACTATGTCGTCACAAAGGTCGATTGATTTCATATATGCGTGCACAAATTCAAGTAAGAAATATTGCTATACCACTATAACTTAGAACTATTTATAAATACTATCAAAACAAGAAGTAACGATTGATCCATTTAATTTATAAAAATCTCTAGTTTTCACTCAAGATTTTCAAGTGTTCCAGCCTTCGCAATTTGACAAAGTTGGATAAGATCTGCTATTCTATTTTTGAGGTAATTTATTAAGTTGGAAATAGACTGAATTTTAAACAAAAAATCCCTTTAGCATTTTTTAAAATTGGTTTATATTTGCAACCGCTTTGAAAGAAGCAACAGTAAGGTCGCATAGCTCAGCTGGATAGAGCACCTGCCTTCTAAGCAGGCGGTCGAAGGTTCGAATCCTTCTGCGATCACGAAAAAAGTCCTCAGAAATGAGGACTTTTTTTATGATTAAAATCTTTTTAGAGAGAATTAATTAAGTCTATTATTTTAAGCTTCTAAGTTCTTATCCAGCTTGATTCCGAATCTGCGCAACATCTTCTTTTCAAATGCCCAGAAGAATTCAAACTGACCAAATATCCAACCCATTGCTACTAATAAAACTTGGTAAAATGGAAAGATGATGAGCAGTCGGATAGGCCAAAAAATCCAGGCGTTAGTAGTTTCTCGATCCATTCCTATCCATTCTAATACAGGTCCAGAAACCCTGGCAGATGCAGACCCTGTAATTGCAAAAACCAGAAAAATGGCGATTAATTCCCATCTCTTCTCCACCTTCCATTTAGGTTGTAGCTTCACAAATAACCACATCGTGATTTTGTAAAACACGTAGGCATTGATTAGCGTTACTAAAGCGACAAACAGATATTCATAGGTTACCTCTTCGAAAGTCGAAGGAATCAGTTTAGTCGCTACAAAATAGCCGCAAGCAAGGAGCCCGATGATTCCCAAAATAATATAAACGAGTTGCCAGTCTTTAGTTATTTCCCAGCGGTCTTTTAATTTTTGCATGCTGCAAAAATAGTTTACAGACGTTGATTGTACCGCTCTTCAAAGAATTTAAAGTAATTAAAAAGTAAGTAAGTTACTTCATAGCCATAATCTACATTCCTGTCATAATCAATTCTAAATGGATAGAGATTTGCTCCATAACGCAATGGATCGTTGGCTCTCAAGTTATACTCGGTGACCTTAAAATCATTACTAATATCCATACTACTCTGAGTATAGTATCCTCTAGGGGGTTGCGTTGCAAGCCAAGAGTTAAACCCTATTTCTATAATGATGATCTCGTACTCTAGACTATCGTTTGCAATACGAATGGTATCTTTTGCAACGCCAGAAACCTCGTCAACTGGGAAATCTTTAGAACCACCGCAACTAGCAAAAATCACGATGACAATCAAAAAGAGTAATGAAGCAGCTAAATTGCGCATAAGTTTCTATTTCCCAAATAATCCACCTAGCATACCACCCAGGCCTTTTTTCTTTCCATTACTGCCTAAAACCATACCAGCTACATCATCAATCATGCTGCCATCACCATCAGCATCTAGAATTGTTGTCAAAAACGACGAATCGTGATCACCAGATTGCCCTAACACAGAACCTATCAGATCACCGACTCCATTCTTGCTTATTTGTTTCTCCTGTTTTTGCTTGCCTAACAATCCCATGATGATGGGCGCGGCAATTTTAATAATTTGTGCAACAGACTGAGCATCGACGCCGCTAGAAGTCGATATGGCGCTCTCCACGTGGGACTGTTTGTTACCTAGCACATGTTTCAATATTCCAGCACCATCTTGTTCTAATTCTTCTGGACTTCCAGGCCCATCACCGAAAAGGCTATCCAGCATTTCTAGCATACTACCGTTATGTTTCGGGTCAGATAATGCATTTGATAACGACGCTGCTCCTTGTGGTGTTTTGGCATTACGTTGCATGGCACCTAAAATTAAGGGCATGGCCTGTGACAGTACATTTGCCGTATTGTCAGGAGTTGTATTCACTTTTTTGGCAGCACCATTGATAAGGGTTTGTCCCATTTCGGTTTGCAGTAGGTCTAAAATTGAAGCCATATAGTAAAATAGATTGAGTGATTAAGTTACGACAATTTTGAGGCTTAGTTCGCTTTCGCGAAAGCGAAATTCCTAACCTAATACCTACAAATTAAATGATACTAGAGTTTGTCTAAAACTGCAGGGATTAATTTTTGCACAAAGGCATTCGTGTAATGCGAGCCGCTGGCATTAGTTAAAGCAATCAAAACGGTAGAATCACTGGGATTGAAAAATACAAACGATTGATATTTGAGGGTGCCACCAGCGTGACCTATCCATAGCTGTTCCTTATAGTCAAGTTTCATAAGTCCATTCCCATAATGAGTAATGAAACCTTCTCCTACTGGAATTTTCATAGCATCCATAGAAACCCATTGTTGAAGCTGTTGAATGGATCCTGGTTCTATAATAGACTGCTCGACAAACATTTTTACCATAAACTGTAATAGTGTGTGACTGGTAGTATGAACATCGCCAGCGTATCCATAAGTTTCTTGGGTGGCAGTGACGTCGTTTGTACCCGTATTATCTTGTGCAAAGAAAGTCTGTGTGCTGTCTCTGCCTGTTTGTAGTTGGACCTGTTCCAGTCCCAAGTTTTTATAGAAATCGTTTAATGCTTTATCATAGGGGATCCTTTCAACCTTCTCAACAATTTGCTCTAAGAACAAATAGTTCGAATTGCTATAGTAAAACTTATTTAAGGGATGGAGTTTATTTGGAATCAGTTGAAACCGTTCTTTAAAACTTGTTGGGGTTGTGCCTTTTATAACTTGATCCAGCCATATCGAATTACGTGTATAATCTGGAATCCCACTGGTATGCTGTAATAATTGACGAACAGTGATGGTGGCGTAAGGAGACTTATTAGGCAGCTCTAAAAGCTGCCCAATTTCATCATTTAATTGAAGTTTTCCTTTTTCAATAAGATGTAAAACGAAAGTTCCTACCAGCATTTTAGTAGCGCTTCCTATCCCATAGGTATCGATATCTTGAGTTGCTGGATCATGATAGTTGATTATGACAGAGTCTTTTGGACTCCATGCGATGATATCTAATGAGGGAAAGTGTTCATCTGCTGCAATTTTTCGTACTTCTTTTTCAAGCTTTAAATAACCTTGGGAAAGCAAAGCAGTAGGACATGCGAGGCATAAAAATACAGACCCCAAAATACGGAAGTGACTAAAGTAGGATAATACTTTCATTTTTCCTTCACCAGCCAATCTGCAGCCACATCCTTTTCATGAAGATCAAAAGAATTGAATGCGATCTTTGGTACTATTTTAAATTCCATAGATAGCTTTTCTCGCAGAGAAATATTAGAGGTAACAACCGCGATTTTTTTAACTGTAGCAAGTAATTCCATTATGTGATTGAGGAGCATTTTGAAATGATCCCATATGCGGGTGATGGTCAACTCGCCAAAATCTTCGAACTCTACATATAATAAAACTGACTCATCTTGTCGCTTCTCTCTTTTTGCAATCCGTTCAATTAGCCAATCCACATCGTCTTTTTCCAACTCCTGGATGACTTTAAACGCAAGAATTTCAGGATTTTCTACGGCTATTAATTTGATCATGATGAGAGAATTGGCTCATTAAAGATATTCTATTTTAAACGAACTTCTTAATTTTAAACAGTGGTTTAAAATGATCGCCAACAAAAAAGCGCACCCTTTTTAAGATGCGCTTTTTAAATCAATCAAGTCAGATTATCCTAATATGGATATAATTTGATCAGCGAGTTCTTCACCTATACGATCTTGAGCTTCATTTGTGGCTGCACCTATGTGAGGTGTTAGTGATAATTTACTGTTCATCATTAAGGTTATTTCTGGAGCGGGTTCTTTTTCAAAGACATCTAAAGCTGCAAAGCTTAAATGCTCATTTTCTAAAGTTTCTACCAGCGCAACCTCATCGAGAACACCACCACGAGCGGCATTTATAACAGCAGATCCCTTTTTCATCATTTCAAACTCCTTCTTGCCTAAAACATAGTCCTTTTGAGCAGGAACGTGAAGAGTAATAAAATCGGACGTCTTGATTAATTCTTCTTTCCCAACCAATGGGATTTCAACACTGATCTCCTGACCGTCAAACAATTTCCAAGAAACGGTTGGAGCTTTTTCTGCAAAGCTGTCGTGAGCAATTACTTTCATTCCCACACCAGCTGCAATCTTTGCCACTTCCTGACCTATACGGCCTACACCTATAATCCCGATAGTCTTGCCGCGCAGTTCAACTCCAGCACCATAGGCTTTTTTCAAGCCTTTGAAGTTAGTGTCGCCTTCTAACGGCATGTTTCTATTACTATCGTATAGGAATCGAACGCCACCATACAAGTGTGCAAAAACCAGTTCAGCCACACTAGCGCTACTGGCAGCTGGGGTATTGATCACTTTTAAGCCTTTATCACGTGCGTATTGAACATCGATATTGTCCATTCCTACACCGCCACGACCTATAATTTTTAGGCTAGGGCAATTATCGATCAATTCTTGACGAGCTGTAGTGGCAGAGCGAACTAATAAGACATCAATCTCATGTTTATTGATGTAATCTTGTAATTGTTCTTGTGCTACATTAGTTGTGATAACTTCGTATCCTGCAGCTTTTAATTTATCTATTCCACTTTGGGAAACGCCATCGTTGGCGAGTACTTTTTTGCTCATAATTTGTTTACCTGTGCAGGCAGAAATCCCTAGGATTCAGCACCTGCAATTAATTAAATTCAACCAGCCTCAAGGCTATCGCTTTACGGCCTTACTGTCGCCATAGGGCGATGTTTTTTTATCAATCCATTGTTCCAATGCTAACCTTGCGCTGGAGATAAATTGTCTGTGTTGATTGCGTAATCTAGCATCTATATTAAATAATAGAATCTTACAATCGTCTAGGTTTTTAAAAAGGGAACTCATAGCTTCTTATGCAGTACGCTCTAATTCTTTCATAGTGTCCACTAATGTTTGTACGCTTTCTACACTTAGTGCATTATACATGCTAGCACGATACCCACCAACAGATCTGTGTCCGTTCAATCCGTTGATTCCAGCTTCTTTGACCATAGCGTTGAAACGCTCTGTTAGCGATTCATCGTGCAAAGAGAAAGTAGCGTTCATTTTAGAACGGTCTTCTTTATCCTTAACAAAACCTGTAAATAGTGGATTGCGATCAATCTCGCCATACACCATATCGGCTTTTTGATTATTTATTTTCTCAATCCAATCAATTCCACCATTATCCTTCAACCATTCTAAAGTCAGCATAGTTGCGTAAATAGGAAAAACGGGAGGTGTGTTGAACATGGACTCTTTTTCAATATGAACTTTATAGTTCAACATGGAAGGAATTTGCCTAGAGACTTTACCTAAAATTTCATCTTTAACTATAACTAGGGTAGCTCCAGCCGGTCCCATATTTTTTTGTGCTCCTGCATAAATCAAATCGTACTTCTCAAAATCACGCTGGCGAGACATTATATCACTACTCATATCACAAATTAGAGGTACGTTGACATCAGGCGTGTTTTGTAGTTGAGTTCCAAAAATAGTATTGTTGGTCTGGAAGTGGAAGTAATCTACATCATCAGGAACAGTATAGTCCTTTGGAATGTAATTGTAATTGGATTCTTTAGAAGAAGCGACTACTTGTACCTCTCCAAAAAGTCTAGCTTCCTTGATCGCTTTGTCTGACCAGGTTCCTGTGTTTAAATAAGCTGCTTTTTTCTCTAGAAGGTTATAAGCTACCATCAAAAATTGCATGCTTGCTCCACCACCTAAATACAATGCAGAATAACCTTTGCCAGTAAGTCCTAAATGCTCTAATGCTAAGGCCTGAGCTTTGTCCATGACACCTATAAAATCCTTGCTGCGATGTGAGATCTCTAGGATACTTAAATCGTTGAAATTAAGAACAGCATCAGCTGCTTTTTTCAAAACTTCTTGAGGTAAAACGCATGGTCCAGCGCTAAAATTATACTTCAGCATGTAGTTGTTTTTAGGTTCATACAAAGGTGCAAAATTGCCTATTCAACTATGTTACTAAAAGAATAACTTTTTAAGAAATTGTCAAAAGAAATTGAATGGCATCCACTCCATCTGCATAATCAGAAAGCCTAGGTTTCTGAGTCTGTCCAAAATCCACCAACTGCGGTGCAGGAAGTTCGCCAATTGCTGGCTGAAGTACTTTCTGCATGCTATCATTAGACACAACACACTGTAAGTCTTCTGATTTGTTTTCAATTTCTTGAACAATTTCTTGATCATTAGTGTAGTAGCTATAGCCTAATGAAGCGATAGGAGAAGCATAGCTTTCCGTTTCCTCTTTGATGATTAAAAATTCATTGTCCAGCAATTTGAATTCGCTCATTAAGTAAACCGCCTTGTTGTAGTCGTAATTGTTAGAATATTTGATGTAATTAATAAGCTCACGCTTTTCATACATCGCCTTGAAAAAGGCATCAAAATCATAATCAATAGGAACTTTAAGGTGGCTTACACTGCGACAACCTAATCCAAAGAATAAAAACACATCATCGCTCAAAGCCACTAATTCTTCATGCGTTTCCTCACCTGTAAGCACCGCGATTGAGTTTCTGTTTTTACGTATGATATTTGGTTTTTTACTGAAATAATGTTCAAAATATCGTGCGGTATTGTTGCTGCCCGTTGCGATTACTGCGTCAAAATCGGTCAGGCGGTCTTGTGTGAACTCGTAAGATTGCTCCAATTCTGGCAAGTCAGCAGCTGCCAGTTTCAACATCCAAGGCAATAATACATCGTCATTACTACTGGTTTTAATTTGGGCATAATGACCGCTGAGTATGATGCTTAAGACATCGTGAAAGCCTACCATAGGAATATTTCCAGCAGCGATAACCGCTACTTTTTTAGTAGTTACTTCTTCCAGATGGTATGGAGCTAACCATTGATTTAAGTTATCTTCAGTCAGAGCTTCTGACCATTGTTGTAGCGCGTATAACAGATTGTCTTTTGTAAACCAGGAGTTTTTTTGCTCGGCCAGCAACAATGTTTGGTTGATGGTAACCGTCCATAGGTCCTTATCAATATCAATGGCGCTATGGTTAGAGTCTAGGTATTGGGATAGAATGGAGCCCGCTTTCGCGAAAGCGGAAACCCTATCATTTAACGAGGTATTAATTGGCTTAACAGGCAATGAATCTTATTTTTGCACAAAAGTAAAGAAAACAGCTATGGCGATCATCATAACCGACGAATGTATCAACTGCGGAGCCTGTGAACCGGAATGTCCCAACACAGCGATCTATGAAGCAGCAGACGACTGGCGTTATGCCGATGGTACAGACCTGGATGGAAATGTAGTGTTGCCAACTGGCAAGGAAGTGGACGCTAATGAAACTCAAGAGCCAGTAAGCGACGAGTTTTATTACATCGTGCCAGACAAGTGTACGGAATGTGTAGGGTTTCATGAAGAGCCACAATGTGCCGCCGTTTGTCCTGTGGATTGCTGCGTGCCAGATGAAGATGTGGTAGAAGATGAAGCTACCTTAAGAGCCAAGCAGGCGTTTATGCACAAGAATTAAAAATTTATCTTATTCATTTGAATAGAAAACCCTCAAGAATACTTGAGGGTTTTCTATTTTAGTACCATGAAACACAGTTACTTAATTTTGATGGTTTTCGCTTTCGCGAAAGCGAATTCCCAAGAATTGCCGCCGCAATTAACGGGTCCACAATTATTAAATAAAGCTATTGCCTATCATGATCCACAAGGGAATTGGTCAAAATTTATCGGGAACCTAGAGATCTTAATGACCATGCCAGATACTGAGGATCGTATCAGCTATGTGGACATTAATTTACCAGCTAAAACCTTTGAACTTATATCGAAGCGTGGCGATATCATTAATGAATATCGAGTGTTCAAGGATAGTGTAACCGTGGCAAAACTTGACCTTTCACAACCTGACAGTACCTTAACCACTATGGAGGCCGATTTTGAACGTGCGGTAACGATGCGTAATTACTATACCTATTTGTATGGTTTACCCATGAAACTTAAAGATCCAGGAACCATAGTTTCTTATGAAGTACAGAAGAAAAAATTGAATAAGAAAGAATATTTAGTTCTTCAGGTAAATTATAAACCAGGTGTGGGGAGCGATGTTTGGTTCTTTTATTTTGACCCTATTACCTATAAAATGGAGGCCTATCAATTTTACAAAGAAAAAGAAAACAGGCAACCGGACTACAGCACAGGGGAATACATTTTACTTTCTGAAGAACATAAAATTAACGGCATTCGCATGCCAAGGGTACGCAAATGGTATTACAATAAGGATAAGAAATACCTTGCTACTGATACAATTATCAAGTAAGCGTCGCCCCTTTTTTTAGTAATACAATCGGTTCATTTCGCATTTTCTCAGTATTTTCTTGTATTTCACCTAGTTTAGTAAAATGAAATACATCTCTTTTCTTTTTATAGTATTCGCTTTCGCAAAAGCGAATTCACAACAAGACTCCATACAATTTACCGCAAAGGAAATTATCGAAAAATCCATTGATTTTCACGATCCAGACAATAATTGGCCAACCTTTGATGCCACATTTACCATCAAGATGGAAATGCCAGAGAAAGCAGATCGAATAAGCAAAATACAAATCAATCTGCCCGAGGAGATATTTGCTCTTACATCAACAACTGTAAGTGAATCTACTAGTTACTATGTCAATAAATATTCTGTGAGTATGGCAAAAGGAGGTAAAATCATTGAGGACGTAAGCGATAAGGATCGCGATCGCGCAATGACGATGAAAGATTACTATACGTATCTATATGGACTGCCCATGAAGTTAAACGATACTGGAACAATCGTTCATGACCATGTGGCAAAGGTATGGTTCTGGAATATCAATGCCTACAAGGTAAAAGTAACATACACGCAAGAGGTTGGCAGTGATGTTTGGTACTTTTATTTTGATACAGATTCATTTGCACTTGAGGCGTATCAGTTTTTCAAAACAGATCAAAATGGAGAAATCCTCCAAGATTCTGGTGAATATATCTTGATGAACGACCTTAAAGTGATTGAAGGAATTAAAATTCCTGCAGAGCGCAATTGGTATTACAATAAAAACACATTGTTTCTAGCTAAGGACTTGATCGTGGATTAATCCACTAGTTCAATAGAGTCAATAAACAGCTCAAACTTTTGATCCACCTTCTTAGTGCCTATCATGAAGCGCAGGTGCTTGATCTGGTCAAAATTAAAATTGGGCATATCCAGATCGCGACCTCGGTAAGTAGGTTCCATGTCTGACAATTTAACTTTGATAGTTTGCCACTCACCATTGGTTTTGAATTCTTTGATATAACTTTCTCTAGCACTGTTTGATGGTTGAACTCTAAACTGATAGGTATTGCCATCGCCTTTTACCTTGATTTGCAAGGATTGACTAGGGTCTACTTCAACATCAACAGAGTTATTCTGTACAGAACTGAAACCACCATTGCTTTCCACTGTGACGTTTCCGTAAAAATGTCCGTGTCCTTGATCACTCAACTCAAATTTTCCTTGTGAGATGCCGCCCATGACACGATCGTCCTCGATGCGCCAGTTTGAGATGTCACTATCTTTAGAAAAATCAAATATCATCAAATCATCTGTTGAACAGCTCATAGAAAAAAGGATGGTTAGTATTAAAAAGTATCGTATTATTTAAGAGTAGACGTTTGAATTTTATCGCGCTTACTGGAAATTAGTGTTTTAGGAATACTTTATCATTATTCTTTACTGATCCAACAAGGTCAAAATATCAATAGCCGCAGAACTGATTTTAGTACCTGGTCCAAATACCGCCGCCACGCCAGCATCAAACAAAAACTCGTAATCTTTGCGTGGTATTACGCCGCCTACAATGATCATAATGTCTTCTCGACCGTAGTTCTTAAGTTCCATCATCACTTGAGGGACAAGAGTTTTATGTCCTGCGGCTAGCGAACTTATCCCCAATACATGTACATCGTTCTCCACAGCTTGTTTAGCCGCTTCTTTTGGGGTTTGAAATAATGGCCCTATGTCTACGTCAAAACCTACATCAGCATAACCTGTTGCCACTACTTTGGCACCACGGTCGTGGCCGTCTTGACCCATTTTGGCAATCATAATACGTGGACGACGGCCTTCTTTTTTAGCAAAAGCATCTGCTAGTTGTTGCGCTTTCGCGAAAGCGGGATCATTCATAATTTCTTTTTTATAAACCCCTTGAACGCTCTTTATAGTCGCCCGGTAACGGCCAAACTCTTTCTCCAAAGCATCTGAAATTTCTCCTAAAGTAGCGCGCTCTTTGGCAGCATTAACGGCAAGTTCTAAAAGGTTTCCAGTGCTAGTTTTAGCACAAGTAGTAAGTGCTTCTAGGGTTTCTTTGACCTTATTTTCATCACGATCTGCTCTAATTTGTTCAAGCCTATCAATTTGCTCCAGTCGAACCGCAGCGTTATCCACTTCCAGCGTGTCCATGTGATCCTCGTCAGGACTTGGGTATTTATTCACGCCTACGATCACATCGATGTTAGAATCAATTCGTGCCTGCTTTTTAGCCGCAGCTTCCTCAATACGCATTTTGGGGATTCCTGCCTCGATGGCCTTTGTCATTCCGCCCAATTCTTCCACTTCTTCAATCAATTCCCATGCTTTATGAGCAATCTGATCTGTCAAGGATTCTACATAATAGGAGCCGGCCCAAGGATCGACGGTTTTGGTAATTCCCGTTTCTTCCTGTAAATAGATTTGTGTATTTCTAGCAATGCGAGCGCTAAAGTCGGTAGGTAAGGCGATGGCCTCATCTAATGCATTAGTGTGCAAGCTTTGTGTACCGCCAAATGCCGCTGCAGCAGCCTCAATGGTGGTGCGCGCCACATTGTTAAATGGATCTTGCTCTGTCAAGGACCAGCCAGAAGTCTGGCAGTGGGTTCTAAGCGCCAGTGATTTTGAGTTTTTAGGGTTGAATTGCTTGATCATTTTAGCCCACAGCATTCTTGCGGCACGCATTTTAGCAATTTCCATAAAGTGGTTCATCCCAATTGCCCAGAAAAAGGACAAGCGAGGAGCAAAGGTGTCTATGTCCATCCCAGCTTCCAGACCTTTGCGAACGTATTCCAAACCATCTGCTAGCGTGTAAGCCAACTCAATATCACTGGTCGCACCTGCTTCATACATATGATAACCAGAAATCGAAATCGAATTGAACTTAGGCATCTTCTCACTCGTGTATTCAAAAATATCAGAGATAATTTGCATACTAGGCGTCGGCGGATAGATATACGTATTACGTACCATGAATTCTTTTAAGATGTCGTTCTGGATCGTACCGCTTAATTCCTTGATGTCAACACCTTGTTCCATAGCCGCAACGATGTAAAAAGCCATAATAGGCAATACGGCACCGTTCATAGTCATAGAAACTGACATCTTATCTAGTGGTATGGAATCAAAAAGAATCTTCATATCCTCCACGCTGTCGATCGCTACTCCAGCTTTACCCACATCGCCAACGACACGCTCGTGATCGCTGTCATAACCGCGATGAGTAGCTAGATCAAACGCTACTGATAGTCCTTTTTGTCCAGCAGCAAGGTTACGTTTGTAAAATGCATTTGATTCTGTCGCACTAGAGAAACCTGCATATTGACGTATGGTCCATGGACGTCGCACATACATAGTGGAGTAGGGGCCACGTAAATTAGGAGCTAGACCAGCTACAAAGTTCAGGTGTTCGAGGTTTTCAAGATCAGCTTCAGAATAGAGTTTTTTTAACGTGATTCCTTCTGATGTTTCATAATTTGAATCCACATGGGCAGTAGTATTTTTTACCTCATGTCGATTATCAAAATCAATGCTTAATTGGGAAATGTCTTTTCTTTTGTTCATCATTTCGGCATTTGATTTTTCTCAAGGTCTTCTGCAAGACGCTTCATAGTAATAGGTTGAATCAAGGTTTTACGAGCTTCAATTTTTTGAAATGGTAAGATCTCATATTTCTTTTTAAGCGGTTGCTCCGCATTTGGGAATTTGTTGACGCCTACCAGCGTTTTCCCGCCTTTTTTGAGAAGTTCCCGTTCAGCGGCATCACTTTCTTTGATTTTACGCTGGATCGTACCTTCAAAGAGGGATTGTATCAAACCACCACCATTCTCAATGGTTTTCAATAGTTCTAGAGCCTTTTCAGAAAGCTCTTTTGTCAGCGAGTTGATGTAATAAGTTCCATCTGCCGCATTAGCCACTTTATTTAGATAAGCTTCTTCTTTTAGTATCAACAATTGATTGCGGGCAATGCGGTCGCCAAATTCGTTTTCCTTATTGAAAAAAGCGTCATAAGGTAAATTGTGAACGGTATCTGCGCCACCTAATACAGCGCTCATACATTCGGTTGTGGTGCGCAATAGATTGACATTATAATCTAGCAAGGACTTGTTGCGCAAACTGGGTGTAGCCGTGATATAGCAGCCTAGATTGTCAATCCCATAGGCTTTGCCTAGTGTTTTGGTCAAGATTCGGTAGGCTCTATATTTCGCTATCTCCATGAAATAGTTAGAACCTATAGTGGTGTCAATGTTTATTCTTTTGTTCGCTTTCGCGAAAGCGGTATAAATGTCCTTATCGTGCTCCTTTCCAGTATCGCAATAGTGATTCAAATATTCATTCAAGTGGGCAGCGTAGTACGCTAATTCCTGGGTAGTTGTTGCGCCCGCTTTTTCGTAAGTGCTCGTATTGATCGTAATGTTTGAAAAATAACCATTGAAGGTGGTGAGGAACTCGCTATAGCTTTTGAGATCCTGCTCTTGATTTTTGAACCAATTTCCTTGAGCGGCCAGTTGATGGATGGGATCTAAGTGAACATAGGCTTTAGGACGGAATCCGTGCAGTTTCTTGAGAAACTCAAGATCTATAAATCGAGGGTGAACTTGTAAACCTTCTTCTGGAAGGTCTTTCAATAAAACAGTCAGATCAATATCAGCATTTGGAATGTCCAGTAAAATTCCCTCAGCTCCTCGATTTAAAGCATTTAGTGCTTTCTTGTTGGCCGCTCTGGCATTACCACAATATATCTTTTGAGAAATATACCAGTCATTGTTGGAAGTCCCGCGATTAGGGATATCCATGACTGGAGCCGAATCTGCATGATAAATAGGTTTGATGTTGATACTTTCAGCAGTAGCGGTGACGAGCGTCTGGTTGTAATCAGCGCCTTTAAGGTCCATCTGGATTTTCTGTTTCCAGGCAGCTTCCGATACTGGTTGAAATTCATCAAATAAGTGCTTCTTCATCAATCGTTTTGTTTTATGGAGTCTGCATATTCAATGATGTAGACTTCTTCATTTTCCTTGCGCATCAAGTAGCGCTCACGGCCAAATTTCTCCAAGCCAACACTATCTTGTAACTGCTGGATGCGTGCTTTATCAGCGGCAATTCCACGCATGTAGAAATCTGCTGTTTGCTCTTTTTCATTAATTTGTTTGTCCAGTGCTCTATGAGAGGTGAACCAGGCATTGGTATCTAAAAAACCTATCCAGACTATAAAAAATGCCGTTATGATTAGGTATTTATTGAAATACCACTTCTTCTTGAGTTGTTGCCATTTCATAAATTCCAAGATACGGATTTAGCCTAATTTCTGATCTAAAATCGAACGCAAGATTTTAACACCTACCTCATTCAATCTATTGGTAGGAATAATGACATCAGCATAGGCTTTTGTAGGCTCTATAAACTGTTGGTGCATAGGTTTCAAAGTGGTTTGATATCGATCTAAAACTTCATCTAGATCACGACCACGATCAGAAATGTCTCTTTTCAATCGACGGATCAACCGTTCGTCACTATCGCAATCAATGTAGACTTTGATATCGAACAAATTCCGAATTTCTGGTTGGGTCAAGATCAAAATTCCTTCAACGATCACCACATTACTGGGCGCGGTTTTTACAATTTCTGAAGTCCGGTTATGTTCCACAAAGGAGTACACCGGTTGATCTATAGTTTTTCCTTCGCGCAATTGATGTAAGTGCTCTTTGAGTAAGTCAAAATCAATAGAGCTAGGGTGGTCAAAGTTAATTTTGACACGCTCCTCGTAAGTAAGATGGCTAGTGTCTTTATAGTAAGAATCTTGAGAAATTACAGTCACATCGCTATCGGGATATTCATGAGCCACTTGACTCACGACTGTGGTTTTACCACTACCTGTTCCACCTGCGATTCCTAGTATAAGCATTGTTGAGATTTGAATGCAAAAATACAAGGTTGTAAGTGATTAACTAAAGCTAATCTCAGCGTTTTACTAAGAGCTCTTAGTCGTCTGTTTATATAGTGAACTAGCTATTCATGATGATAAGGCTCATTCTTCAAAATGGTAAACGCCCGGTACAGTTGCTCTACAGCAAACAAGCGCACCATTTGATGGGAGAATGTCATGCTGCTTAATGAGAGTTTGGAATTGCCGCGACTGTACACCTCAGCAGAGAAACCATATGGCCCGCCTATCACGTAAACCAATCGTTTCATGCCAGAGAGACTGCGTTTGTTGATCAGTTGAGCAAATTGAAGACTGGAATATGTTTTCCCTTTTTCATCAAGAAGCGTTACGAAATCGCTGTTTTGAATTTTTCCTAGGATCAATTCACCTTCTAGCGTTTTTTGTTGATCCACGCTCAGGTTCTTAGTCTTCTTAAGATCCGGAATGATTTCTAATTCAAAATTGATATAATGCTGCAAGCGATCAGCGTACACTTTAATTAAATCTGCTATGCGAGAATCGTCCGTTTTTCCAACTGCCAGTAAAATAATCTTCATACGACAAAGGTAAAATCTTTAAGTAATATAAAGGGATTGCCCTTATAACCTTACTTTTGGGAATAAACCGAGCAAAAAATAGTAATGAAGTATAGCGGACCCCTGTTTGAAGAAGAAGTGAATAGGATTATCACTAATGCTCTCCGGGAAGATGTAGGTGATGGTGATCATAGTAGTCTGGCTTGTATTCCTCGCACTGCGACTGGGAAAGCACGTTTGCTAGTGAAGGATGAAGGAGTGATTGCTGGAGTCGCTTTCGCGAAAGCGGTATTCCACCACGTCGATCCTGCATTATCTATAGAACAGTTGAAAGAAGATGGGGATCACGTATCCTATGGCGACGAGGTTTTCTATGTATCTGGGTCTTCTCGATCCATCTTGATGGCAGAACGCCTCGTGTTGAATAGCATGCAGCGTATGAGCGCAATAGCCACCAAGACAAATGAGTTCGTAAAAGTTTTAGAAGGAACTAAAACCCAAATATTGGACACTCGTAAAACCACACCGGGAATACGATTGTTGGAAAAATGGTCGGTAACCATTGGTGGTGGAGTCAATCACAGGTATGGGTTGTACGATATGATCATGTTAAAGGACAATCATATCGATTTTGCAGGTGGAATCACTAAAGCAATTGAAAAAACAGTGGCCTACCTAAATGATTCCGATAAAAACCTCAAGATTATTGTAGAAGCCAGAAACCTAGAGGAGATCGAAGAGATTTTGAAGTCGAACAAGGTGTACCGTATTTTGATAGATAATTTTAACTTTGAAAATACGCGTAAAGCCGTCGAATTAATAGGCGATCGATGTTTGACTGAAAGCAGTGGTGGTATTACTCTAGATACAGCCCGTGCATATGCAGAATGTGGGGTGGATTACATTTCTAGTGGCTCATTAACACACAGCGTTTATAATATGGACCTCAGTTTGAAAGCCATGCATGACTAAATTAAAGGAAGTTCTGGACCGCATACCATTGGTCTCCTGGTTTGTTTCTGTTTCCAGCAGGGCACGACTTCCTGGATTTGAAGGGATGACCGCCTATGATTTATGGGAAACTTATAGTATGGGAATCGTTCAGGGAGCATTCACCTTAAGAGCTAGTGCGATTAGTTATAGCTTCTTTATGGCTATATTCCCTTTCATTCTTTTTATGTTGAATTTGATTCCTTTTGTGCCTGTAGACAACTTTCAGGTGCAATTTTTAGAATTCGTGAATGGATTGTTACCAGCGCAAGCCGCAGGATCATTTGATAACATCTTTAGAGAAATCGCACTGCAAGAAAACACCGGACTGTTGACGGTGGCATTTATTACTTCCTTATTTTTTATGAGCAATGGGGTGAATGCCATTTTTGATGGCTTTGAACGTTCATATCATTCTTCCTTTAATAGGAATATGTTGCGGCAGTATTTTATATCAGTTGGTGTGTCTTTACTGCTTACGTTGTTTTTATTAATATCTATTGTATTGTTTGGTGTGGTGGAATACTGGATTGCTCTGCTTAGAGCACAAGATTTTATGACTCAAAGTTCGACAGAGATTGGTTTGATCATTGTGCGTTATGTAACAATTATATTCTTGCTCTATGTTTTTGTATCTACTCTGTATTATACTGGAACAAAAGAAGGTAGACAAACACGTTTCTTCTCGATAGGATCTGTGATAACCACTTTGTTGATTCTATTGTCTTCCTATTTATATGGATTGTATATTGACAACTTTGCCTCTTATAATGAAATTTACGGTTCTATAGGTGCACTCCTGATTTTGATGATCTATATTTGGCTGAGCGCCAATATTTTACTTTTGGGTTTTGAACTAAATGCATCGATCAGATCATTAAAGGCACGGAATTTGAAATGATAATACTATATTTAAAATATTAAATCTGAAATCATGAAAAAATTACTTTTAATAGCTGTAGCCGCATTAGGAACTTATACAGCTTCTGCCCAAATGACCATTGAAGGTGTGGTAGTAGAGAAAAATGTTACCGTAGATGGAAAAGAACTAACACTTAACGGCGCAGGACTGCGTGAAAAGTTTGTTTTTGATCTGTATGTAGGTGGTTTATATACCACTACTAAGTCTAAAAGCGGGCCAACTCTTGTCAACGCTGATCAGCCTATGGCAATCACACTTGATATTGTGAGCAAACTGGTTACTCAAGACAAAATGATTGAGTCTATCACTGAAGGTTTTGAAAACAGTGCATCCTCTGCAGAACGTAAAATGTTACAACCTAGAATCAACAAGTTCATTGGATTCTTCAATGAAGAGATTGTAAAAGGAAACGAATTTCAGATTTCTTATGTGCCAGGTAAAGGAACTATGGCTCACAAGAACGGGAAGTTGTTAGGAACAATTGAAGGATTGGATTTCAAAAAAGCACTTTTCGGAATCTGGTTGGGTAATAGTCCAGCAGATAAAGATCTTAAAAAAGGAATGTTAGGATCCTAATCAGATCTTAGTTAAACCACTCAAAGCCCATGAAATTCATGGGCTTTCTAATACCTTTCAAATGAAGAATATTGCAATTATGATGCTGGTGTTTTTCGCTTTCGCGAAAGCGTACTCTCAAGACGTTACGGGAAAATGGAAAACTATTGATGAAAACTCAGGTGAAGTAAAATCTCATGTAGAAATTTATAAAAAGGGAGATTCGTACTACGGTAAAGTATTGAAAGTACTTGCTAAGGATGCTCCTGAAAATCCCAAATGTGTTGAATGTGAAGGGAAATTGAAAGACCAACCTATTGAGGGAATGGTGATTATCAAAGACCTTAAAAAGCAAGGCAAGATGTACAAAGAAGGAACGGTTATCGATCCTGAAAACGGTAAATCTTATGACTGTAAAATCTGGTTGAATGAGGACAATCCTGACGTACTAATGGTACGAGGTTATGTATTGTTTCTCTACCGCACGCAAACATGGGAACGCCTATAAGTTTTTGACAAATTACTGAGCCAGTATCTGGCAACAAAAAAGCAATCGGTTATTTTTACATAACCGATTTTTTTTATGGCTTATTTTCTCGATGTCATCTTACCATTACCACTAGAGCGTTACTTCTCATACAGCTTAAGTGATGCAGATGCGCAAGCCATAAAATCAGGAATGCGGGTGGCAGTTCCTTTTGGAAAATCAAAATTATATACTGGTATAGCAGTCGGCGTTCGTGAAAATATTGAGGTTGCTTACGAGATCAAAGACATTGAATTTGTTATTGATCAAGAACCGATACTGCAAGAGGGTCAAATCCGATTCTGGGAATGGATAGCTTCCTATTATATGTGTAGCGTGGGACAAGTGATGAAAGCAGCCTTGCCTAAATCATTACTTCTAGAAAGTGAAACCATTATTTTACGCAATGAGGAAACGACAGCGGTTGATGATGAATTAACAGATTCTGAGTTTTTAATTATAGAGGCTCTAGAAAATCGCAAGGCATTGAAGGTAGAAGATGTGATGGGAATTTTAGACCGTAAAACCGTTTTACCTATTTTAAAAGGATTGCTAGAGAAAGATTTGGTTTTCATTCAAGAAGAACTCTACAACACCTATAAAGCCAAAACTGAAAAATACATTCAGCTGTCTCAAGAGTATGCTGATGAAGAAGTATTGCGAGAACTATTGGATTCTCTGACACGTGCACCTAAACAACGTCAGGCTATCATGACATTATTCATGATGCGTGCCGGAAATCGACTGGTGAAAAGCAAGGATTTAGAAACTAGGGCAGGGGTGAGTCGTGCTGTGATCAAATCGCTTGTAGAAAAGTCAATACTTTTAGAAACAGAGCAAGAAGTAAGTCGCATGTTGATGGATGTAGAATCGGGAAATGAGTTGTATGTATTAAATGACAGCCAAGAGAAAGCGCTAGCTGAAATCAAAACAAGTTTTGAAAACGACAAAACAGTCCTTTTGCACGGTGTAACTTCTAGCGGGAAAACAGAAATTTACGTTAGGCTTATCCAAGAGATGCTGGAACAGGGAAAGCAGTGTCTCTACTTACTGCCTGAGATTGCATTGACAACCCAGCTCATCTCTAGACTACAATATTTTTTCAAGCACCAGGTTTTAGTTTTCCATTCTAAGTATTCGTTGAATGAGCGTCAGGAAGTGTGGAGCTTAGTTCTAGAAGCTAAGGAGCCTTATGTTGTGATAGGTGCTCGCAGTGCTTTATTGCTTCCTTTTAGAAATCTAGGCCTTGTAATTGTGGACGAGGAACATGAGACCAGCTTCAAACAGTTTGATCCAGCGCCTAGATACCACGCTAGGGATACAGCTATTGTGTTGGGGAAATTAAAGAATTCCAAAGTTCTTTTAGGCAGTGCTACTCCGGCGCTAGAAACCTATTACAATACCACCATCGGTAAATTTGACTTGGTTGAATTGAAGCATAGGTATGGCAACGTTTTGATGCCAGAAATCAATATGATTGACATCAAGGAAAAGCACCGTAAAAAAAGAATGACTCATCATTTTTCTGATTCGCTCATCGATCATATGAATCATGCGTTTGATCAAGGCGATCAAGTCATCCTTTTCCAAAACCGTCGAGGTTTTGCACCCATTATGGAATGCAACACATGTGGTCATGCCCCTCAATGCCCTAATTGCGATGTAAGTCTTACCGTTCACCAGCATAGATACCAGATGCGTTGTCATTATTGTGGCTATCACACCATTATCCCGCTGGCATGTATGGCTTGTTCCAGCAGTGATGTAGATACTAAAGGCTTCGGTACGGAACAAATAGAGGTGGAGTTCAAAGAATTATTCCCTTCTCGAAAAATAGCTAGAATGGATTTAGACACCACACGCGGTAAGTACAGTTATGAAAAGCTGATTGATCAAGTGGAGAGTCGAGAAGTGGATTGTCTAGTAGGAACGCAGATGCTTACTAAAGGCTTGGATTTTAGACATGTGAGTCTGGTAGGAGTTCTTAATGCAGATGCGATGCTCAATTTTCCTGACTTCAGGGCGCATGAACGTTGTTTTCAATTACTAACTCAGGTAGCTGGGCGCGCAGGTCGAACAGAGAAACGTGGCCTGGTATTGCTTCAAAGCTACAATCCAGATCATAGAATTCTTCAACAAGTGAGTACCTACGATTACTCTACCATGTTTACGGAACAGTTGGAGGATAGATATCAATTCAAGTACCCGCCCTACCAGCGCTTGATAAGAATAACTTTTAAGCATCGTGATTATAATACGACGCTACAAGCAGGACAGTGGTTTGTCAATGCGTTGAATCAGATCGAGCATGGAGTAGAGGTATTAGGGCCAGAATTCCCGCCAGTTTCCCGCATCCGGAACTTGTACCATGTTCATGCGTTGGTAAAAATGGGAAAGAAACATCATCCGGAAACCATCAAAGGATTTATTTCAAAAGTGCGTCGCAGCTTTGAATCGATCAAACAATTTCGTGCAGTGCGATGCAATATAGATGTGGATTGTTATTAGGTTTATGGAGAATACGCTTTCGCGAAAGCGAAAAAAACTTTTAACTTTTTTGCATAAAAAAAACCTGCTCAATTTGAACAGGTCTTCTCCTACCTTGGGTAGTAGTATTTAAAATTGTGACAAAGCCTCTACAAGATCTGCTTTGCGATTGCGGCTCAAAGGAAGAACCTCAGAGTCTAGTTCAACTGCTTTGGAATTGAACTTTTCTACGCGTCGCAAGTTGACGATGTAAGATTTGTGTATTCTTAAAAAATCTTCAGCAGGTAACTGCTTTTCAAAAGATTTCATAGTGGACAAAACCACTAAGCTTTCAGTTTCGGTAATTAGTTTTACGTAATCTCCAAGAGCTTGAATAAACTTCAAGTCTTTAAGGTATACTTTACGTTTTTTAAGGTTGCTTTTGACAAAGATGAATTCACCTTTATCTTCTACCATTTCAGTACGCATCTTGTGTGCGAGCAACGCGCGCTCAACGGCGTAAAGGAAACGATCTTTCTTAATAGGTTTTTGTAAATAATCTATAGCGGAGTAGTCAAAAGCCTTAAAGGCATATTTTGTCTGACCCGTTACAAATATGACTCCTGGCTTTTCAGTGATGTCATCTAGAAGATCAAATCCCGTAAGGATGGGCATTTCTACATCTAGAAATATCAAGTCAACCCCAGCGTCCTTAATCGCCGCTTTAGTCTCTATGGCATTGCTGAATTCTCCCGCTAGCTTGAGATTAGGATGGTTTTCTATAAGTTTAACGATGGCTAATCGTTGAATGCTGGAATCATCGACCACAAAGCATTTTAAAATAGTATCGGTCATAAGCGTTACACCATAAAAGTATTACACAATACTACTACCTTTCAAGACGAAATGCAAATTGCTTTTACGTTTTATCGATAGATCTAGCTTTTTTAACGAATCTTATGATTTGATTGTAGTTTTAAGTTGTCGCATTATTCAAGACAAAATAATGTTGTGTGAATTCTATAAAAAGAGTATTTTTGCACTCGTTTTAAATTAATGTAACATGAATCAATACGAAACTGTTTTCATTTTGAATCCCGTTTTATCTGATGATCAGGTAAAGGAAACAGTAAAGAAGTTTGAGAAATTTCTTACTGACCGCGGTGCCGAAATGGTAGCTAACGAAGATTGGGGCCTAAAAAAATTGGCTTACACAATCGACAACAAGAAAAGTGGATTTTACCACTTATTCCAATTTGCCGCACCAGGTGAGGTAATCAATGACTATGAGGTCGAATTCCGTCGTGACGAGCGCGTGATGAGATACCTTACTGTACGACTTGATAAATATGCTATCGAGTGGGCAGAAAAAAGAAGAAGTAGAATGTCTAAAAAATCTCAAGCTTAATTATGGCAACATTACAACAACAAGCCAAAGGTAAAAAGGACGGAGATATCCGTTACTTATCCCCTTTGAAGATCGAGACTCAAGAGAGAAAAAAATACTGTCGTTTTCAACGCAGCGGTATTAAATACATTGACTATAAAGATCCAGATTTCTTGATGGGTCTAGTTAACGAGCAAGGAAAAATTCTTCCTAGACGTTTGACTGGAACTTCATTAAAATATCAACGCAAGGTAGCAGTAGCTATCAAAAGATGTAGACACATCGCATTGATGCCGTTTGAAGGAGATCTTTTAAAATAATTTAATCAGACTATACTAATGGAACTAATACTAAAACAAGACGTAGAGCATTTAGGTTTTACCGATGACCTCGTTACCGTTAAGCCTGGTTATGGACGTAACTTTTTGATCCCACAAGGAAAAGCTGTAATGGCAACTCCTGGTGCAAAAAAGCAACTGGCTGAAACTGTGAAGCAACGTGCTCACAAAGAAGCATCAAATATCAAGGCTGCTCAATCACAAGCAGACAAATTGAATGGAATGGACCTTAAAATGGCTGTTAAGTCAGGAGAAGGTGACAAACTTTTCGGTTCTGTAACTACTGCTGATCTTTCTGACGCTCTAGCTAAAGAAGGTGTGGAAATTGATAAGAAATTTATCTCTATCGCTGGTGGTAACATCAAGAGATTGGGTCAGTACGAAGCTACGATCCGTTTTCACCGTGAAGTGCAAACGAACTTTACATTTGAAGTTGTCGCTACTAAAGGATAACACCAATTGAATTATAACAGAGCCGTTCCATTTTTTGGAACGGCTTTTTTATTACATCTTATGAAGTACAGAAGACTTACTAAAGAACAATTAGAAGAACTACACCCAGAGTTCATCAACTTTTTGGCTACTCAAACCATTACTGCTACAGAATGGGAGGAAATCAAAGCCAATAAGCCAGAAGTTGCTGAGGAAGAGATTGATATATTCTCAGACCTGGTTTGGGAAGGTGTGCTAGGCAAAGCGGAATTTCTAGAACACATCAGTCCTAATACCATGAACCTCTTTGAACTCAGAGAAAAAGAAATGGGATTGATCTCCATCATTGTAGGTGATGAGAAAATAGATATTACCACACCTACAGGTTACAAATGGCTTCAGAACAATTTATTAGACGAAGAGGTTAAGATATTTACTGCTACCAAGGCTTATGGTGAAGATCCTAATGCTGATAAATTTAAACTTATCGAGTCCGGCGCTGTAATCACTAAGGGGGACTTATTCCGTTACTTTGATGATTTGATGGAAATGGGCAAAGAGAAGAACGGCTTTTAAAATAAGCTTTGCTGGCCATTATAGAGATCGATGCCTTCTAGCTGGAGTAGTGCTTCTTTGGCTCTCAACCCACCGGCATACCCAGTAAGCGATCCGTCGCTGCCGATGATTCTATGGCAAGGAATTAGAATTGAAATAGCATTTGCACCATTAGCTGCTGCCACTGCCCTAATACTTTTAGGATTGTTCCGCTTTCGCGAAAGCGATGCATACGACATGGTTTCCCCATAGGGAATATCCTGTAAATCTTGCCAAATGCTTTTCTGGAAATCTGTGCCGCAGCATAAAAGCGGTACGTCAAATTGTTTTAACTCGCCCTTGAAATAGGCATCCAGTTGCTGAACTGTCGATGTTATCACATCATGTGTTCCCTCTTTGTATATAGCACCACAAAATTTTTGTACTCGATTGTCAATGGTTGGCCGCTGTTTACGATAAACCCAATCACAAAGACACAACTGGTTATTATAGACTCCTATAAGCAGTTCACCCACAGGCGACGTATAACTGGCTGTAATGATATTACTCATACCGCAAGGCCTCGATAGGATCTAATCGGGAAGCCTTAATGGCAGGGATGATTCCAGAGAAAATGGCGATGACTATAGAGATGATAGTAGCCCAAATAATTGCAGTCCAAGGAATAACAAATGTGATCTCAAATCCTGCGGATACCGCGTAACCGATCAAGACTCCCAGTACAATCCCAAGCAAACTACCGTACTGACTGATCAATAAAGTTTCTATAAAAAACTGCCAGGAGATCGTATTTCTTTTGGCGCCTAGAGCTTTACGAACACCTATTTCGCGAGTACGTTCTGTTACTGAAACCAGCATGATATTCATTAAAGCGATGGAACTTCCAAATATGGTAATCACACTGATGATAATAGCAGCGGCATTCAGCGCAATGCTGATTTCATCTACAGACGACATTAATTCATCCCGTTGAATGATACCAAAATTATCTTCTTCTACCGGAGTTAATCCTCGTATACTGCGCATGAGTAAGGTCGCTTTATCTTTAGCTGCATCCATCAATTGCTGATTCAATACTTTGACGCTCAAGTCATAGCTAATATTAGGTAAGGTGTAAATACTGCGTGCTACACCTATAGGTATCAAAACTCTTAAATCCACATTGTTGCCAAATGTGGACCCTTTTTCTTCTAATAAACCGATCACGGTAAACTTATTACCACGGATGCTAATGGTTTGCCCAATAGGATTTAAGCCTTGAAATAAGGCATCTTCCATATCACTCCCTACAAGTGCAACCCGGCTGTTGTTTTCTATATCAGATGCTGAAAAAGCACGACCATCTAAAATTTTTGTACCGCTGTTACTTATGAAATGCTCATTGATACCAGTGACGATGACTTTGGGTTTCGTTTTTCGATCCTCGCTTTTAACCTCGGCTTGAGAGGTGGCCTGGAAAGAAACTCCTACTTGAGCTCCTGGGAAGGAGTAGTTATCCTCAAATTCTCTAACATCTGTATAACTAACGATTGGATTTATCTTGCGCACTTCACCGCCGCCGCTGCGTTGGAAAGTCTGGGAATACCGTTGTATGTTGAAGGTATTTGTTCCTATGTCAGTAAACCCGTCGCTAAGAGTACGTTCTAGAGCGTTTACTGCACTTAATATACCCACAAGAGCTGTGATACCAATTGCAATGATAAATACGGTCAGAATGGTGCGCAGTAATTGGCTCCTGATGCTTTGCTGTGCAATACTAACATTTTCACGAAATAATCCTATCATGACCTATTGGACTTAAGTTCACTTGCAACGTTACAATTATAGAAGATAATTTTTAATAGATCTTGAAATAGAGACCTGAAGGAACAGAGTGTTTTTTTCAAGCTAGGTACGGCATCTGTGGGCAAGGCTTTATATTTGCAGCTTTAAAGCAAGCCATGGCACAAAAACCATCTATTCCTAAAGGTACTCGAGATTTCAGCCCTAACGAGGTGGAACGACGGGAGTATATTATTGATATTATTAAAAATAGATTTCAATTGTACGGTTTTATGCCCATTGAAACGCCCAGTTTTGAAAATTCTGAGACCTTGCTAGGTAAGTATGGGGAAGAAGGAGATCGTTTGATTTTTAAGATCTTGAATAATGGAGAGTTCTTGAATAAAGTACCCGAATCAGATCTAGTCACTAAAGACGAATCTGTGATTACCTCACAAATCAGCGATCGAGCTCTACGTTATGATCTTACTGTCCCATTTGCCCGGTATGTGGTACAACACCAGAATGATATCGCATTTCCATTTAAACGCTACCAGGTACAAAACGTATGGCGTGCAGACCGCCCTCAAAAAGGTAGATTCCGCGAGTTTACCCAGTGTGATGCAGATGTGGTGGGTAGTGATTCTCTATTACAAGAAGTAGAATTCATCAAGTTATTTGATGACGTTTATACAGACTTAGGATTAAAAGGGTGTACCATAAAAATCAATAACCGCAAAGTACTTGCTGGAATTGCAGAAATGATGGGTGCTGCAGATAAATTGATTGATTTTACGGTAGCCCTTGACAAACTTGACAAGATAGGTGCTGATGCTGTTAAAAAAGAAATGCTGGAAAAAGGAATTGAGGCAGCTGCCATCGAGAAATTGCAACCTGTTTTTGAATTGTCTGGCGACTTTGAGCAAAAAGTAGCTCAGATGAAGAAACTACTTTCGCAAAGCGAAATAGGACTTCAAGGAATTACTGAACTTGAAACGATTAAAGAAAAGCTAGCGCCGCTAGAAATGAAAATGACGCATCTGGACTTAGACATCACTCTAGCTAGAGGATTGAATTATTACACTGGCTGCATTTTTGAGGTTGCCGCACCAGATGGTGTTTCTATGGGGAGTATTAGTGGTGGAGGAAGATATGATGACTTGACTGGTATTTTCGGGATGAAGGATATGAGTGGGGTAGGGATCAGTTTCGGTCTGGATCGCATTTATCTTGTTTTAGAAGAATTAGGGTTGTTTCCAGATAGCGTTAAAGCGGGCGTGCAGGCCTTATTTATCAATTTTGGTGAAACTGAGGCTAGTTATTGTATGGAATGGATGTTTCGCTTTCGCGAAAGCGGAATAAAAACAGAGCTCTACCCAGAACCAGGGAAGATGAAAAAGCAGATGACTTATGCGGACAAGAATTCGATCCCGTATGTGATTCTAGCAGGTGAGAATGAGATTAAGACAGGTAAACTCACGTTGAAACACATGAAAACAGGTCTTCAAGAATCATTATCTCCCGAAGACCTGTTGGCTAAAATAAATACTACTTTTTAGTCTAATATCACTTTCCTGGAATACATTTGATCATCGGTAGTCATTTTTACAATATAGCTGCCTGTTGCCCAATTATTTCTCGGGATACTTATTTCACCAGATGCGGTTCTGACATCTACCGTATGGATGACTTGCCCTAGCATATTGATTATGGACACTGTTTGCAATTGAATGCTGGTTGGCGTTTTAATTTGAATTGTAGATCCATTTCTAGGGGTAAATACTATAATAGCCTCTTGGTCTGTAATAAGGTCGCTTCCTAGGGTACCTTGATTTTTAAAGACTACTGAAAATCGTGACTTATATTGACCCTTGAATAAAAAAGGACTTTCAAAAGCACTCTCTCTTAAATCATGTAATGTTTGAGTCACTTCATCCTTAATATAAATTGGAGTCTTTTCATCTAGATTTTGAATGTGATCCAGTCCTATTTTGATTGTACCGTTATCTTTTAGTTTTACAAACAATGGCAATTCTACCTGCTCTTCAATACTGCCTATCCCTTGAATGGAATATTTATCACTGCCTATTAAGAAAGCCATATCGTCCATTTGATCATCAAATTGAAGACCGTCGTACCCGCGATCGTAGGCTAAAGTTGCCTTAGGATCAATGGTTAATAATAGTTGACGATGAATCAAGTTAGGAGAGTCAAATCCAAGTCTGATTTTAGTTCTATTATCTGGTTGTGGGTTGTAATCTAGAGCAGGGTTAGTAGCACTACTTCCAGGTGCTGAAACAAATACACTATTACCACTAGATTCCTTTTCAAAAATGCGTTGCGTATTACGGAATTTGATAGTTCCTGTATTTTCTCCTATCACAAAGAATCCTTGAGATACTGCGACGTACCGACCTGGTACTTTGTTCGCAGTACCGTCTGCATTTACTAATGGGTGAGAGGTTCCTTTAGTAGCGGTTGGGGTGCCACCTGAATAGTTGTACATGGCATAACCTCCTTGGTATTCCGCTAGAATATGGCTACCACCTCCCCAGTGTTCCCAAAAATAGAGTGTTCCATCTAGATCTGTATTATCAGTAAGGAATGCCTGTGCATCCATTGCACTTGGGTAAGGGTTTCCAACAAGGTAATCGTTACCTGCGGTAATTGCTAGGTCCATATCACCATTATTAGGTTTACCTACAAATGTATAATTCTGATCAGTGGACGATCCAGTTCCTTTCATAGTGAAAGCTTCACCGGGATTGAGCATGTCTCCATTTTCAATAGCTTGCCAGTTAGCATAAACGCCAGAAGTTAAATTACTGTATTTGTATAACCATCGACTAGAAATAGTAGCGGCAGTAGATGTGGTTGCAATAGCACCATTAGGGTTACTCCTAGTAGTAAAGTTTAAGTCTCTAGGGTTATCTTCATCTGTCCCATCTTTTAAATTGCTAGCGAGACTATAGCCTGTGTTGTTTGTGGTATTATTTATAAAACTTACGGGAGATGCCCAGTAATTGTAATTATACACATCACCAGTCCCTTGTTGATCTCTCTCTAGATTACCACTGCTCAATGGATCTAAATCACTTTGATCATTTTGTACCAATTGGGCTTCTCCAACTAAATCTATTTTACCGTCAAGTTTCAAGTAATGTGTTACTGAAAGGCCATGATTGTTTTGCACCCTCAATGTATCGCTTTCTACCATTAAACCTAACAATTCAACATCAGTCGAGTTAATTACTATACTGTCTTTTGACCTCACAATGTTCCAATCAACCTTAACTGAAGAACCATTAATAACTCTTGTAGATCCTGGTGTAAACAGCATTGATCCATTTTCCCAATTACTTTGATTCTCCCAAATTCCGTTACTTTGAGTAACATAAGGAAGTGGAGCAGATTGAATTTTCATGGTGTATTGATCCTCATATGCCATTTGACCATGGCTTTTATTAATGGAATGATCGTTCAAGGCGGTACCTATATAGCTATTCAAGTCGTAATACGCCTGTAATTTATCCCATGTCACCGTTTTAATGGCATCTTTCGTGACACCTAATGGCATAATTTCACCTGCAACTAATGAGGAGTTGTCCATTACCTCCTGATTCATGATGTACCTTAATTGATCTTCAGTTAGTGCCGTATTCCATATTCTAATTTCATCAAGCTGACCCTTAAACCTATTTACAATATTCGTTTTAGATCTTTTGCGAGCCCCAATAGCCATAATATTTGAATTGGCTACAGGAGGTGTTCTTGTAGCAGAATTATCTAAAATTCCATCAATGTAAAGCTTTACTACTGTGCCGTCATATATTGCAGCGACGTGCGTCCAAGCGTTATTGTTGATTGCAGTATTAGTAACAAGGGTTTGAGCAGTACCATTATGCCAGTAAACATTTACCTTATTGTCGTTCCCTATATAAAATTGAAAACCATCCGTACCATTTCTTTTTGAGATGATCGTACGATTGCTATTACTATTATTACTTCCAGTGGAATAAACCCAGGCACTTATGGTGAAATTGCTTTCAATGTTTTTGCCATCCAGTACCTCAATGAAATCATCTACCCCATCAAATTCTAAACCTTGAGTTGAGTACACAACATCAGCTACACCTAAGGAAAAATACTTAGTACCATCCAATTCAACTTTTACACGTTCATAAGCACCTGATGTTTTGAAAAACACGGTTCTCAGATTCACTGTAAAATTGGGGTCATCTGCAATGATAAGGACGCGTTCTTTCTCTCCAGTTACAGGGCTCAAACCTGCAAAAGCGCTGGTAGGTACTCTGAATTCCAAGAATCCAATATCTCCAGTAGTTCGTTCTTTGATTTTCCAAATGCGATTCATCCGTTCCATACTGGTAGGAACAGAGATTGTAGTACCTACCGTATGGGTGATCGCAGCGCTGGCTTTGTACAAGTCGCCATTATTATGACCCCAAATCATAAACTCACGATTTGCTGCAAAAGAATTTGGGTTGTCAGTACCTATATCCTTAACCTCATCAAGACCTATGGCCACAATTGAAGTTGAATTCTCACTTTGAGACTGCTTTTGATTCAATTGGTAAAGGTCATCACGACCTATCGCCGCAACATCATAAGCAAACCCACTATTTGATGCAAAATCCCAAATGACGTCGCCATTAGAATCTATATAATCCCAGGTGGCTTGATGGTCATTAACGGATAATGAAGTAGTAGGCGCTTGAAGGGAAACGCCATTTTTTATAGACAGATAAGAATAAATACGTTGTTGTTCTGTATTTGATTTGCGAGTTCTATAACTAAAGACTTCTGTAAGCTGTCCATTCAAATGACTTTCAAAAGGCAAACCTGTCAACGTATATCTACCTACTCCTAGATAATAAGGAATATTAGTAAATTGTTGGAAGTTTAAAACAGCATTACTGACCGTTGTCTGTCCAGTCGTATTATCCACTTTACGGCCGTTGATGTAAATTTCTGATTGGTTGTTTGTAGAGTTGTTTTTCACATTGATGATACGAACATCATCGAAAGTTCGACTTGAGTTGGTAAAGGCACGACCGTAGCTTCCTGAAGCTGCATCGTTTTCACTTATGGGATCTATGCAATGTGCTAGCACTTCACTACTAAACCTAGCAGATACAGGACCCCAACCTAGTCCGGAAGGATCATTTGATGGGTTTTCAACGGAATATTTTCCGCCTATAAGTACAGTTTCATCACTGATTTCTTTAGAAGTATTTAGGTCACTTCTTACCACTACCCAATAATCTTGAGAGTTAAAGCCACCTATACCTCTCATATGTTGACCTTGCGACCTATCAAAAGTAACAGAAGGATTGAAGTTGACGTTGTCCACACTATTGTTAGTATAAGATGGAGCTTTAGCGGTATATTCTACTGCATCGTGATTCAAAGCCTTATCCTCCCATATATTCATAGGATCTCCATTACTCAAAGCTAAATCTGATGAGCGCAACCATAAACTTAATTGACTGGATACATTAGCAGGGCCAGTTGTGATTGTAGCAGGTATAGTACGCTGACCGGTCAATATCAAATTATCGACAGCTACTCCTATACCAGAACGGTTATTATTAGAGGCAAACACAAATCGAAACTTTACATTGGCATTATTGCTCAGCGTTAATGGTAATGGATATGTCGCTTGTTCAAAACGACTTATATTAGGGTCATTTGAGGAATTATTTCCTGTCCATGCAGATGCAGTAGATGAAAAAGCGCTTACAGTCGAATTGTTATACCAGTTACTAGCTCCTGATCCTGTACCATCATTTCCTAACACCGTCCAGCTAAAACCATTATTTGAACTATACTCCACTCTTAACCCATCTTCAACATCAGTTAATAGAGTTAGAAAGTCTAGACTCAATTGAATGTTTGTAAAACCAATTGTCGATATGGTGGCCGTGGTGACATAAGCTTGCGCATTGCTAGGGTAAGATCCATAGGGAGTGGTTACAAGATAGGATCCTTCTCCCTTTTCCCCAGTTGTACCTACCGCCCATTCCAAACCATTTGTGCTAGATGTAGTCCATCCAGTAAAATCCATTTCCATATTGTGGTAATAGAAATTTTCTCTTGTAGAACCGACAGGTTCATGTGCAACTTTGGCTGATGCTAAATTATAAGTTGCACTAGATGTTTTTGTAATCAACGTTTCTGTGATAGGAGCAATGTTTGATATGTCAACTTTCTCGAGTTGATGGGTGGCGTTTACCTGAAATAGAGGCGCATCCTTCAAGCTCAATATAGGTTTCTGGCTATCAGTACGCTCTGTGAATCCAGCATTATGCTCCTTAGATTTTTGAGCGATTATAGTATTGCTCAAAATCAACGTAAAAATAATTAGTATACAATTCTGAGTAATTTTTTGCATAGCAGTAATAAAATGATAAATAAAAGTAATCCATTAAAGTAACAAAAGAGAGTTTTAATCTATTTGTAATACTTATTATCTATAAAATAAGCTTTTAAACGATTAGTCTATTTATTTGTTTTTTGTTTAAATTAACATATGAGTGTTGTCAAGATTTTGAAAAGGACAGGTTTTGAAAAGGAGTTCGCTTTCGCGAAAGCGAAATAATTACAGCTTCATCTCTAATCCATTACCTTTATATAAAAATATCCTGTGAAGAAAAATAAGGTCACTCTAAGCGCACTTGCAGATAAACTGGGACTATCAGTTTCTACCATTTCAAAGTCTCTTAAAAACAGTACCGAGATCAGTGATGAGACGAAAGAGCTTGTCATTGCTACCGCTAAGGAGATGGGATATAAAGGAACAATGGAAGATCCTAGATCCCATAAAGTCATTGCTGTGGTCATTCCTGATATTATCAATGGCTTTTTTGCTCAAGCACTAACAGGTATCGAGCAAGTCGCAACAGAGAATGATTATAAAATCATTACGTGCCTTTCAAAAGAGCTCTTGAGCAAAGAAGCAGATTATCTAGAAGTGCTTAATAATGATTATGTAGATGGTTTCATTATCGCAGCGGCAGAAGAGACTCAGGTAAAATCTGATTATGCGCACATTCAAAAAGTGATTGATCGTGGAACTCCTCTTGTGATGTTTGATAGAGTAGTGGATGAATTGGAATGCGATAAAATGGTTAATGACGATGCTCTATCTGGCTCTCGCAGTGTTCAATTTCTAGTGGATAAGGGAGATCGCCATATTTGCATGGTAAGTACCATCAGCAACTTAAGTGTAGGTCGTTTACGGGAAGAGGGCATACGTCGTAAGGTTAAGGAATATGATGATGTTCTTTTGAACTTTATAACAAGCACAAATGAGACAGAGTTTGAAAGCAGAATTGAAGATGCTTTAAGGTATGACGGTATCGAGTCTGTGATAGCCTTAGACCAAATGGCAGGTATCATCACATTGAATAAAGCCCGTGACTTAGGTATTGAAATACCTAAGGACCTTCAGATCATTTGCTATTCTAATGGATTGCTCTCTGAATATTCGTATCCTAAAATGACAGTCATCGATCAGCACGCCGCTGAACTAGGTAAGAAAACCTTTGTACGATTAAAAAACTTGATTACTAACGAGGAGGAAATAAAGGTCACACGCATTCACACCTTAAAAACTTCATTAATAGAAAGAGGAACCACTAGACAATAAAAAAACCCTCCAATTTCTGGAAGGTTTTTTGTAGCGTGGGGCGGGCACGATCCGCCGACCTCAGCATTATGAGTGCTGCGCTCTAACCAGCTGAGCTACCACGCCATCAATCTTAAACTGCTGGTAGTTTAAGCGGCTGCAAATATAACTTTAATTTATAATCGCAACCAAATACTCTACATCAAAAATTTTAATTCAATAAATTTTAAAGTCTCCCTAGGATTACATTATATTGCCGACAAAGAAATATTTCAATGCAGGATCCTATAAAGTTTGAATTAGAGTTTGTAGTACACGTATCGCCAACCCTATTGTATCAATATATTGCAACGCCATCTGGGATGTCAGAATGGTTTGCAGACAATGTGAATAGTAGAGGAGAATATTTCAGATTTATCTGGGATGGAACGGAAGAAAAAGCAAAAATCATAAAGCGAATAGGCGAGGAGCGCGCTAGATTCCAATGGGATTATGATGAGGATACTAAAAAGTATTTTGAGTTACGCATAGAGGTAGATGAAATAACTAAGGATGTTTCTTTGATGGTGACCGACTTTGGTGATGATGAAGATGAAGTGGAGGAGCAGAAAATGTTTTGGGAAAACCAAATCAGCGAACTAAAAAAGGTCTTAGGTTCTCGATAGACCGTTTTATAACAATTAAATTTGCGCCCTGAATTTCAGGGCTTTTTTTATGGTGATTTTTAATGATGTACTTATAGAGAATGATGAGGCAAAACTGCCATACAATAATCGTGGAACCTTCTATGGCGATGGAGTGTTTGAAACTATACGTTGCTTTCAAGGAACCGCTATTTTCTATGAATCCCATTATTTTAGACTCATGTCCAGCATGCGGCTCTTACGCATGGAGATCCCACAATTTTTTACTCCAGAGTATTTTGAAGAACAAATCACTAGATTGTACGATACTTCAAAAGTAAAAGGAGGCCATTCTAGAGTCCGTATATCGGTTTGGCGAAATGCAGGAGGATTATATACCCCTACTGACAATACAGTTTCATTTACGATAGAAATGACAGATCTATCTCAAATATTTGAAAGGAGTGAGAAAAATGAAGTGGAACTTTTCAAAGACCATTTACTTCCTTTAGGAATGCTAGGTAATTTAAAGACGTCCACTAAAACCGTAAATATCCTAGCGGGTGTTTACAAAACGGAGAATGACTATGATGACATGCTGCTTTTGAATCAAAATAAAATGGTAGTAGAAAGTATATCTGGAAATCTATTTTTAAGATCTGAAAATATCATAAAAACACCACCGCTTGTAGATGGATGCTTAAACGGTATCATGAGAGAACAAGTGATAGCGCAATTAAAGCGCATGTTGAATTATGAAATAGTAGAAGAAAGTATTACCCCTTTTGAACTTCAACGTGCGGATGAATTATTTTCAACTAATGTGATTCAAGGAATCAAGAATATCACGAAGTACCGAAAAAAGGAATACGAGCAAACCGCTGGCGATGAGTTGCGATCTTTTTTTAATGAAAAGTTGTTTTCCTAGTTGTAACTAGGATTCTCTGGTGCATTGGACCATATCTCATACCCGTCGCCTAGATTACGCATTTTATGCTTCCAGATGTCGTGCATTTGATCAGAGAGTACTTCACTGCTGTCTTCATTATCTGTAACTACCCAAGAGTTAGAATCCAACTCTTGTTGTAACTGCTCTCGTTCCCAACCAGAATACCCAAGGAAAAACTTAATATCCTCTGTCTGAATTTTATTTAAATTGATTAAGGTGCTCACTGTCTGAAAATCGCCACCCCAATAGATACCATCTTGAATAAGATGCGAGTTAGGGATCAATTCTGGTATGCGATGAAGGAAATAGAGGTTGTCTTGACTAACAGGTCCACCTTCATAAACCTCAAATTCTTGATGAATTTCAGGGATCAGTTCATTGAGTGTGAAATCTAAAGGCTTATTAATGATAAACCCTACAATTCCATCGTCATTAAATTCTGTCAATAGAACAACTGATCTTGAAAAGGAAACATCCCCAATAATGCTGGGTTCTGAAACTAGTAGCTTGCCACGTTCTGGAATAAGTGTATTCATAAGCTCTTGACTAGGTTTAAACATAATAAATTAAATTTATTCTTTAACAAGAATTTAATTTAATCTTTGGTTGTTTTTTACAAAAAAAAACCCGTTTCGGTTAGAAACGGGTTAAATCTTAAAAGATAGCAGTCTTAGTTTACAGCTTTCTGTAAGTCGCTACCTGCTTTAAATTTCACTACTTTTTTAGCAGCGATTTTGATGGTTTTACCAGTCTGTGGGTTTCTTCCTTCACGTGCAGCTCTTTTAGAGACTGAGAAAGAACCAAAACCTACTAGAGATACACGGTCACCTTTTTTAAGAGACTTTTCAACGTTACCTAGAAAAGATTCTAATGCCTTTTTAGCAGCTGCTTTTGAAATGCCAGCAGATTCTGCCATTCCTTCGATTAAATCAGTTTTGTTCATAATAGAATTTAAATTAATGTTGGTTAAACTAAAACGTAGAAACAAATTTATACGGATTCTGCTAGCACGCAAGGATAAGAGCGAGAAAGTGGAAAAATTGTTTATAACCTTGAACAATTGTTAACAAAAAACCGATTATTGTGTCGTTTTATCGCTAGGCCTTATCAAATCTAGCATTCGGGCTGAATTGAAATCCATTTAACAAATCGGATGCTTTCATTCTCTTTTTATTGGGTAATTGCAACTCAAAGATGTCGATAAAATCAGTTGCACATGCTACTTTAATTTTTCCGTTTTCCACGACTATACTTCCTGGAGACATTTTATGCGGTCGGCGTATGATTTGTGTTTGGTATATCTTGATATTTTGATGTTCTTCATCAATTAGAACTGCTTTAGCAATAGGGAAAGGATTCAAACCTCTTACCATGGCATCTACTTCTCCTGCAGTTTGATTAAAGTCTAGCGTGGTATTTAACGCATTCAGTTTAGGAGCCTCCTTTAAATCCTGTGCCTCCTTCTGAATTTTAGTTTGGATAGGACCATTAGCGATGTCGTTCACTGTTTTCAAGCTTAGATTAGCTCCTAACTCCATCAGCTTCCCGTATAGAGTACCTACAGTTTCCTCTTCTTCTATATTACAACTTACTTGATCTATAATTGCTCCTGTATCAATTTGCTCATCAATAAAAAAGGTAGTGACACCAGTTTTTTCCTCACGATTGATGATCGCCCAGTTGATAGGTGCTGCTCCTCTATATTGTGGGAGCAAACTTGCATGTAAATTAAAGGTACCTAAAGGCGGCATAGACCATACCCTTTCAGGCAACATACGAAAGGCAACCACCACTTGTAAGTCAGCCCCTAATGTTTTTAGTTGCTCTATAAACTCTTCAGATTTTAAATTAGTAGGTTGTAGTATGTTAAGTCCTTTTTTCTCTGCAAAAGTTTTTACATGGCTTTGTTGCAATTGACGTCCTCGTCCTGCTGGCTTATCTGGTGCTGTAACCACACCGACCACCTGATGATCAGATTCTGCTAACTTTTTTAGAACTCCAGTAGCAAACTCTGGAGTACCATAGAAAACGATTTTTAAGGATCTATTCATGAATGATGTATTTATTGTCTTTGGTGATTTTTACTTGTTGTTTTTCTAAAAGGGTTCTCAGTGCTTCTGTAAGTTTTGCTTTATCCGTATTTAGAGTAACTAAAAGGTCTTCAAATGTCCTTGCGCTTTGCAAAGTTTGCAAAAGCATTATAGAATTAAGCTCAGCTCCCGACCTCTTTTTAGGCTTACAATTGGAACAGCTCCCGCAAGGTGTTTGTACAGGCTCATCAAAGTAGGCTAAAATCAAATTCTGAATACAGTCCTTCCGATTTTGAACCAACTGCATCATGGCTTTAAGCTTAGCTTCCTTCAGTTTGTTCTGCTTTTCTAGATCACTCGCAAATCGATTGATAGTACGATCATCCTCTCGTGGCACTAAAAAATTAATGTGTGTATCTGCTGGAGTCAACTGTGCATCGATAAGCTCTTGTTGCGCCATTTTCTCTAATATACGAATAACGTTTTCTTCGCTTGTATTACTGCGCAAGGCGATCAAGCCCAGATTGATGTTGAGTTCCTGTTCTTGGCTGCTGCCATAAGTGCGCATGAGAGATTGAATGATGGCACTTGCTATAGGGTCGTTCATAGCAAATTGGAGTATGTTTTTTCCGCTTTCGCGAAAGCGAATACTCGTCCTATCCTTAACATCTTGCAACATCGAGAGCACGCTAAATCGATCTAATGCTAGCAAGGCATTGTAACACGCCACACCATTCAAGTCATAAGTCCTACAAAAATCTGCAAACGAGAAATGATGCGGGCTTTCCATTCCTTCCCCTTGTGGAATCCGAAAATAATTGTTCAATTTACGGTACACCAATTTCAAAAAATCAACCGAGGGCAAGCTTTTAATGAACTGATTGTGAGCGTGGTTAAGATCGTTCACATTATAAATAAATTGAGCAACGCTGGGTTTACCATCACGACCGGCGCGACCGGTTTCTTGATAATAACTCTCAATGCTATCGGGTAGTTGCAGGTGTACAATACTGCGCACATCTGACTTATCGATTCCCATCCCAAAAGCGTTAGTTGCTACTATAACTGTAGTTGTGTTATTCATCCACTCTTGCATGGATTGGTCCCTTGCTTTTGAATCCAGCCCGCCGTGATAAAATCCAGCGGTGATATAGTGTTGTTGTAATAATCGGGCGTACTCAATACTGTTTTTACGACTTCGCACGTATGCAATGGAACTGTACGGCTGGTGCTCGTAAAATTGTACGGTAGATTTACGCTTGTCAGCAGTTTCTAGAATGCGATAGGTGATGTTATCTCGTTTGAAGCTATTCTTAAATACTGTGGCGTTTTCAAGTTCTAAATTAGATATGATATCTTCCTGAACCTTATGCGTAGCGGTGGCGGTGAGTGCCATAACAGGAACATTAGGGACTAATGACTTTAATATGGTTATATCTCTATAGGCGGGTCTAAAGTCATGTCCCCACTCGCTGATGCAGTGGGCTTCATCCACAGCTATTAAATTCACCTTCATTTTAGTGATTCTCTCTTGAACTAAGGGTTGTTGCAACCGCTCTGGACTTAAATACAAAAACTTGTAATTACCAAAAATAGCATTGTCTAGGATATCATCCAGATCCTGATAACGTATCGCACCCGTCAGGCCTATGGCTTTGACATTTAAAGATTGAAGGCGAGAAACCTGGTCCTTTATAAGCGCTACGAGAGGAGAAACAACTATACAAATACCATCCAGCTGCAATCCTGGAATCTGATAGCATAAAGATTTACCGCCACCTGTGGGTAATAGTGCTACCGTATCTTTTCCTTTTAATGCATTAGCAATGATATCCTCTTGCAAGGGCAGGAATGCATCATAACTGTAGACTTTTTGTAATATGTCTCTAGAGGCTTCAATCAATTTTTAAGGTTCTTAGTATAAAATCTAATCGTTCTGCTACTGGTAACTTAGGTACTCTGATAACATTGTAATTTAAAGATTCATAAAAGTCAGTAAGTATTTTACCGATGGTTACTGCTTGATCATAGGATTCATAACGCTCATTGTCGCTTTCATAGATTTCTTTCCAGGGTGGCAGGAAAAAAACTTGATCATAGATATGCTTCTTTGAAGCCTCATAATACGATTCCGGTATCGGATCCTTAGTAGATTTATGATATGCGGGAACATCAGGGATACCACGATCGTAAAAATGAATGCCAGAATCAGCCCTATGAAACTGTTCAATCCTTTTTTCTAGGAGCTGATTGGAAAATGACATGGGATCATCTAGAAATAACTGTTCTATTCCCTGTTTTTGAGCTTTGAGCGTAATCTCTCGCGAGATTTCATGATGTACGGTATAACCTTTATCCTCAATGGCTTTAATTAAGGTTGTTTTTCCTGATCCAGGACCTCCTATTAACAATATTCTAGCTGTTGATTCCATGAACTACAAATTAACTAAATCCAGTTCTAGCAGGACCGCATCCCGATGATTATATTTGCATAAGTTATTCCTATTATGAGCGATTCCAAGTCAGACGAATTTTACGAAAAGCTAAAGTTACAACTAGCAGATACCAGTTTGTGGCCCTCTAAATACTTATACAAGTTTATTGTTCCCACAGCCGGAGATAAGATTTCAGAAATCGAAAATATTTTCAATAATATAGGGGCTGTTATTACGACTAAAGAATCCAGTAAAGGAACATATACCAGTGTTTCAATCATTGTAAATATGAAAGATCCTGACGCTGTTATTGCAAAGTATAAAGAAGTTTCTAAGGTGGAGGGAGTTATTTCCTTATAGATGCAAACTTCATTTACCAATATATTTTAACAAGATTAACTGCTTTTTGTTTATTTTGCAGCACTTCACAATAAGAACTACATTTCATTTTGATATCATCATTAGAGTACAATACAGAGCGTAATCAGCTTAATATACCTGAATACGGTCGTCATATACAGAAGCTTGTAGAGCACTGTAAAACCCTAGAGACTAAAGAAGAGCGCAACCGCATGGCAAATGCCATCATTGGAGTTATGGGTAATTTGAACCCTCATCTAAGAGATGTCGCTGATTTTCAACACAAACTATGGGATCAGTTTTTTATCATATCAGAGTTTGATATTGATGTAGATTCCCCATACCCATTACCTAGTAAAGAAGATTTAGAAGCGCATCCACCGCGTATGCCTTATCCTCAAAAGAAACCTAGATATAGATTTTACGGGAATAACATACAGAGCATGATTGATGTAGCTACTTCATGGGAAAAAGGGGAGAAGCGAGAAGCTTTGACATTCATCATTGCAAATCACATGAAAAAGTCTTTTCTCAATTGGAACAAAGACTCCGTTGATGATTCAGTGATATTCAAACATTTATTTGAATTGAGCGATGGACAAATCAATCTCGCTGCTAAAGATGAAGACCTACTAGAATCTAAGGATCTGATCTACCGCAACACTAATACCCGTAGAAATACGAGCAATAATAACAATAACAGAAGCCGTTCAAAAAAAGGTGGAAGAAGTAATAACAACAATAACAGACGCAGACGCAATTAAGTCTTTTGAAGAATTATTTAAAAACAGCCTAAACGGCTGTTTTTTTTGTGCCAGAGTATGAGTTTAAAAAATCTCTGTATTTCTAATCTCTGTTAATTACTTTTGAATAGTTGACAGAGAAGTTGAGGTTCGACCGTTCTGATCATATTATTTTTAAAATTCAAAGTCAAAAAAACCATGGGAACATTTATTATAGAAGGTGGTCATGCACTCAAAGGAGATATTCATCCACAAGGAGCTAAGAATGAGGCGTTACAAATTTTATGTGCGGTCTTATTGACTTCCGATCCTGTGACTATTAATAATGTACCTGATATTATCGATGTCAATAAACTAATTGATCTATTAAGTCATTTAGGAGTTAAGGTGACAAAGAACGGTACAAGTTCGTACACCTTTCAAGCAGATAATGTAGATCTAGACTTTCTTCAATCAGAGGATTATAAAATATTAGGTCGTGGCCTTCGTGGATCCATTATGTTAGTTGGACCATTGTTGGCTCGATTCGGTCAAGGTTTTATCCCACGTCCTGGTGGGGATAAAATCGGCCGTAGAAGACTGGACACTCACTTTGAAGGGTTTATAAAGTTAGGTGCAAAATTTAGATACAATAAAGAGGAATACTTCTACGGTGTAGAGGCAGAGGAGCTCACAGGAACACACATGTTGCTAGACGAGGCATCTGTTACCGGAACAGCGAACATTGTTATGGCAGCTGTAATGGCTAAAGGAATTACAACCATATACAACGCCGCATGTGAACCCTATTTACAGCAACTGTGTAAAATGCTAGTCCGTATGGGAGCTAAGATCTCTGGAATAGGCTCCAATTTGTTGACCATTGAAGGAGTGAGCGAACTGGGCGGGACGGAACACAGAATCCTTCCAGACATGATCGAGATTGGCAGCTGGATAGGTCTAGCCGCTATGACTAAAAGTGAGGTCACCATAAAAAACGTTGCGTACGATGAATTGGGGTTAATTCCATCAACATTCCGTAAGTTGGGGATTACACTAGAACGTCGAGGAGATGATGTTTACATTCCTGCTCATAAAGATGGTTATGAGATTCAAAACTACATTGACGGTTCCATATTGACCATATCAGACGCGCCTTGGCCTGGCTTTACTCCAGATTTATTGAGTATTGTGTTAGTAGTCGCCACTCAAGCTCGTGGTAGCCTACTGATTCATCAAAAAATGTTCGAAAGCAGATTGTTTTTTGTAGACAAACTCATCGATATGGGGGCTAAAATTATTCTTTGTGACCCTCACCGTGCTAGCGTGATAGGCCATGATTTCCAATCCAGCCTTAAGGCAACAACCATGACTTCTCCAGACATACGTGCAGGAATCTCATTGCTTATTGCCGCTCTCAGTGCCAAAGGAACCAGCACTATTCATAACATAGAACAGATTGATAGAGGATATCAAAATATTGACGGTCGCCTTAAACAAATAGGGGCTCATATACAGCGAATTAGCTAATGTAGGACATACTTCTTTTAAAAAGTTCGCTTTCGCGAAAGCGAACTTTTTAAAGCCTTAACGCAACTAATTCAACTATTTAGAGTCTTAGATGATAAAAGTTTTTGTTCACAAAATCAGTTGGGCAAGGAAATTGCTACATTTAAGGTATGAAAAACGGGTTAAAACTTCTCTTATTCTTGTTGAGTTTGACTGCGTATGCGCAGGAAACGCCGCGTACTTCAACAGTCAAAGTGAATCCTGTACCCCAAACTGAAGAAGGTGGGTCTTTATTATTTCCTAAAAAAGAGAAAGAAATAACGCCATTTTTTTCTAGAAGTAGTGAGCGACCTGCGGTGAGTATGCGTACCGATAGTGATTTACTAGATCCAGGAGTTCAATTTAAGCAACAAAAATTCTTTGCAGATAATGGCAATGCCATAGGATTTAGAAGCGACACGTTTCTTGGCGAAATTCGTACGGGTGAAAGTGTATTAGAAATGGTATGTCGAGATCATCAGTTTGAAGATGGCGACTTAGTTCGAGTGTGGCTTGATGGACAAATTATCGTAGATCAAATTTATTTGCGCAATGTTTTTCAAGGTTTTGCGATCAACCTGAACCCTGGTTTTAATAAACTAGAAATAGAAGCTTTGAATCAAGGATCCTCGGGCCCTAATACCGCAGAGTTTAAAGTAATGAATAAAAAGGGCGAGATTATTTCAAAAAACGTTTGGAATTTAGCTTCTGGAGTCAAAGCGACCATGATCATCATCAAGAGCTGATATTCTCAAGTCTTGCCTTCAATCTTATAATCTCTCCACATTTCATCCCCTCAAAGGAATAGTTTCCTATTCTAGCTCGAGCCAGTCTCAAAGTAGGATAACCTACTGCACTAGTCATTTTACGAACTTGTCTAAACTTACCTTCATTTAGTACGATAGAGATCCAACTGGTGGGTCCATGTCTATCATCTCTGATCTTCTGATCCGTTTGAGGTAGTTTAGGAATGTTCACTAGCTGTTTGACCTCACAAGGCTTGGTTCTATAAGTTTTGCCGTTAACACTTATATCCACTCCTTGTCTTAAAGTTAGGATAGCCTCTTCAGTTATGCTCCCGTCTACTTGAGCATAATACTCTTTATTAAATTTGCCTGAATTGTTGACTTGGTGACTCAATTTGCCATCTGTTGTTATAAGCAGCAAACCTTCGCTAGTCTCATCAAGTCTACCTACAGCCATAACTCCCTCAGGGAAGTCAGCTAATTCTCCTAAGAAACGCTTCCTTTTTTGATGTCGGTCATTAGTCACAAACTGACTGACCATTTTATACGGCTTGTAAATCAAAAAATGTTGATGTTCCATCAAAGTAAGATCAATTGTTGTCGAGGCTGTTTATGGTGTATATCTTCTTCAATAAAAAACGCCCTTTGTGTTTACAGAGGGCGCTCTATTAATTGCTACTAAAAAAAATTAATCGAGATGATAAATCTCCATGATGTCTTTTAAAATAGATTCAAAATCAATTTTGAGATCGATAAGTTTACCAGTGGCTAAGTCAAAAACCCAACCGTGAACGGTAATACCACGATCTCTAAAGGCAAGCTGTACATCGCTGGTTTTAAGAACATTGATACATTGTTCCTGAACATTAAGTTCTATGAGTCTCTTGTATCTATCTTCTTCATTTTTGATACCATTCAACTCTTCCTTGTGCATACGGTATACGTCACGTATATTTCTTAAATATGGATTCAAAATCCCAAGATCTTGAGATTGCATAGCGGCTTTAACACCTCCACAACCATAATGTCCACAAACAACTACATGATCTACTTTCAAATGAGTCACTGCATAGTTAATAACACCCATTGCAGTCAAGTCCAGATTAGAAGCCA